>CAZDHT010000005.1:28752-36488 GCA_964505325.1 uncultured Planctomycetota bacterium | reverse complement strand
TTGCCACATCTCCTCTTCACTTGGCTGAGGTGTTACCATCAGTCTAGCCCTTTTCCTCCTCATCTGCAAATGCGGACCTGGCGAGGCAGCGGTGCCCCTGTCTCACTTACTTCGACGATGTGCCCGGTCGCGACGAAGTGGTACTTTCTTGGAACAGGTGTCTTTCAAAAGTACCACTTCGTGGTTGATGCCAGCAAGTGGTACTTCTGGGGAACAGGTATCATTCAAGGGTACCACTCCGTGGTTATTGAACGTGGTGATCGCACGACTTAAGAATATCACCTCGCTGGCGAGGGGCAGACAAGATGTCCCAGTTGCGACATTCAGCTTCCCCGCGCGGAACGGGCCGGCGGCGGAGGTTTGACTGAGTTCGCGGGGCGGCTATAATCCGCAGACGTCCCGCGACGACAGAGCTTGGACCCGGGGCAGACCGGCTGAAAGACGCGGACGTTCCCGCGCCTGAGCCGGCCGATCCCGAGCTCGACGGGCCATGAGAGGAGCATAGGTGTACGGTGTCTTCAAGCCCGGCGGAACCGTGGCGCCGCCCCCGTTGGCGCTGGAGACGGTGTTCGAGGGGCGCGGCATCGCCCTGTTGAAGAAGCCGGGCCGTCATCCCGGCCGGCTCAGTACGAGAGACGGCCAGGTTCTGTATCTCTTCGGGGAGATCTACAACCTTCAGGAAGTATGCCCCGCGTCGAAGGGCTCAGAGGATGAGCTGTCTCTGCTGCACGAGCTGGTCCGGAGCCCTCAACTGCTCGACCTGCTGCCGCGACTCAACGGGTCTTTCCTGATTGTGGCATATGACTCGCGCGAGGACCGGCTGCGCCTGATCTCGGACCGCTATGGGAGCCAGAAGTGCTACTACGCGTTCCGCGACGGGTGTTTCCATTTCTTCCCGCACATCCATTATTTCCACACGCTGGGATTCTCGGCCCGAATCGACCGGGATTTCCTCGTCCAGTTTCTGACGTTCCGGCACATCCTGGGGAAGAGGACGATTCTGGACGACGTGTTCCTCGTGCCAAACGGCAGCGTCATTGAAGTGTCCCGCGACGGTCTGGACACGCACACGTACTGGGCCTGGCGGTTCGACGAGAGCCGCGAAGACCTCGACGATGACGACCTCAACGAGGCCACCCGCGAACTCGGCGATGTGCTCACCCAGGCGGTCGAGCGCCGGCTCACCGGTAAGTCCCGTGTGCTGCTCCCGCTGAGCGGCGGGTACGACTCGCGCGCGCTGCTCGGAGCGGCGCTCGAGTGCAGACCTGCGAACAGCATCCACACGGTGACTTACGGCACGCCCGGCACGTTCGACTACGAGCTGGGCTCTCTGGTCGCCGGGGCCGTCGGGACAGCTCACCGCGCGATCGATCTCACCGCGCCCAGGGATTATGAGAAAGAGTACGCGCGACAGGCGGTGGGCTCTGACGGCATGGTCGACCTCTTCCATCAGGTGTTCCTGAGCGACTGGGAGAAGCTGCCGGCCGTTTCGCACGACATTGTGACCGGCTTCATGGGCGATGTGCTGATGGGCGGCACCCTCAGGCGAAGGTTCCTCGGGAGGCGTTCCGAGGGCGATACCGAAGCCGCAGACGCCGCCATCGCCAAACGATACTGGTGGGTCCAGCCCGAGATTGTGAGCCGGCTGTGCCGGGTGGACGTCGACTTGTGCAAGCAACTGGGGCGGCAGGCCGTCACGGAGTGCAACCAGGATAACCCCCATCGGCTCCTCGGGAACTACCTGCCCTGCTGGAATTTCCCTAACCGGCAGGCCAAGCTGATCGTTCAGCACGCGGTCAAGTTGAGAGAGGATTTCAACTACTTGTTTCCCTTTCTCGACCGCGGCTTCGTTGACTTCGCCGTCCGGATACCGGTCGAGCTGCGATGGCAGCAGAAACTATACAAGCGGATGCTGGCGGATCGGTTCCCGCAGTTGTTTGCCCTTCCTGTGGGCCGGCTGGACGGGTGGCCCCTGCGACGCGGCCGTTGGAACCGGCGGCGACAGAAGTGGGCGCGGTCGATCCGGAAGCGCCTCGAGGCGTGGACGGGGGGAGTCATCCCCACCGTCCGCCGCCACAAGGAATGGCTGCGGCGCAAGCGCGTCAACTACCTGGACTTCCCCACGCTGTTGAGGCGTCCCACGCCGTTCCAGGCCACGTGTCTGGCCAAGCTGCGGCGCCTGGCCGACCGCGATGTTCTGGACGGCGACTACATCATGGCCCTGTGGTCCGAGCACGGCTCCGGCAAGGCCAACCAGGCCCACGCCTTACTCATGCTCGTCGGCCTCGAGTTCATCTACGAAGCGTTCGTGGACCGCTGATCTCCCCTGTTGGCAGCTTCTCTGACCCACGTGGGCCGTGTGTGTTTGGCGTGGGCGAAAAGCGGGACAGGCAGCGGTGTGCCGGTCCCCGTTTTTCGCCCGCCTCGCACGCTGTGTTATCGGATGGAACAACGAGGCATCAGGCGCCTCAACGGCCTACCTCGCCACGATGTTCAGCAGGATCCTGTCGGCGACGGGATCGTAGTTGGGCTTCGAGCGGTCGACGCGGCGGTGGAGATCGAGCCTCGAGAAGAGGATCACTCCGCCGCCTTTCGCGGCGGGTACTTCCGCTACGACAGGGGTGTTCGGATCGTTCGTCCACAGGATCTTCGTGGCGTTCTTCATCGCGGGGCCGATGATGCCGCCGAACGCCACGGTGCCCGGCAGCCCGTTCCAGCGCTTCATCCAGTCGGCGCCGATGCCCCGAAGGATCGGATGCTTCCGGCCCGGGTACGGGAAGACGCGGGAGGTGCCGGACCAGGAGAGATCGACGTTGCAGAGGCCCTTCCAGTTCCACTTGTGCCCGGCGCGGTGGTCGAGCACCGTCACACGGCCGCCCGCGCCGGCGAAGTCGCGCAGCGGCGTCGACGCGGCCCGTTTCTCCGCCGGCTTCACGTTGTCGGCGTTCCACACGACGACTGCGTGTGTCTTAGGGTCAAGGCCCGCCAGGGACGTCGTGGTCTTCAGCCCCTTCGCCTTGAAGTAGGCGGCCGAGCGTCGGTCGCCGCCGAGGACGACGAACGTGCGCTGCCTCGCCGAAGCTGTCACCCGCGGCGGCGCGACGGCGCGGATGAACCGCTGGCTGAGCACCGGCCGCTTCTTCGCGCCCGTCGTCCGCGCCGTCAGCCAATAGCCGCCCTGCTGCTCGGGCAGCTTCCACTTGACCGGCACCACCCGGACGCTGTCCGCCTTCAGCGTGAAGTCGAAGCCCCACTTCGCGAGCGGCTTCTTGAAGCACTCGGCCTCGGGGACGAACTCCGGGTGTTCCTCGGTGAGCAGCAGGTCGACGTGGACGTTCGCCTCGTGCCACGTCTCGTTGATCAGGTGGAGATCGGTGGCGACCTCGTGCCCGGTCAGGTAGTCCGCATCGAACAGGTCGAGGCTGGCCAGGACCGGCGAGAGCGAGCTGTGCCACGCCGCGGACAGCGGTGTCGCAAAGTCCGCCTTCCACACCGCCCGCGCGCGGGAGCCTCTGGCGCGGCGCCGCGTCTTGGTCCAGCCGGCGTACATGTACGGCCAGATGCCGTCGAGCCGCGCCCGTCGCATCGCCTCGGTGTGCTCGGCGCCGAGTTGCGCCAGGGCCAGCGCGTCCGCGGCCCGGTCGTCCTTGCCCGTCCATAGCAGCGGAGACCGCTTGAAGGTGTTCATGTACTCTGAGTTGGTGACGGTGCGGCCCCGCGCGGTGCGGAACCAGCCGGCGATGCGTGTCTGGAGCGTGCCCTCGGCATACGACCGCGTCACGTTGCCGCACGTGTGCACGTCGTAGTTCTCTTTCGTCCCGTCGGTGCCGGTCCGCATGGTCGGCCGCGTCGGATCGAGCCTGTTGACGAGATTCTGATACGGCCCGCGCTCCCACCGGTTGTCGTTGCGGGATTCGTTCGACAGGACCCACATCACGACGGACGGGTGGTTCCACAGCCGGGCGATCCAGCCGGCAGCATCGGTGAGTGAGTTGCGATGGAAGATCTTGTACTCTTCCGGCGTGTACTTGTAGTCGCGGTAGTTGTACAGGACAGGCAGCTCGGCGAGGATCATCGTGCCGTGCTCGTCGCAGATGTCGGCCCAGAGGCGGGGCGGCGGCTGGGTGTGCGTGCGGAACGAGTTCATGCTCATCTCGCGGGCCTCGGTGACGAGGTAGGTCTTCTCTTTGCCCTTGACCACGTCGCCCCAGTTCCACTCGAAGACGAGGTTCGAGCCGCGCAGCCACAGGTTCTTCCCGTTGAGCTTGTAGTTGCCGTCGACCACCTTGATCTCGCGCATCCCGAAGCGGAAGACGACGGAGTCAAGCAGCTCCTTGCCCCTGAGCACGACGACCTCGGCGGTGTACAGGTTGCGCTCTTCGGGCGTCCACGGCTTGAAGCCGGGCATCGGCACGTCGACGAAGAAGTGCTCGCCGCCGAGGGGGTCCTGGGACGGCGCGGAGCGAGCGGCCGTCTTGCCCCGGCCGATCATCTCGCCCTTGGGCCACGGCATCACGCGGGCGGCGATGGTCAGCCCATCCACCGGATCGAGGCCGGTCGGCGTCACCCGGATGCGCACCTTGCTGTGCGCGAGGTCGGGCATCGCCAGCGCCCACTTCACATACACGTCGCTGGCGAAGTCAATCCACACGTCATCCGTCACGGCCGGCATCCCGCGCTTGTGGCAGGTCGCAAACCCCGATCCGAACATGAAGTAGCCGCTCTTCGCCTTTCGCACGCCGGCGGCGCCGCAGACCTTCAGCACAATCTCGTTCTCGCCCGGCTTCAGGACGCCCCTGGGAACGATGACCTGGTAAGGGCCGGTCGGCTCGTTCCAGCCGACCTCTGCGCCGTTGATGAAGGCGGCCGCGCCGAGGGTCATGTGGTTCCAGCGCAGAACGGCCAGGCCCTCGGCCTGCGGCCGGGACACCTTGAACGTCCTTCGCAGCCACACGAACTTGACGGTTCTTGACAAGTCCTTGCCCCAGGGCAGGATCTGGCCCGGCAAGTTGACCTTCTTCCAATGGAGCTTCGCCTGGCCGGCGGCGACCTCGGCGCGTTCGTCGCCCTTGCCGCGCGCGAACTCCCAGACGCCGTTCAGGAGTACGGAATTGGCGCGCCGGCCCTCGTATCCATACGCGGCAAAGCCGAAGCACACCGTCCCCAGCGCCCCGATTGCCAGACTCTTCATCAAGCTCCCTTTCACGGACTTTCCTCGCCGTTCCTGCGTGCCCTGCCTCGCAGGTCACCCGCCGCTCGGGTATCTACCGCGCCTTGGGCCACGCCAGACTCCACGATTTCGTCTTGAGGTCGTACTCGACGAGGACATCCCGAGGGCCGTACCGATAGCGCTCCACCTTGGCCGGATCGAATCCCTGGGGCTTCATCATGTAGAAATAATAGGCCAGCTTCGAAGGCTCGTCGCCCTCGTATACGACCGAGAGCTTCTCGTTGAACCAGGGCCCGTAGTGACTCTTGGTCAGCCTGGCTTGCCGCAAGAGCGAAGCCCACTGCCGCGCGTCCCGTTGGTGCTTGTCCCAGAGCGCCTTGGCTTGGGCGGCGGAGGGAGCTTCCGCCACTTGCCCGCCCAGGAGACCGATCAGCTTCTTCAATCGGGACTGGTCGGGATACTGCTCTTGCCGAAGGGCGTACCGCGCCGCGCCGACCGCCAGGAACCGACTCGCCAGGCACACGTTCAGGTGCGCCTTGCGCTTGGCCGGATCCTTCTCGTACGCGTACATGCGGACGGCCTCCGCCGCCCCTGCGGCGCCCTGGTACGGCACCCCCTGGTTGAGCACCAGCCCGCAGCGGGAGAGCATCACGTAGTAGGACATGTTGGTGTAGATGCGGAGCGGCATCGCCTTGTCGAGCTGTGCGGGCGACTCGCGATAGATGATGGTGAGCCCGTCGGACCGGAAGAAGTCCTTGCGCCAGATCTTCTCCAGGGCCGCGGCCTCTTTCCAGTAGAGCATGTGCATCTTCGTCGGCGGCTGGGGGTCGGCCGGGTCCCGCATGCCGCGATACCAGCGCTGGGCACGATGCTCCCCGGCGGTGAGGACCTTGAGCAGCAGCCATTTGGTGCGTTGCAGGAAGGTCTCCTCGTCATCCCATTCGGCGGCAGGCAGGGTGTTGAAGTCCGGGATAGACAACGCCATCACCTGCGGCACGTCGTGACCCCATTGAAGCGCCTTGGGGTCTGCCTGCGGGACGGGCTGCAAGACGGGGAGGTACCGGGTCCAGCGCTTTGACTTGTTCGCGCCGCGGAAGATGACGAGGACGTCGTGGATCGGCTCATCGCCCACGTTGACGACGTGATGCCGCTTGGCGCCCGGCACGGGCAGGACGGCGATGCACGGCGTTCGGGTGGTGGCGCCTTCGTAGAACAGGTATTGCTCCGCTTGCTTGCCGTTGGAGACGTAGTGCGCGTCCACTTGGCGCGCGACTTTCACCCAGTGGTCGTCGGCGAGGTGCTTCCCGCCCTGCGTCGGGTCTTTTGGCCGGTTCTTGGTGAGGGTGAGGTTGTACCAGGCCAGCTCGAAACGTTCGTCGTCGGGGAACTTGACGCCGCTCCGCTGCCAATGACCGTGCTGCTTCCGCCCAGCCGCCCAGTCGACGGGCTTGGCCCGGGCGACCTGTTGCGGCGTGCGGTAGACGTTGGCCTGCGGCCACCAGGCCTTGGCGTATCCGTGGGCGAAGCGAACCTCGACCCCCACGGACACCGGCGTATTCGTCGGCGGATAGAAGTACAGGATGGGCTTTCTCCGTATGCCGGAATCCGGCGGCATGTCCTTGACCCGCGCCGGCGGCACCGGTACCAGCCGGCCGGGTTTCTGATTCGTGTAGATGAACTTGGGGAGTTTCTCCGCCCGCGGCGCGCCGGTCGACCAATCGTAGACGTTGACGCCCCATTCGTGGACGATGATCGGGCGGGCCGCCCAGGACTTTGCCAAGGCGACGCCATTCGTCACGACCGCGACCGCCACGGCCATCACCGCGAGCAACACGTACTTCCGCATCGTTCTCTCCTTTGTCAGAGCCTGGCAAGCCCGCGCGAGGGGGTCAGCGCCGCCAGAGCCGCTTGAAGCCGCGTTCCAGCCTTCGCTTCTGGATCGCCATCATGAACTGGGCCTGCTTCGCCCGCTCCTCCGGTGGGGTCTCTTCGATCCACCGCTTCAGCCACTCCGGCTTGAAGTCACGCCCGGGTGGACCGGGATGGCCGCTCGTGGAAGCGCCCGGCGTGCCGGGTTTCGCCTCTTCCTCTTGCTTCCGACGCTCTTGCCTGGCCTTGCGCATCTCCTCCATTCGGTCAATCATCTCGTCGAGATAGGCGGTTCGCTCTTCGCGTGGGAGCTGGAAGTACTTGTCGATCCGCTTCCCTATCATCTTTTGAAAGAGCGGGCCGGCGTTTTTTCGAAGGCGTTCTCTCTCTTCGTCGGTCAATTCCGCGCGGGGCACCGGCCACGTCTTCTTGCTCTCGTAGTGATCTACAACCGAGTCGAAGTACTCCTGCTTGTCGGCGTCATCCAGTCGCCCGAACTCCTCCGACGCCAGGTACTTCACCGTCTGCCCGGGGGTCTGCTCGGCGGGAACCGGTGGCGGGGCCGGCGGGGCGGGGTCGCCCTCCCTCGCCGGCCAGAGCGAATACGCCGTCGCTGCGCCCGCCACAAGCGCGGCGCCGATGAACAGTATCAGGACGGTCTTCTTGCTCACCTTGGTCTCGTTCGATTCAGGGCTTT
>CAZDHT010000005.1:24089-28652 GCA_964505325.1 uncultured Planctomycetota bacterium | reverse complement strand
CTATTCTAAGTCGCCGACGTGTCCGTCTGCAAAGAGATAATTCGCCGCGCCGGGCTCTCCCGGCTCTCCGTGGAACGGCTTGTAGTCATGCATCACCGGGGTTCTGGCCTCGCCCCAATGGCGAGACAGGAATGAATCGCTCACTCTTTCTCCGCCCAGCATGCTGCGGTACTCGTAGCTGCTGCCCTCCCGCGCGAAGAAATTCGTCTCCACGTCGCTGGGGCACTTGAGGGTCTTGCGGTCGGACAGGTGAGGGGCCAGCACGTCGGCGATCCGGGGCAGGTTGTTCAGTCCGAGCGAGGGCATCTGGGCCGCCCTGGGCATGATGTCGTTGCTCCGGTTCAGGTACATCCGCAGGGCGACGGCCACCGCGTGCAGGTTTTCCTTGCAGTTTACTTGCCGCGCTTGTCGCTTGGCCTCTCGAAGCGACGGGAGTATCAGCGCCGCCAGGATCCCGATGATGGAAATAACGACCAACAACTCCAGGATGGTGAACCCGCTTCGCCCCGAGCGCATGAGTCGACACCTTGTCTCTATTGCTGCAAACCTGGCCCGCCCCTATTATACGCGAAAATCGGCGCGCAAATGCATCGACGGCGAAGAAGTAGTAGAATAAAGCGCGAGCGGGCGACGCGGCCGGCCAAGAGATACGCGTCTTGTCAAGTCGGCGGAGATTTGGAGGCGGGAGGGCCTCGGCACAGAACCAGTGAGAGGAGTCTTGCATGTTGAAGATGCTTCTGGTGAGCGGAATCCTGATGGTGGCGGTCGCCATGGCCTCGGCCGACGTGATCGCGCCGCGCGTGACCACGGACAAGTCGGTGGACACGCACAGCCTCCAGTCGATCGTGAACAGCATCTGCAAGCCGGGCATGACCGAGGAGCAGAAGGCGATCGCGCTGTACGAATACACCCGCCGGGTGATGTTCCACTACGAACAGCGCGGCGAGAAGCAGGACCAGGTCTACGACCTGGACGCGCTGCGCCTGGTCAACACCTACGGCTACAGTTTCTGCACGCAGCAGATGCTCGTGCTGATCCACCTGTGGAACACGGCCGGCGTGAAGGGAAGATACTGGAGCGTGCCGGGGCATTCGACGGCGCAGGCGTTTTACGGCGGCAAGACGCACTGGTTCGACCCGCTGATCGGGGCCTACGTGTACAGCCGGGAGAAAGGCGGCGGCATCGCCAGCCTCAAGGAGATTGCCGACGATCCGACGGTCCTTACCAAGGCAAAGGAGGAGGGCCGGGCCTGTCCGACGTTCGTGCCGTGCGGGAAGGTGCTGGCGCTCGACGCGGCGCGGCTGACCACGAACGCCAAATACGCGAAGTTCTGCGCCGGCTTCGGCGACGACGTCGGCTACATGGCCGCCAATGCAAAGCAGGCGAAGAAGCTGGGCGGCCCGCGGAGGTCGCTCTACGCCCCCGACCTGACCCTGCGCCGGGGCGACAAAGTGACGTACCTGTGGGACTGTATCGACGGCGAGTACAACGTGAAACGCGACGCCCCGGCCAAGGAGCTGCCGCCTCACCACTTCTGCGGCGTCGCGTCCGACAGCAAGGATAAGCTCAACTACAAGTACTGGAAGCCCTACGTCAAGAAGATCAACGGGGTGGATACCTGTCGGTACTACGCCAACGGCGTCCACGAGTTCACCCCGCGATTCACGAACGAACTCTTCAAGAAGGGCTTCGAAAGCAACACGTTTCAGTGGTACGGCTGGCGCGGGGGCGGGACGCCCTGGCTGCGCCCGAAGCGGGCCGGGCGGGCCGCCAACATCGTCTACAAGATGAGCACGCCGCACGTCTACACCAACGCGACGTTGACCGCCGAGTTCCACCGCGTCGCGGACGACGACGTCAGCCGGCTGTACGTCTCGTCGGATGCGGTCACGTGGCGCAAGGTGTGGGATGCGGCCGACGCGGATCAGAAGGGGCCGGGCGTGGTGGCCGCGACGGCGGAATTGAAGAAGCACGTGCACGGGACGCGGGACTTCTGGGTCCGGGCGGAATCGATGACGAAGGTCGAGGTGAAGAAGGCCGACAAGCAGAAGGCCGGGCTTCACAAGCTCGCGGTGAAGGCCGTCTTTCAGCACAACATGTTCGCCCGGCCGCACCTGGGCGCCGGAAAGAACAAGGTCGGCGTGCGGGTGGCCAACCCCGAGACCCTCAACGTGGACCCGTTCCACGTCACGTACGTCTGGGCGGCGGACGGCAAGGAACAAACGCACTCCGAGCGGATCACCAAGTCGCCGATGACCTACACCATCGACGTGGCCGGCAGGCAGATGCCGAAGATGATCCGCCTCGAGCTTTCCGTGGCGCCCTGACGCTCCCTGCTCAGCGGGGCGGCGACTGCGTCAGCTTGAACGCGACATCGTTGCCTTTGGCCAGCCGCGATTCTGCGGGGAATGGCTCTGCCGCCGCTCGGAGCTGGGCCAGTGCTGGGCCGGCGCTCAGCGTGACGGCGGTCCCGTGGCGCACCGTGACGCTTTGGGCCTCTCCCACCGGCTCGCCCGTCCACGGGTCGTGCCACGTCAGGCGATACGTGCCCGGCTGCAACCCCTCGATCCTGAACCGGGCGGCCTTCCCGGTACTGTACAGCCAACCATACACGGCGTCGGGCTGCTCGATCGAGTGGAGCGCGTGCAGCCGGCGTGGCGCGCCGGCGACGCACCTCACGCGGGCGTTCCTGGCGGCGCAGGACACAAGGTCTCCGGGCCGGAGGCCCTTGAGAAAGCGCCGCAGCGCCTGGAGCTGGGCGACGTGGTCGATGGGGTAATGCTCTCGGTCGAAGATCCCTTTTCGTTTTCTCCAGCGGAGTTCGCCGAACTGTTTGCCGTCGTCCCAGTCCATCGGCGTTCCCGCCTGGCCGGAGAAGATCGCGGACCAGATAGCGTGGTGATACAGCGTGGGGTAAATCCTTGACGGCTCGTCGTCGGGCTTGTCGCGGTCGGGTGCGCCGAACTCGCTGATGAGACGCGGCGCGGGGCCGATGGGCGCCCGCGAGTAACTCGCCACGCCGTCGATGGTGCGCTCCCACACGTCCGACCACGTCGATCCGGGCGCCCAGCCCGGGTACCAATGCCAGCCGAAGATGTCGGGCCGCGCGTCCGCCGGGCCGCCGGTCCAGTCGATGTTCCCGCCGCGCCCCGCCTGTCCGCCGAAGCTGGTCGTCGCCACGTGCACCGGATGGCGGAACGGATCGCCCGCGTAGGTCATGCCGTCGGATCGCTGCAGCTTTCCACGGAACATCCGGATCATGTCCGCCAGCCACCGCCCGCACTGCGGATGACCCCACCAGCCCTTTTTCTCCGACATCACTCCGACCACGTCGCCGACCGCATCCAGTTCGTCGATGAGGACCCAAACGCCGATGGCCCGCGAGCAGCCCCACCGTGCGATCACGTACCGGTAGAAGTTGGCCTGGTGATCGAAGAGCTGCGACCGCTTGTCGTCGAGCGGCCGCGACGGATCGGCGTCGAAAAACTGCCACACGGACATCTTCTTCCTGAAGCCACTGAACCCGTTGAGGCGGCTGGGCAACTGTTTGCCCGCGTCGTTCTCCGGGCTCCAGCCGCTCTCTTGGCTGCCCCACGGGTGCTCCTTCACCTGGACGCACTGGTGCGGCAGCGGCGAGAGCAGCAGGCGGATCGTCTCCTTGCGCGGCCCGCCCTCGCACTGCTGGACCAGATCGTCGAAGGCGTCGGCCCGGCCCTGGTCGAAGCACTGGTAGGGCGTCCAATCGGCGTCATCCAGGATCGGCGAGCGTTTCCAGTCTCCACCGGGCTGTTTCCAGTGCTCCGCCCGGTCGTGGTGCACGAGCAGGAACTCCCACGGCGCCATCCACTGGTTGAGCAGGTTGAATCCGCCCCCCCGCATGGGGGCGAGGAGTTCGCTCTCGCGGTTGAGCCATTCGTGAGGATGCCAATCGTTGTGCTTGTCCTGGAGCGCGACCACCCACGCGCGGCACGCGCCGAACAGCCAGAGCGAGTCCGAGCCGCCGCGCGGCCGGAGCCGCCGCAAATAGCCCGGATGCTGGTCGCCCGCGGGCGCCACGAGCGGCCCTTCGATCCAGTCGGCGGTCCGCGCGACGATCGGGTCCTGAAGACGCTGCGCGATCGAAACCGGCTCGGCCTCGAGGGCGGCGCGCCCTTCGAGCCGGACGGTGACGTGCCATTCTCCCGCGCGGCGCGGCGACCAGCGCACCCGCCAGCGCCAGGGGCCGCCGAGCTCCTCTTTCATCGCGAAGCCGGGCACGGCCACGGTTCCGCCGTCCCGGTGCCGGAACTCGGCGGTCAGGCGCACGTACACGCCGTTCCGGTCGGCATCGTACGCATCGTGGACCTGTGTGTCGGGCAGCCTCGCGAAGCCTCGGAGCCTCGAAGAAAACCCAATGTCGAGTTCGCAGCGGTCAAAGACGTTGGCCTCGGCCGGGCACTTGACCTTCAGGTCCGGCCCCGGCCCACAGCCCGCCGCGAGTATGAGCGACAACACGGCGAGATCGAGCTTGCCCCTCATCACTCGTTGCCCTTTCCGATGAGCCGGTTCACGCGACGGGCACGC
>CAZDHT010000005.1:0-23989 GCA_964505325.1 uncultured Planctomycetota bacterium | reverse complement strand
TGCCCCTCATCACTCGTTGCCCTTTCCGATGAGCCGGTTCACGCGACGGGCACGCGGCCCGCCGATGGGCGTCCGGCCGTGTTCGAGCTCAGCAGGTGATCTCCTATGACTCCTATATGACTCTATGGCATCGGGCGCCCACAAAACGCCCGCGCCCCCGCACCCGATTCGCGTAGACATTATAACCTACTGCGCATCAATATATTGCCGATTCTCATAGTGCCAGGCACTATGACTCTAGACTCTATGACTCCACCATGACGCAGGCAAAAGAGTCACAGAAGCACCGGGACCGTCCTGCCCTTTGTATTCTGCTTGCTTTGGCATCGGGCGCCCACAAAACGCCCGCGCCCCCGCACCCGATTCGCGTAGATGTTGTAACCCACTGCGCATCAATATATTGCGGATTCTCATAGTGCCAGGCACCATGGCGAGCACGCGGCCCGCCGATGGGCGTCCGGCCGTGTTCGAGCTCAGTGCTGATACAGGTGCACGTCTGTCTGGGGGAACGGGATGCCGATGCCCTCGGCGTCGAGCCGCTCCTTGATGGCCTGCATGGTGTCGAAGTACACGTCCCAGTAATTGGGCGTTTCGGTCCACGGGCGGACGACGAAGTTGACGCTGTTGTCGCCGAGCTCCACCACGCCGATGGTGGGCGCGGGGTCCTTGAGAATACGCTCGTCGGCGGCAAGGACGTCTCGCAGGACTTCCTTGGTCTTCTTGAGGTCGGCCTCGTAGCTCACGCCTACGGTCATGTCGACACGGCGCACCTTCTTGGCGGTGTAGTTGGTGATGTTGTCGCCGGTCAGCTTGGCATTTGGGATGATGACCTTCTTGTTGTCGGGCGTCTTGAGCGTCGTGGTGAAGACCTGAATCTCCTCGACGACGCCGAGCACTCCGGCGGCCTCGATGACGTCGTCGGTCTTGAACGGGCGGAAGATGAGCAGGAGCACCCCGCCGGCGAAGTTGGCCAGCGAGCCCTGGAGCGCCAGGCCGATCGCCAGGCCCGCGGCGCCGACCACGGCGATGAACGACGTCGTCTGCACGCCGAGCTGGCTGAGCGCGGCAATGATCACGAACGTCAGCAAGGCGATGTACGTCAGGTTGACCACGAAGGCAACCAGCGTCGGCTCGGCCTTGCCCTTCTCCATCATCCTGCGGACCACGTTCTTGAGGAGCTTCGCCACCCATCGACCGACCACGAGGATCAGGATGGCCCCAACAATCTGCAGCCCATACAACGCCGCGAACTCCTTCAGCTTCTCGACCACCGTTTCCATCGCCGCATCCCTCCTTATGCCTCCCCTGGCCTGGCGCGAATCCTACAAGACAGCCAGGTTGGACTCAAGAGAAAAGCGACCTTCTCTCATCCCCGGTGCCGCGCTCAGGCCGGGACCCGGCGGGCGGAGCGGTTTTTTTCTGGAAAAATCGGCAGGCGGCTTGACACAGGGCCGAACGTGGGGTATATTACATAAGGCTTTGTGAGACAATAGGTTACGTGCGGAAAACTTTTTCTGCCGAACAAAGCCATTGAAACACTTGAAACACTTCCCACCGCGGACGGCGGTCAGGGGGGCGACCGCGACGGAGAGGGCACTGGCGAAATGAGGCAACGGACAATGACGCGGCTTGGACTCCGGTTGGCGGGTTTGACGTGCGGGCTGCTCTGTACGCTCGCGGCCGAGGCGGAGGAGGGGACCGTGGCCGACGTGAACAAGGCGGGCGCCGTCGCCGATGACGGGAAGGACGACACCGCGGCCGTGCAAGCAGCTATCGACGCGTTGGCCGGCAAGGATGGCGCGCGGCTGGTCTTCGGTAAGGGCCGCTACGATTTCTTCGCCGGCAGGAACCCGCGCAGCAAGCACGCCGCGATGCTGTTCAGGAAGTGCAAGGGCCTCACCGTCGAGGGCAAGGATACGACGCTGCTCTTTCACGGCCTGACCGCCGTCATGCAGTTTGGGCAGTGCGACCGAGTGACGGTGCGGAACCTGACGATTGACTGGGAACGCCCGCCGTTCTCGGTCGGCACGGTCACCGCGGCCCGCGGGAGGAGCTTCGACGTCAAGGTGTTCAAAGAGTACCCGGTCACGGGCGGCGAGCCGGTTCAGGCGTTCATGGAATACGACCCGAAGACACGGCTGCCGCAACGCCGCGGACTGGACGTGTACCACCAGGTCAAGTCGACGGAACTCATCGGGGCGCAGGAGTTGCGCCTGAATCTGACGCGCGGCGTCGCCGTGAGGCCGGGCATGCTGCTGGTCCTGCGGCACCAGGTTTACCGGTACAACGCCCTGAGCTTCCGCGAATGCTCGGACGTGACGGTGGAGAACGTGACGGTGTACACCACCCCCGGGATGGCGGTCACCGGGCACCGCTCGAAGGACTTCCTGCTGAAGAACGTCCAGGTCCGCATCCGACCGGGCACGAACCGGCTGATGTCATCGACCGCCGACGCGGCCCACTTCAACAGTTGTTCCGGGGAGATTCGCATCCTGGACTGCTTGTTCGAAGGGATGGGCGATGATGCGGTCAACGTGCACGGGATGTGGCACACCGTGAGGGCCGTCGTTGACAAGCACACCGTGGTAACGGGCTGCCGCAACGGCTGGCTGATCCCTCCGCAGCCGGGTCACAACATGGAGTTCACCGATCCGAAGACCATCCTGCCCTATGCCGAGGGGAGGGTGAAGTCGGTGGCCCTGGACCGAAAGAGCAAGGTGCATCGAATCGAGTTCGCCGATGCGCTGCCCGGGCGGCTGAAGAAGGGCCACGTGCTGGGGAACGTCTCGTGGGCGCCGAAGCTGCACATCAGCGGCTGCACGGTCCGGGCCAACCGCGCCCGGGGCTTCCTCGTCCAGACCCGCCACGCCGTGATTGAGAAGAACGCCTTCGAACACGTCACCGGAGCGGGCATCCACGTGACCACCGACGTGGGGCACTGGCAGGAGTCGATCGGCACGCGCGACGTGGTGATCCGGGGCAACACGTTTGAGGAGTGCAACTACGGCGCGGCGATGGCCCAGGCGCCGATCAACGTGTTCGCGCATCTCCCCGGCTGGAAGGACGTCCCGAATCCGGGCGTACACCGGAGCTTGGTCATCGAGGGCAACACGATTCGCGGCACGGACAACGCCGCGATCTTCGTGAGTGCGACGGACGGCGCAACCATCCGTGACAACGTCATCGAGAACTGCTCGCGCGACCGAATCCGCACGTCCGGGAAGTCGGCCATCTATCTGATGAACACGCGGAACGCCACGGTGACCGGGAACCGCGTCGCGGACAAGCGCCGCGGCAAGGACCTGCGCGAGCCGCTCGGCATCGGCCCCGGCTGCGACAGGAAGACCATCACCGTTCGGGACAACGTGGGCTTCTGATTCACGGCAGCCGACGGGGAGGGCCTTGGCCTTCGGCTCCTACCAGGGCACCTCGACGCGGGCGGTCCTGCCTCCCCGGACACCGGTGATAAGGAGCTTGGAGCCGTCAGGGCTTGACTTGAGCGGCGACGGCCTGTCGTAGTCGCCCGGCAACCGCTCGCCTTTCTTGATAACAAACCACTTGGGGCCCCGTCTCGCCCAGAACGCGAGGGAGTTCGCGTCGGGGCCGAACACCATCCCGTGGACCACCTCGGCTCTGAGGGTTTGCGGTTCCCACACGCCGTTCTTGACGACGAACCACTTGTCACCCTTCTGCGCGGCGAACGCGATGGTCTGCCCGTCCGGGCTGAAGACCAGGGAAGTCGGCTGGATGACCTCGGCCTCGAACTGCTCTCCCAACTGCTGGCCGTCCCGGACGAGAAACGAGTGGGTCTCCGTCATGGCAATCAAGGCCAGTGACTTGCCGTCGGGGCTGAACCCCCAGCTCCAGATCTTGACGTATTCGTCGGTCACCCGGGCGCCGTCCTTCACCAGGAACCGCTTGAGGCCACGTCTCGCCTCGAACGCCATCGACTTGCCGTCGGGGCTGAATACCGGAGACGACGTGTGGTCGTATTCATCGCTGACCCGCGCCCCGTTCTTCACAATAAACGCCTTCTCCCCCACCGAGGCCTCGAACGCCAGGGACTTGCCGTCGGGGCTGAACACCGGCCGCCCGGCCCCGTCGTACGCCTCGCCCACCCGCACCCCGTCCTTCACCACGAACGTCTTCTTGCCGGAGAAGGCGACGAACGCCAGCGATGTGCCGTCGGGGCCGAACGTCGGCGCCCCCACCTGATTATACTCCCCGCCGACGACGACGCCGTCCCTCACGATCATCTGCTTGTCGCCCGACCGGGCCCGAAACGCCACCGATCGGCCGTCCGGGCTCAACGTCGTGCCCGATATCCGATCGTATTCCTCCCCAACGCGAGCGCCGTCTCTGACCACGATCTCCTTTCCGCCCGACTTCTTCACCACCGCCACGCTCGCGCCGTCCTTGGACGTGACCACACGGCGGACCTTCTCCTCACGCTTGCCGCAACCTCCGGCGATGCCGACGGCTACTGCAAGGGCAGCTACAAGGATTTTCCTGCTAACCGCCATCGTGGCCTCTCCGATCACAGAACCGTCCCCACCGGGCCGACACCGCCAATCTCCGGGCAACATACCCCGCCCTCCGAAGGATGTCAAGCGTTGGGAGGAAGAACCCCATCCCGCGTTTGACATCGGCAAGCGGGAGGCATAGAATTAGCTGGGCGGCGGGTCGCCTTTGCGCGCGTTCTGCACCGCAAGCGACGGCGGAATCCAGCCAAAGGCCTGACCGGCCCGATTGCGCCTTGAAGGAGCCTCGATAAATGAAGACGAACCAGACGCAAAGAGCGTTTAACCTGACCGAGCTGCTGGTCGTCGTCGCGATCATTCTCATACTGGTATCGGTGTTGATCGTGGGCGTACAATCCATATACGCCAACGCGATGCAGCTCAAGTGTCAGCACCGCCTCGAGCAGATCGGCCACGCGCTGGAGATGTACTCCTCCAGCCACGGCGACACGCTGCCGAAGTCGTGGGATCCCTATTCCGGCCGGCTCTGGTACCAGACGCTGGCCGCGGGGTACCTGACCGACTACAAGGTCCTTGCCTGCCCGTCGGTGGGCGGAATCCCCGTTGTCGAAGGCGGGGGCGGCGCTGTGGACCCCGCGGCCAGGGACAACGTTGACGACCTGCTCGAGGTGCTCAGGTGGCTCAAGGACAAGCAGGAAGCGACGGGTGGGTGGACTGACACGAAAGGCGGGTACCACACGGGCGTGAGCGGGCTGGCGCTGATGACCTTCTTCGGGTTCGGCTGCACCGACAAGTATCCGCCCGAGTTCGCTGAGACCGTCCGAAAGGCCATCAACCACCTCTGCTCGCCTTCCGTGCAGCAGAAGACCGACGCCGACGGCAAGAAAGGCTGGTTCATCGTCCACGGCTACAAGTACATGTACACCCAGCCCATCTGCACCATGGCCCTGTGCGGCGCGGCGCGCGTGTGCCAGGACCCCGCTCTGCGCCGGCAAGCGCGCGACTCGGCTCAACTGGGCTTCGACTTTATTGTCGATCGACAGTCGGACGAGGGGCCGTTCGGGTACTACGGCCCCCTCGATTGGTACGACAACTACTGGCGGGGCGACACCTCGCTCACCGCCTGGGGCATGCAGGCGATCGCCGCAGGGAGAGTGGCCGGCCTCAGCCCGACCAACACCACCTGGTCCGAAATCGACGCCAAGGTCCAGGACTACTTGCAGGTTGGCGGTTGCATGGACTCGTCCGGACGAAGCAGCTACTGGTTCAACGCCGCCAACCACGGGTCCGGCGGCGTCGCCATGACCCCGCTGAGCATGACCAGCAGAATGCTCACCGGCGGGAACTCCTCCGATGCCCACGCCATCCTCCAAGCCGACTACCTGATGAACGGCAACCGGTACATCGATCACGCCGTCGCGCGGGACGCCGAGGGCAAGCCGATCAACTATCACATCTACTACGCCAGCCTGGCGCTGTTCCGCATGGGCGGCGACTACTGGGCCAAATGGTACAAGGGTGACTCGACCACCCCCTCCGGCTGGGAGGGATACCCCGCGCTCGTCCTCAAGCGAAAGCAGAACGGAGGCACCGACTCCGAAGGCAACCCCATGGCCTTCTGGGAGATCGACACCTGTTGGGCCGATGCGTGTGGCAACTCCGCGGTCACCGGGACCGCCGCCGGCGGCAGAGTCTTCACCACCTGCATGGCCGCCATGGCGCTGGAGGCCGCGTTCGAAGAGCACTGGATCGACCCATCCTGGACCCCGCCCGGCGGCGACTGCAGCTACGGCTACAACAACCGACTCGGCAAGAACCGTCGCACCCCCGCCGCCGATACCATCCTCGTCATGGACTACGAGCACTGGGAGATCGACCACGACGACATCGATGTCGAGTCCAACGACGACATCCACCACATCGCCGCCCGCCACAGTGGGAGAGCCAACGCGCTGATGGGCGATCACCACGTTCGGGCGTTTCCACCTGAAGAGGTTACTGCTGCGATGTGGACACTCGAGCAGGACAACTAGCCGGGAATCCGGGATGAAGGACCGTTCGTCAGTGCGCATCAGCCGCAGGGAGTTTCTCGGCGGCGTACTGGTCGGCGGCGCGGGGCTGGTCCTGGGCTGTCGAGTGAGCCCGGAGGAGAAGCTCGAGCGCGCCGCCCGTCTGCCCGGACCGAAGAGCCGCCGGGTGTGGGCCATGGCCGACCCGCACGTGGGTCTGGCCGGGAGGCACAACGACGGCCGAGACGGCGCCGACTGGCTGCAAGTGTGCGTGCAGGATGTCCGCCGGCGCATCGGGTCTGTGGACTACGTGCTTGGCCTGGGCGACCTGACCCACCACGCAGGGCATGAGGATGAGCTCCGGGCGTACGTCCGTGTGCGCAACCGATCCGGGCTGCCGGTCTGGTATGAGATGGCGGGGAACCACGACTACGCCGCCATTCCCGCCGGCCTGTGGCGGCGGTACATCCGGCAACCCCCACGTTACGCCGTGATCGACGGCACCCTGGCGTGGTTTTTCATCTCTGCGGAGCGGGGCAAGTCGGACGGCTTGGTCGGCGAAGCCACCGCAGACTGGCTCAAGGACGCCGTCGCCCGGCACCAGGACAAACGGAACATCATCGTCTGCTCGCACCAGGCGGTTCACGCGACGGTGAATTACTCGGGCGATGAAGCCGCCTCGCTGAATCCGCGGGAGCGGGTCGCCGACATCCTCAGCAGCGTCCGTGTGGACCTCTGGTTGTGCGGCCACATCCACGGCGGAAAGCGGGAGCCGGGCTACGTCCGAAGACTCGGCCGCACCACGTACATCAACGTGGCCGCGGCGGGCCGCGCCTACGCGACCCGCGCCTGCAACGGCTACATCCTGGACATGGCCGAAGGGTCCAACACCATGCTCGCCCGGTGCCGCGACCACGACCACGACCGGTACGTCAGAAACCAGGAGGCGCGGGTCACGTTCCCTTATCCCGCGCGCTTCTTCGCCCGGCCCGTGCTCCTGCCGGCGCGCATCCCCATCCTCGTCTAGTGGGCGGCTTTCACTTCCGGTGCGCGGATTCAGCGCTTTCGGCGCGGGGTGATCACCCGCAGCGTCCGGGCGACGGTCTTCCTGAAGCCCGGCGCGAGGCAGAGCTCGAGCGCTCGGCGCAGGTCGGCCTGAGCCTCGGCGGTCCTGCCCATGCGGTGGTATGTCACCGCGCGGTTCAGGTACGCCGGCCCGTGCGGGCCGATCTCCAGGACGCGGCCGAGGTCAGTTGCCGCCTCGCCCCACCGCCCGGCGCGTTCGTAGGCCACGCCGCGATTGACCAGCGCATCCACATCCTTCGGCGAGCTCGCGAGCAGTTGCGTGAGCTTCCGGATGGCTGCACCATAATTGCCCTCCTGGATCTCCCTCACGCCGGGGACGGCGGTGGCTTTCTTCATTTCATCCAGGACCTTGGCCGAGCCTTTGCGCGGCGTGGAACCCGCCTTGCGAAGATCGAGGCGGGCGATGTCCAGTGTGGACAGCGTCGTCGCGTGGTTGCGGAACAGCGTTCGCCAGTGCGACGGGCCGCCGCCGGCCAACGCACGGCGAAGCGCGAAGCTCTCGACCGTGTAAACCGACTTGACCGCGAGCACCCAGTCGCGCCGGGGGGCGGGGTTGGGGTCCAAAGCGGTCGGTGGGCCGGGGCCGACGGGCCTCAACGCCGAGACCAGTTCATACACCCGCCCCGCTTCGAGCTCCAACTGGGCGCTGAGCATTCCGCCCAGGTAAAGCGCGCGTGCTCCTGCGAAGCCCCCCCGCGCGCTGCGCGGCTTCCCGAGCGATCGGTCGACGTAGTTCCTTGCCGACAGGGTGTGCCTGCCCGGAAGCAGGTGATACTCGGCCGTGTAGCGCCTCGACGCGTTGCTGATGCCTTCCGGGACCGGACGGTAGTCGATGCGCCGCATCTCGAGGGGCTCGCACACCATGACCGCCGCTACGTCTTTCAGCGGCCGCCGGGGACCGTCGTAAACCCGGTAAGCCGGCCACGTACATCCGCACGCCGCCCCTGCGGCGAGAGCCAGCAGGACGATACGCAGCCCGTTCGCATGACGCGATTGGCCGTCCACCTTCACCCTCCAAACTGAAAAGCAGCGAACGGGACTTCCCGGAGCAGGTGCGCCGGGCCGGGTTCCCGCCATCCTCCACATACGTATAACCGAATCGAAGGGAAAAGTGAAGAACTCTCCTGACCGCGCCGGCCGCGAAGGCGTCACAAAAAACAGTTCGACACACCGGCCGTCGAAGTCCTATAATCAGCCGAAGGGGGACCAGACCGCAGGGAGGGTCAGAAGTGATACGCAAGCCGGTCGCTCCGAATTTCTACTCCGGCAATTGCGCCGCGCAGGTCGACGCGTTCCTCGAGGGATTCGAGCCGCCCGTCGAGCCGGCGCGGCCGTTCGCGGGAATTGTGCCGCACGCCGGCTGGATGTTCTCGGGCGCCGTCGCGGCCAAGGTGATCCGGTGCCTCGGAGCGCTCACGCCCGAAACGTTCGTCATCTTCGGCGCCGTCCACGCCTGGGGCGTGCAGGAGGGGGCGGTGTACGATTCCGGCTCGTGGGACACCCCGCTGGGCGAAGTGGACGTCGATGAAGAACTCGCCGCGCAGCTCCTCGAACGGTGCTCCGACCGCCTGATCAGCGATCCCACTTCACACGCGCAGGAGCACTCGATCGAAGTCCAGTTGCCGATGATCAAACACCTGTGCCCGGCGGCGCGCATCGTGCCGATCGCAATGCCGCCCACGGCGAACGCATCCGGCGTGGGAAGCGCCGTGGCCGCGGCGCTCGCCGGCTCCGGCAGGAGCGTCGCCGTGCTGGGCTCGAGCGACCTCACCCACTACGGCGCGAGCTACGGTTTTGCGCCGTGGGGTACGGGCGCCGAGGCCCGCAAGAGAATGCACGCGAACGACCGCCGCGTCATCGGCCTGGCCCTGCAGTTCGAGCCCGACAAGGTGGTGGTCGAGGCGCACAAGAACTCCAACGCGTGCGGCGCCGGCGCCATCGCCGCCACGAGCGCGGCGGCCAAGGCGATGGGCGCCGACAAGGCCGCACTCGTCGAGTACACGACCAGCCACGACGTCATGGGCGATCCGCCCGACGCGTTCCAGATGGCCGTCGGCTACGCGGGAATTGTGTACGGGAACTGATGTCGAGGCCGGGTCCTTCGCGGTACCGGGAGGTGAATCGATGTCCAGGCGATTCGGCACTGTGGCCGCGGCCACCCTGGTGCTGGCGGCGTGTGGGTGTGCGCTCGCCCCGACGCCGGACGGAACGATGACCTACGACACGAGCGAGGTCGAAGACCCAGGCTTCTGGGCGCGGGCCTCAAGAGGATTGGGGCGGTACCTCGATGATCGGGCCCGCGACGCCCTGGACGCAATCGGACTGGAGTTCTCAGTCGGCCCGAGTCTGTACGCCGAAGTGCAGGTGAGGCGATTCCTCCACGTGCCCCTTGGCCTGGCGGTCGGGTCCCGGGACTGGTACGGCCTCATCGACGGCAGACTCGGCCGCCGCCGTCCGTTCGAGATGAAGTTCGGCCTTCCGGTCCCACAGGTCCTTTGGTTTTTCATGATTCGTACCGGCGGCTTTCGACTATCCGGGCGGGACGCCCTCCTGGCGCTGTTCGTCACCCACGGCGTGAAGTCAGGCAAGGACGACGAGACCGGAGCGCACCGGTGCTACTTCTTCATCCCATTCTACAAGCGGGACCCGGAGATTCCGCCCACCCGCCGGTTTGACCTCACTGCGGAACTCTCGGCGCTGCTGCGCTTCCGCGCCACGCTCAGCCCCGGGGAAGGCTTGGACTTTCTGCTGGGCATATTCGGCTTGGATATCAGCGGTGATGACCGCACGCGAGAGTCCGCCTCTGAACATCCTGCGCTCGGCATGGAAAACGGGGACAGATAACTTTCTTTCGCCGACGGAGCAAGAGGGAGCGCCACCGGCGCGCCGCCTGGCGAAAAAAGTTATCTGTCCCCGTTTTCCCGTTTTCCCCGTCAGGCGCCGACGACGTCCGGGTACATCTCGGCATATTGCCGGAAGCGTCCGCGGATTTGGTCGGGTGACGCGGTTCCGCATCGGCCGATCTCTTGGATGGTGATGGACGCCGCGACCATCCCGAGAATCGCCGCTTCATCGAGCGGGGTGGCCGCCGCCACCGCCGATGTGATGGCCGCCAGTACCGTGTCGCCGGCGCCGACGATGTCGATCTCCCCCTCGTCCTCGGAAGGATAGGCCGGGATCTTCTGTGCGCGGCCGGGCGCACAGAGCAGGATCCCGTCCGCGCCGAGCGTGACAAGGACCGGACGCTTGTTGCGCTCCGCCGTCCGCTCACCGATCTCGGTCAGCTTGACGATACTCCGCTCCGCGTCGGGCTCGTCCCCCAGGTGCCTCATCGCTTCGTCCGCGTTCGGCTTGACGACGACGTGCCGGAACCGGTCGATGTAGAGGCGTGAGTCCGCGAGGACCGGCTTCTCGCGGTTGGTTCTCGCCAGCTCGGCCACCACTTCGCGGACGCGGGCCGTTACGACGCCTGCCTTGCCGGTCTCGCCGTAGTCGGCGACGATCATCGCGTCCGCCGCCTCGAACGCCGCCCGCACGTTGGAGACCAGTTCGTCCTCCTCATCTTCGGTGAGCGGCTCGCGCGGGAATATGTCGAACCGGTTGAGCTCCTCCGGCGCCGCGTCGGGCCGGGCGACCAGCGGCTTGACAAAGACCGGGGTGTGTCGCGTCTCGCTTCTGCGGAGGAAGTCGAGCCGGAAGCCGAGCGAATCAAAGATGCGCGCGAGCTCGAAGCCTTCGCCATCGAGTCCGATGAAGCCGACGGGGTGGACCTCACCGACGCCGAGCGCCGCGAGGTTGTTCAGCACGTTGGCGCCGCCGCCGGGCTCGGGCCGCACCGCCGTCACCTGATGGATGGCCAGGCCGGTCTCGTTGGAGACGTCGCTGATGTCCGGGTCGATGTCGAAGTACCGGTCCACACAGAAGTCACCCACCACCGCGATCTTGCCGCCGGGCAGCGCCGAAAGAATCGCTTCCACGCGCTCTTCATTCATGCCGCACATTGTATCGGTCATCCCGTGGGATTCAAGCGACACCGCGGCCGCGTGGCTGAAACGGCCTCTTTATTGCACGAGTGCGGCCGGGTACAATCGGGCCGGACAGACCTGGCTGCCCATGGCTGGAAAGGAGTAGCGTGATGGGTGCGACACTGGAACAGCACGTGACGTTCTGGAAGGCGTTGGAAGACGGGCTTACGGGAGGGCTCCCGGTCGTTGTTCTGCTGCGGAAAGCGGGCGACGCGCTGGCGGGTACCGCCTTCGACGACGCGGCCAAGGTGCTGGTGGCCGAGATTGAGAACGGCGAGCGCCTCTCGGAGGCCATGGAGAAGCAGCCCGAGTTGTTCTCCAAGGCGATGTGCATCATGACCCGCGCCGGGGAAGCGGGCGGCGTGCTGGACGTGGTCGCCGGTCGCGTTGCCAAGGCGATCAAGGACGGCAGCTTCACGCCGCCGGGCGTTGAGGCCGACCCGCAGACCGAGCAGGAACGCTACTGGCGGGCGCTGGGCTGGCTGCTCATCTCCGGCGTGCCGATTCTCCAGGCGTTCGCCATCGTCGGCGACGAGATCGCCGGGAAGGAGTTGGCCGAGGCGACCGGCGTCATCCACCGCGCCATTCTCGAAGGCAGCAGCGTGGGGGATGCGATGAAGCAACTGCCGGAGGTCTTCGCGGCAGAGATCACCGCCGCGGTCGCCGCGGCCGAAGAGCAGGGCAAGCTGGACGAGGCGCTCTTCAAGGTCGCCGACGCGCTCAAGGCCGGCGACCCGGCCTCGCTGGCGCTGATGGGTGCGCCGGCCGAACCGACCAAGGACGCCGCGCCGGTTATCAAGGTCGTGAATCTGATACTCCTGAAGGCGGTCGAGGAGCGGGCGAGCGACATCCACATCGATCCGGTGGAGGACGGCACGGGCCGCGTTCGGCTCCGCGTGGACGGGGTCCTGCGCGACCTGGACCCCCTTCCGAAGGGGCTGGCGGCGAGCGTGGTCGGCCGGATCAAGATCATGGCCAACGTGGACGTCGCCGAGCGCCGGCTCCCGCAGGACGGGCGCATCCGGGTCAAGACCGGAGGCCGGGAGATCGACCTGCGCGTCTGCGTGGTGCCGACCATGCTGGGCGAACGGGTGTGCATGCGGCTCGTTGCGCGCGCCGAGGGGCCGCTCCCGCTCGACCGGTTGGGCCTGTCCGAGACGGACCTGGCCACGGTCCGCGAGCTGAGCCACTGTCCCCACGGGATCATTATCGTCAGCGGCCCCGCCGGCTGCGGCAAAACGACCCTTCTCTACGCCATGCTGATGGAGAAGGACCGCGACAAGGAATGCGTGATGACCGTCGAGGACCCGGTGGAGTACCAACTGCCCGGGGTGGCGCAGATCCAGATTCAGCCGCGGATCGGCCTCAACCACGCGCGGGCGCTGCGGGCGGTGCTTCGGCAGGACCTCGACGCCGTGATGGTCGGCGAGATGCGCGACCTCGAGACCCTCGAGTGCGCCGTGCAGGTGGCGCTGACCGGGCACCTGGTGCTGACGACGCTGCACACGAACAACGCGCCCGACGCGATCCGCCGGCTGCTGGACGTGGGGGTCGAGCCGTACCGGCTGAACGCCTGCCTGGTGGCCATCATCGCGCCCCGGCTGGTGCGAATGCTGTGCGACTGTAAGGAGCCGGGCGAGCCGCCGCTGCACTCCGTGCCGCCGGAAGCAGCGGAGTTCATCCGCAACGCGAAAGGCGTAACGTTCTATGAGCCGGTCGGCTGCGATGCGTGCCGCGGCACGGGGTACCGTGGCCGTACCGCGGTCTACGAGGTCCTGCTGATGGACGACCGGGTGCGGCAGGCGGTCGAGTCCTCGCCCGACGTGGCCGCGCTGCACAAGGCGGCCCTGGAGAGCGGGATGAAGCCGATGCTGATCGACGGACTCGAGAAGGCGGCGCAGGGCATCACGTCTGTCGCGGAGGTATGTCGGGTCGCGTCGCGATGATGGCGCTCAGGTTAGCTCTGGGTCCGAGCATGCTTGCGCCATCGGTTGGTTGTTGACAGAATGGCACGTGCGCCGCACGGGCGGAGCAGTCAACAGCTACTCGGGACCTGTCGGACCCCGAGGGAGATGTAATGCAAGCGGTCATCGGGCTGTTCATCATCCTGTTCGTGGCGCTGGTGATCTACGCCTTCTACGCCGCCGCGCAGCGCCGGAAGGCGTTGGGCGCCTGGGCGCGCCGACGCGGGCTGCGTTTCGACTCCTCGAAGGATGACGGGCTGGCCGACCGCTTCCCCGAGTTTGGCTGCCTGCGCGAAGGTAGCGACCGCTACGCTTACAATGTCAGCCGAGGCGAATGGGACGGGCACCCCATGACCGCCTTCGACTATCATTACGAGACCGGGTCGGGCGATGACAAGAGCAGCCATCGCTTCTCGGCGGTGATCCTCGGGAGCCCCATTCCGCTTAAGCCATTGCACATCCGCCGGGAACACTTCTTCGACAAGGTCACGGAGTTCTTCGGATTCGACGATATCGATTTCGAGTCGGCCGAGTTCAGCCGGAGATTCCACGTGAAATCGGCCGACAAGCGCTGGGCCTACGACGTCATCCACCAGGGGATGATGGAGCATCTGATGTCCGCGCCGGAGTTCTCCATCCAGTTTGGGGTGATGTACGTCATTGCGTGGCGCTCGGCGACCTTCAAGGCCGAAAACTTCGAAGCCGCCGCCGAGCTCATCCGCGGGATGTTCGCACGCCTGCCCAGTTACCTGGTGAGCCAGCAGAAGGGGGAGAGCGCCTGATGCACATACTTGTTCCGATCGTGATGATCGTGCTCATTGCCGTGCTGGTTCTGGTTTTTTGTAACTCGAGCCAGCGGGACAGAGAGGTGGCCGCTTGGGCCGGCCGGCACGGTCTGTCCTTCGACCCGTCGGAGGACCCCGGCATGCCGAACCGGTTCCGTGACTTGCGCTGTTTGCAGGAAGGCGGCGACCACTACGCATACAATGTGATGAGGGGTGAGTGGGACGGCCTGCCGATCACCGCGTTCGACTACCACTACGGGCCTGCGGAGGGCCGGGGCCGCAGCAGCTACATCTTTTCCGCCGTGATTATTGAAAGCCCCGGCCCGCTTCGGCCGCTGTGCATCCGCCGCCGGCAGTTTCTGGACAGGGCCTCGAAGCCTTTGAGATTCAAGGAGATTGATTTCGGATCCAGCGGCTTTGGACGGGAGTTTCGTGTCACTTCACCCGATGAGGAGTGGGCCCGAGCCGTGTTGCACCCGCAGATGACGGCGTACTTGATGTCGGCGCCGGACTTCGCCGTCCAGCTTGGGGAGCGGAGCATCATTGCCTGGAACGGAAGCTGCCTGGGCCACACCGACTTCGGGGCCGCGGCCAGCCTGATCACCGGGGTCCTCGAACGCATACCGGGCTTCCCAGCCCGGCAGCAGAGAGGAGCCGCCGGCCGATCATGATTCCTCTCTACATCATCCTCGGGCTGATCCTCGCCGTGATCGTCTGGGCCGTTGCCACGTATAACACGCTCGTGCGGCTTCGCCAGCACTGCCGTGAGGCATGGTCGGCGATCGACACCGAGCTCCAGAGGCGGTACGACCTGATCCCCAACCTGGTCGAGACGGTCAAGGGCTACGCCGCCCACGAGCGCGAGACGCTGGCGGCCGTGACCGCCGCCCGAACGCGCGCCGTCGCCTCCACTGGTTCTCCCGAATCGCAGGCGCAGGACGAGAATCTCCTCGTCGGCGAACTGCGCCGGCTGTTTGCAGTGGTCGAGAACTACCCCGACCTGAAGGCGAGCCGGAATTTCCTGAAGCTCCAGCAGGAGCTGGCCAACACCGAGGATCGCATCCAGGCCGCGCGTCGCTTCTACAACGCCAATGTCCGCGACATCAACACCCGCATCGAGGTGGTCCCTTCCAACCTCATCGCGTCGGCGTTTGGCTTCGACCGGGAGCAGTTCTTCGAGATCGAGGACGCCGGTGTGGCCGCTCCGCCGAACGTGGAGCTGCCCTGACGCTCCCTCTCCGGAGCGCAAGCTAACATCTTTCTCCGAGGCTCCGATAAGTAAGTCTGGCCGCGTCAGACATCATGTTCGCCATCGGGGGGGCCGTGGAGTTTGGGGCTGTCCGCCGGACTTGGAGGGACGGCGATGAACGAGGAAACTGACCCCACATACTGGATCGCGTGCGTCGACGACGACCGCCAGTTCCTGGACTCTGCGGCGGGCATGATCGAGCGGGCGATTGTCAAGCGCCCTCTTCCTGCCCAGTGTGAACTGGAACTCGCCAACAGCGCCGATGAACTCACCGAGATCATCTCCGAAATGGAACAGGAGCAGTGTGAGCTGGCGCTCCTCATCACGGATCAGATCATGCCGGAGTGCTCCGGCCTGCAGCTCATCGAACGGATCAAGCCCGCCCATCCGACCACCTCGTGTGTTCTCCTCACCGGGTACGCCGGGATGGAAGCCGCGCGCTACGCCATCAACAACCGCCTGCTCGACCGGTACGCGTGCAAGCCGATCGAGGACGCCGAACAGTTCTCTGAAATGGTCCTCTCCGAGCTGGAGCGGTTCCACCTTCGCCGCACCGAGGCGCTGCAGGCGGCGCAGATCGAACACCAGGCCGACCAGCTTGCCCGCATGAAAGCGGCCGCCGAGAGCATCGCATATTTCTTCCGCGAGCTGCGAACGCTGGAGGTCGACGACGTCCTTGACCGGATCAGCCGGTGGGTCCCCAAGCTGTTCGGGGCCCGCTCCTGCTGCCTTTTCGTGCCCGATAGCCGAGAGGGACTGCGGAAGTGGTACGAGCGGCGGGTCCGCTGCCAGGCCCCCGTGCCCGTCGACCACGAGATGAACGCGACGATGGGGCGTGCCATCGAGACGCAGAAGGTGGCCGTAGGCGTGGACGACGGGCTCTGCTCTGGGCTGATCGATGGCGTTGGGCAGGCCGCAGGCCGTGTCGCGATTCCCATCCCTTTGCAGGCCGCCGACTCGGGCGGAGCCGACCGGCTGGCCTTTCTCTGCCTGTGCGGCATTGAGGACCCGCGCGCGCTGGCGCAGGGGGATGTCGAGTACAAGACGATGCTGGTCAATGACGTTCTGGGCGCCAACATCAGCAACGCGCTCGCCCATTCCGAGACCGTTCGGCTGGCGAGCGAAGACAGCCTGACGGGTGTGAAGACGCGCCGTGTGTTCGAGCAAGTCCTCCGCAACGAATGGGAGCAGCACCAACGGTACGGCGCGGAATTCTGTCTTGCGTTGCTCGACCTCGATCTGTTCAAGCA
The DNA here is from genome assembly GCA_964505325.1 of uncultured Planctomycetota bacterium. Taxonomy (GTDB): domain Bacteria; phylum Planctomycetota; class PUPC01; order PUPC01; family PUPC01; genus CAZDHT01. The sequence continues at coordinate 7,140 of CAZDHT010000005.1, read as the reverse complement.
GGTCAACGACACCTATGGTCACGGGGCCGGCGACGAGGTGCTGCGGACGGTTGCCCGGATCGCGGACGAGCAGACCCGCGGATGCGACCTGGTGGCCCGATACGGCGGCGACGAGTTCATTCTGTTCCTGCCCGAGACGGACGTCGTCGGCGCGGAGTCGGTGATGAAGCGCGTGATGGGCAAGATCGCCGAGGCGCGGGTTCCAGGGGTGGACCGCCCCGTCAGCGTCAGCGTCGGCATTGCGAGCGCCGAGGGCCGGCGCTCGCCTGTTGAAGTGCTGGGGAGCGCCGATTACGCACTGTACCAGTCGAAACGGGCCGGGCGAGGCAGAGTGTTCTCAGTAGGACCTGACGGGGACCGCACCCGGAGCGCCGACCCGGCCGACGGACCCTCCGGCCCCGGCCCCGAAGAACGGTAGCGGCACCGTTTCGAGTCCTCTGGCGGCCTCGGCTTCCTGGGCCGCGAGCTTGCCGTCCGACGGACCTACTCCCCCGCTTGCCGGACCCGACGGCCGGTGAGCTTTTCGTACACCGTGATCATCGCCTGCGTGCCCAGTTCGCCGCCGCCGGCGGCTTGGACGGCGCGGAAGTTCTGCACCGCGAGCGCGGCGCCCGGCATGGGCAGGTTCGCCTCCGCCGCCGCCCTCGTCACGATGTCCAGGTCCTTCTGAATGAGCTTCACCATGAAGCCGGGGCTGAGATCGCCCTTCACGATCTTGGGGCCGAGGTGCTCCAGCGCCCAACTGTTCGCCGCGCCGCCCGTCACCACCTCGAGCACAGTTTCCAGGTTGAGGCCGGCGGCAGCCGCCAGCGTCAATGCCTCACATGCGGCCACCATGTGCACGGCGCACAGGATTTGATTGCAGGCCTTCACGGTCTGTCCGGAGCCCACGGGGCCGACGTGCGTGACACGCCCGCCCATCACCTCGAAGATCGGCCTCGCCTGCTCGAAGCTCTCCGACTCGCCGCCGACCATGATAGTCAGCGTTCCGTTGACGGCGCCGATGTCGCCGCCGGAGACCGGCGCGTCCAGGTAGTGTACCCCCTTCTTTGCGAGGCGCGCGGCGAAGTCGCGCGTGGCGACGGGCGAGATCGTGCTCATGTCGATGAAGACCGTGCCCTCCCGCGCGCCGGCCGCCACGCCGTTCTCGGCGAAAAGCACCTGCTCTACGTCCGGCGTGTCGGTCACGATGGCGATCACTACGTCCGACTTTTCGGCGGCCGCCTTCGGATCTTCCGCTTCCTCCGCGCCGCCTTCCACCAGCTCGCCCGTCTTTCCCGGCGTGCGGTTGTACACCACCAGCGGATATCCCGCCCTCTGCAGGTTCAGCGCCATCGGCTTCCCCATGATACCCAGGCCGATGAACCCGATCCGAGTCTGCTTCTCACTCATGGCCGATCTCCCTGTTCTGTCCGCGCTCGAGTCCCAGTCATGACCACGCCGCGCCGGGAATGTTGAGGATTGTAGCGCCGACGTGCGAGACCGCAATGGGCGCCCGCAAAGCAGAAAAGGTTTGAGCCGCGACCGGTTCGGGTTAGAATGGAGTTTCAAAGGGTGTGTGGCTCCGGCCAACGGCGGGATATCAATGCCAGTTTCCCAGCGCAACGACAACAGGTCCCTGCACATGTGCGCCGGGCTTGCCACGGCCCTGTGCCTCCTGGTTCTGCCGGCGTGCGGGGCCGCTGCGACGCTCTGCTTCGAGGCCGAGCTGGCGAACGAGCTGACGTTTCCCTTCGAGATTGTGGCTGGAGAAGGCGCGTCGGGCGGGCTGGCGCTGACCGTGCCGGAGGGGGCCGGCGATGGAAGGTCGTTCGTGAGGGACACTGGCACGGCAATCTGTCGCGTGCCGTTGGCCGCCCCAGGTTCCTACACGGCCTGGCTGCGCGTCCGGTGGAACGGCCACTGCAGCAATTCCGTGCTCGTCTACGCGGGCAAGCAAGCGCGTCGCGTGACCAGCCAGACGTTCGGGCGCTGGCACTGGCTTCGTGCGGGGCCGTGGAAGTTGCCCGCCGGCGCCGTCCAGATCCGCCTCCGCAGCCGGGAGGACGGGATCTGGATCGACCAGATCGTGCTCACCTCTGAGGAGTTCAAGCCGCCGGCCGGGCCGTACAAAGCCGATGTCATCCCCGCCGACCCGGCGGCCGAACGGCCGGAGCCGTCGGTGTTCCTGACGTCGACGTCCGGGGCCGTGCCTCCGCTGCCCCCGACCGACTTCAAGCTGAGTCACAAAGGCTCCTCCAAGGTCCGTCTCGACCGGGTGGGGCAGTGCGTGCTGCGGTCGGCGAAGCCCAGCCCGCTGGTGGTGTGGCTGCGGAACAACTCGCTCGCCGAGGCGGGCGGCAAGGTGGTGCTGAGTACCTCGGCACCGGTGAGGGTCAGGCCGAGCACAGAGCAGGTGTTTCGCATTCCGGCCGGTGTCCCGTTGCAGAAGGTCACCTTCACGATCTCGCCCGGCGCCGGCGTGCCGCGGCGGGTTCACTCGCTGTTCGTCCGTGTACATCACAAGAGCGGCAAGGTCGTGGGGCAGAGAGTGCGGCTGGTGCGGCCGTATCAGTGGCTGGTGACCAACGCGGTGGCGTGTCCCCAATCGACCGGGATCGAGACACCGGGCGCGGTCGAGGCCAACCTTGCTCGCGGCTTCCCGGGCCCCGCCAAGGGCTTGACGTGGAGCCTTGCGAGCGAGAGTGCCATCACGCCGTTCGGGCTGCTGGACATGCGGCAGGCGATCGCCGACAAGACGTACGTGATGGCGTACGCCTACACGTGCGTGACCAGCGCGAAGGCCACGGACGTCTTTCTCGACGTGCGACACGACGACATGATCCGTGTCTGGCTGAACGGAGCCCACGTGTTCACCAGCCTGCGGTGCGCTCCGTCGGTGCAGACCCGCAAGCTGATCAAGGTCCGGCTCAAGCGGGGTGAGAACCACCTGCTGGTCAAGCTGTGCCAGGCCAAGAACTACTGGGAGTTCGGCGCGAAGTTTCTTACGCTCGACAAGAAGCCCGCGGCGGTCGATGGCGCCGAGGTGGCGCCGCTGCTGAAAAAGGAGGGGGGCGGGAAATGATGCGTGGGCGCCACGCCGTGCTCTTGCTCGCGGCGCTGCTTCTGCGGCAACCGGGGGCGGCCGGTGCAGACGTGGACCTCGAGAAGGTACAGGTCAAGGCCCGGACGCTGCTGGGACAAAAGAACTACGCGGCGGCGGCGGCGCTGTTCGAACTGGTGGCGAGCGCGGCGCCCGTCGAGTCGCCGCTGTGTCTGGACGCGCTCCACGGTCTCCGGCGTGCGTACGACGGGGCCTGGGTCGGCCGTAAGTTTGTCCAGGCAGGGGAACGGCTATTGGCGCGGGTGAAGACCGCCGACGTTGACGACGAGACGCGCCGCAAGCTGGCCCGAAGTGTCCTTCGGAGCCTGGCTTCCTATCATTACGACCACCGCCAGCACCTCGGGGCGATCAAGCGATACGAGCAGCTCCGTGAACTCTCCGACGGAAAGGAAACCGAGCGGATTGAGACGAAGCTGGCGGACCTGTACCAGGAGGCGGGCTACCTGGCGAAGGCGGTGGCGATCTGGGAGAACCGGCTGGCCGAGGACAAGGGGAACCGTTCGCTCCAGGTGCGGGTCGCTCACTTGTACTTCCGGCTCGGCAAGGTGAACGAAGGGCTGGCGCTGTATGGCGGCCAGAAGACCCCGTCTGTCGTGCTCCGGATCGCCGAGCAGTTGTTTCGCGCAAAGTGCCTTCCCGAGGCGGAAGCGCTGGCCCGGAAGATCGCGCCGGAAAATCCCGGAGCCAAGTTCCTGCTGGGGAAGATTTGCTTCGAGCAGAAGAAGTTCGACGATGCGGCGAAGGTGTTCGCGGAGTGCTTCGAGGCGGAGGAAGAGAAGTCGTACAAGCTGTATCAGATCGCCGAGAGTCTGGCGCGGCTGCACGCTGTCCGCGGAACGCTGAAGCAGGCCATCGGGGCGCGTGAGAAGGAGCTTGACGACCTGAAGGCCAAGGGCGACGTCGCCGGTATCGCCGCGCGTCGGAAGCTGCTGGTCCTGGCGTCGGAGTTGAAGAAGGCGGACGGCGACTTCGCCGGAGCGTTCGAGGCGCTGATGACGCGCCAGAGCCTGTTTGTCGTGAAGCTCGTCGTCCCGAACCGGCCGCGCCGCGACTGGCGGCTCGAGAAGGCCGGCCGATACGCCGTCCGGCAGCTCGTCCAACAGGGCCGCCAGGACGAGGCGGAAGCCCTGCTGGAGCGCGTCAGCAAGGCGGGCGTACAGGGCCTTTGGATGGGATGTGCCCGCTACGTGATCCTCTCGAACGCGGGGAAGCACAAAGAGGCGGCGGAGCAGCTCGCCGAGCTGGAAAAGGAGGCCGGCGAGAAAGAGAGCAAGATCTTTTCGCTGGCCGATCAGTTGGATGAGTGGCAGGTGCATCCGGTTGCGGTTCGGCTGTACAAACGGATCGTCGAGGTCAAGCCGGACCACTCGGTGTACGATGCGAACGCGCACGCCAGGCTGATCCGGTACTGCATCGGCAAGGGACGGTTCAAGGAGGCGAAGGCTCACTGCGACGCGCTCGACGCCAGCCTGACAGGCCGCAACATGGGCCTTATCGGCGAAGAGCACTTCCGCAGGCAGGAGGCGTATGTCCGCTACCGCGCCGCCGGCGACGACGCCGGCGCGGTGGTCGAGATGCTGAGCGACCCGAAGCCGTCGCGCCGGATGGCCGCCGCACACGTGCTTGCCCGGTACGGCAACCCCGAGCACGTGCCAAAGCTGAAGACACTGGTGGCCTCGGCCTCGCCGAAGCTCAGGGCCGCTCTGCAGGATGCGATCACCAGTATCCAGGCACGCAGCGCGGCGCCGCCGCCACAGATCGGACCCGTCTCGGACGAACAACTGAGGGCGAAGCTGGCCAAGGTCGGCAAGATCCTGTGGATCGAGGAAGACCCGGTCCAGCCCCAGCTCCGCTGGGCGGCGATCGAGAAGAAGTTTGTCCTCGTGGTCGACGTGAAGACCGGCCACACCGTCGACTTCGCCGAAGCGTTGGAGGTTCTCGGCTACAAGCAGCTTTCCCCGAGCGCGATCGCGTTCACCAAGGACATCGTATGGGTCGGGACCGATCACGGGCTCCTGGCGTTCGAGCGATGGGCGCGTTCCTGGAACGCCTATTCCATCGGCCTCAAGCATCTCGACGTTCCGGTGACGAAGCTCCGTTTCGAGGGGAAGGAGCTTCTGGTGACAGTTGAACTGTCCGGCCGCCCGGTCACGTTCCGCTTCGATCCCGTTGCCGGTAAATGGAAGAAAGGCTGACCGCTCGCCGCCGCCGATGGCGTCGCGGCCGATGACCGGAAAGGGAGGCATCTTAATGCGACGCTTGCGTTGGGCTCTCACTGTTGCGGTGCTCGTGACGGGTTCGCTGCCATGTTCCGGCGCGGACTCGAAGTACCTTCTCAAGGATCCGGCGGCGGCGCAGCGAGTGGATTACCTGATCCTCGCGGGCGACAAGTTTGCGGATCACGTGGACGTGCTCGCGGCTCACCGCGAGAAGCAAGGGCACGCCGTCGGCGTTGTCAAGGTGTCCGCCGCCAAGGCGAGATTCACATCGATCCGGGCGTTCCTGGCGCACGCCGTGACCAGGTGGAAGCAGCCGGCGCCGGCGTTCCTGCTGCTGGTGGGCGACGTGGACGCCGTGCCCGCCGTCGTGAAGAAGGGCGCCCTTCGCGGCTGGAGCAGCTCGAGCGATCTGGCTACGGACTTCGACTACGCCCGGCCGACCGGCAGCGGGGTCCGGCTGCACGTCGGCCGATTCCCGTGTGACACGGCCGAAGAGCTTGCAGTGATGGTCCGCAAGACGATTGCCTACGAGACGGAACTCCCCGCGGGCGAGTGGCAGCACAAGCTCAACCTGGTCGCCAGCGTCGGCGGGTACGGGAAGCAGATCGACTCGCTGCTCGAGGGCATGGCCATGGCGATCGCGTCGAGCTGCGTCCCGGCTGCGTACGACATGCAGGCCGCCTACGGGAGCCCGAATTCGCCGTACTGCCCGTATCCCCCGGCGTTCAACGATCACGTTCTGGAGATGTTCAACCGCGGTTCGCTGTTCACCATCTTTGTCGGCCACGGGACGACGCGCGGCGTTGCCCGCCTGTACTGGAAGAGGCGGGGCTATCGCATCTTCAGCTCGGGCGATGCCGGGGCCCTGAACTGCAAGGCCGGCCTTCCGATCCTGGTCGTGATCGCCTGCCACACCGGGCGATACGATGCCTCTGACTGTCTCGGCGAGACGTTCTTCAAGGTCGAGCGGGGGCCGGTCGCGTTCATCGGCGGCTCGCGCGTGACCCAGCCGTATGGCAACGGGCTGTTTGCGAAGGCGCTGATCGACGCGCTGCTCGGGAAAGCGAAGACCCTGGGCGAAGTGGTGACCCAGGCGAAACAGACGGTGACCGCCCATCGGTTCTCGCTGTTCCGTTTGCAGGTCGATACGGTCGGCGGGATGATGCAGAGCAAGGAATCACTCGGACCGATGCGAAAGGACGTGGTGGAGCATTACAACCTGCTGGGCGACCCGGCGCTGGTCATCCGCCGGCCGAGACCCGACATCAAGTTGACCGTGAACGGGTCGACGGTCCGTATCAGCGCGCCCGGGCGCGCGAAGGTCAGACTGACGCTGGAGTGCGACCGGCTGGCGTTCCTGCACCCGATCCCGGAGATCGACGAGAACGATCCCAGGTTTCGGGAGAAGATCACGGACCGCTACCGGAAGGCGCACGACAAGATCATCCAGCGCTGGACGGTGGCCTTGAAGGATGGGAAAGGTTCGGTGGAGTTCAAGCTGCCGAAGAAGCCCGGCCGTTACTTCCTCAAGGCGTCGGTGTCGGGTTCGGTCGGCTCGGCCGCCCTGACCGTCGAGCCGCCCAAGCCGCCGGCCCCCTAAGGGATTATCTCAACAGGTCGTTTGTGCTAGTGGCACGGGCGTCTCGCCCGTGAGAATCACGCCCAAGCCTGCCCTGCCTGTCCGGCGAAGCCACAGGCGAAGCCGGGAGCAGAGCCGAAGGGATGGCCGTGCCACGGTTGTGAGATAGCTTCTATTGACGGTTATGTATCAAAAGGAATTCCGGGGGACACGACAGAGATGCTTCGCTTCGCTCAGCA
>CAZDHT010000004.1:0-55730 GCA_964505325.1 uncultured Planctomycetota bacterium | reverse complement strand
CAAGCCCCGCTCACTCCCGAATCAGGTCATACGCCACGCCTCCTTTCCCCTCCATTCGGCCGTGTGGGCCGAACGCGTTTTGGAAACTGCCTGTGTTCACGCCGCTCGTCATCGTTGTTGCCTCCTTGCCGGGCCACGCGCCCGGCCGCTTGCTCCTGGTCCCGCCCGACAGGTCTCCCCGCCGGGCCGGCGTCATGCTCATGCCAATTCCGCGTTTCTCCGTCCGCGCTTCCCGTGCCACCTACCGGGTACGCACGGAACCCGGTCGCAGCACGGCGTCTGTGGCGACCGCTACGCCGCAGCGGGCCGCTTGGCCGCTCGGCGGACGCCCTCGACCGAGATCGTGCTCTTGCACGTCGGGCAGTGCCAGAGCTCGACCGCCGGCAGGCTGCCGAGCTGCTGCACGCAAAAGAACCGGGCGCGTTCGTGATGACAGGGCTCTCTGGGTGCCACGGATATTCCTCCTTCTGAAGAACTCCAACCAAATGTGCGGCGGACATTCGTATCCGCCACCGGGCAGGCAGGAAGGGACTCCGCCGAAGCGGCTATGTCCCTCTCGCGAAGGCGGACGCCTGCCCCGCCGAAACTGCGTCACAGGCCCTAGGCCGCGCGGCGCCGGGTCTGCTCGGGACCGGCCTTTTTCAGGGACACGCCGCCAAAGACCGGCGCCTTGTCCGGCCCCATCGACGTGGGCGCCGAGGCGGCGCGAGAGCCGGGCCAGAAGGCCTTGTGGTTCCCGAACCGGGCCACCTCTTCCCGCGTCAGCCACCAAGAGCACAGCCAAACGACGCCGCCAACCAGGACAATGCCCCCGAACATCAGGAGCAGCGTCGCTCCCAATGTGGCGAGAGCCGCCAAGAGGACTTCCATCTCCTCATCTCCTTTCGACGGGCCCGCTCGCGACCCGTCACTGTGCGGCCGCCCCGCCAGCCGACCCGGCTGGACGGAGACAGGCCGCGTACGTTTACACCGATGGGGCTCTACCCCTCACTACCCTATGCGGTACAAATCGTGTAGCAGTGCTACAAGTGGTGTAGCAAATGGCGCGCGGCCCGTTTTTTTTTGGATCTGCCGGAGGGTGGAGCGGGGAGGATCGGGAGAAACACGACGGCCTGACCGGCCGTCGGCGCCGAGAGCCGCGCTGGCGGAGACGGCATGAAAGGCCCGCAGGGGTGCTATGGAACGGTTTTGCCCCAGTGCGAGCCCCCAGTGTGACACCCCGGTAGAGCCGGAGATGGCCCCCCACACTGGGCCTGCAATGCGGCCTGTGGACGGCCCCATTTTTTTCAGGGCCGCGCTATTTTAAGCCTGCCGACAACAGCTCAGAGATGCCACTCGACGGGCGTTTCCGGATTGTACACCATCTTATAGCCGGTCTTGATGCTGTTGCTCAGATGGCGCCCGAGCACCTCGTGGTCGTCCAAGATAACCGAAATCGCCCGGGAGATCGCATTGGAGACCGACTTGCGGATCTTTTCCCGGACATCGGCCACCTGCCGGAGCCGGCCATCGAGGCGGTTGCACGCGTTGAGGTACCGGAGCAGTCCTTCCTGCTCCTCCTTCAGGCGGAGCGCCCGCGCCTCGTCGTTCTGCGCCTGGGCCTGCGCGAGCTCTGCTTCGATTTCCCGCAGTCTTTCGCGGCATTCGGCCAGGGCAGCCGGGTCGGCGAGCACCTCGGCTGTTCCCGCGCGCGAGATCTGCCACCCGTTCAGCTCGTGCTGCGCGTCGTGCTTTGAGCGGCGGCGCGTGGCTGCAAAGCCGTTCAGCCCACCCGTCACGGCCAGGTAAAGCGACATCACGGGGGCAGCGTTCCCGGGGTTCGCCAAGAGGTAGCTGATGTACTCCAGCCCGATTCGGTCCTTGGCGTACACCGTCTTGCCGGCAAACTGGAGCACCCAGGTCTCGCCTTCTCTGCGGAAGACGGCTTCCGGCTTCGTGGCGATGCTGAGCTCGCCCCCCTTGCTCTTCAGCGCGAGTTCGATCAGGTCCCCGATGGTAGCCTTATCCAGCAAAGTACTTACTTCGTCCATTTCCAAAGACATTGCTGCGTCTCCTTGATTTGGAACAGCGGTTCCAACACAACGTTCGACCGCTCACTGCGCCGTGAGCGGCCTTGCCCAGCGCACGGACCGTGTGTCCCTGCGCTCCGATTGCTCCATCGTTCACGCCATTGGCAGTTCTCCTTTCTCCCTCCGCAGGCGCCGGAGGGTTTGCTCGCCGCCGTGCGTCAGATCGCGTCACGGCGATGGGCCGCGGGCGCCGCACAAGCGCCCTCGATCGAGACCGTGCTCTTGCACGTCGGACAGTGCCAGAGCTCGACGGGCGGCAGGTTGCCCAGCCGCTGCACGCAGTGAAATCGAGCTCCTTCGTGGCGGCAGATCTTTGTGGGTGGCATTGCTTCTTTCCTTTCTCCCTCGCGGGCAGGCGGGCGGACCACCGTTCATGCGTCCAGCCTCCGTTCGGACAAAAAAAGGGCCACTCGCTACGCCGCGAGCGGCCCTGCTCCTCGATCTGGTCTGATCACACGTAACGCCTCCTTTTTCGCAATTTCCGTGCGGAAGGCGGGGGAAGCCCCTGTCTGATGCGCAAATGGCTGCGATTGTTGCGCCTGTTCTGCCCACAACTGTCTGGGAGGTAAGTGAACGGGACCTGGCGGGCCGTCGGCGTTGCCGGGTCGGGTGGCGCGTTGGTCCGACAACCCCGGCCGGACGGTGCGGCGGCGGTCTTTACGCGCCGTGAACGCCCGTCGCGGCGGCGCTGTGCTCCTCGCGCGCCGCGCCTAGTCCCCGTCTGTCCGCCAGGTCAGTGGAAGTGGTTTGCGGTGTCCCGTCCGGGGCGAGGGCTGAAGCAGGGGCCGGCCAACGGCCCCCGCTTCTCCCTCTCGAGAGCCCGTCGCGGCCCGCCAAGCCGCGAGGGCCTTCCCCGTTGCGGGGTTTTCCTCCTTCCCCATCCCCTTATGTCACTCCCTTGACTCCTTTCCTACTCTTCGCTGGAGGCCGACGTCGATCTGTCGCACGGGGCGTCCGGATCTGCCGCCCTCCGGCCCGGCTGACGCGCGGAAAGAAGTCTCCGCGCAGCCGGTGCTTTAGCTTGATTGGAGTGGTCTCCCCCGTTGAAGAGCCCCTCCATTCCCACGAATAGTCAGCGACGCATCGCCACTCGCCACGCTTCGGCGAGCCCCTTCCGATGGCTGCCGCGGCTATCCCGTCCGCATTACCGCCGTATCTCCCTTCTTCCAGGGTTGGCCGGGCTCCTTGTCCACTGCTCACGAGGTCTGTGCTGCTCTTCCCTCGCTCGCTAAGCCCGCCCGGCCGCTTTCGCCGCCGGACGGGGCTCGCATGGCGCCGTTCCCCCTTCGCTTGGCGAATGTGGGACACCGCTGGTGAGCGCTCAACTCAGGCGCCGTTGCGGCCTTTCGCACGGCCCGTCCCCCCGCACGTGCGCCTGCCCGAACACCGGAAGCCCGGTGCGGCGGGGTACGCCATGCCGCTCACCTGGACCAAGGGATGTGTGGTGTGGTTCCGACCTGTTCGGTCAGATCACTGGAGGAAAACGTCCGGTGTCCCGTCCGGGGCGAGGGCGTAGACCGCACCGTCCTGATGCGACGCGGCGGTCTGTCCTCAAATGCCTGCCGCGGCTCGCCATGCCGCGTAAAGCCCCCCGTTTACAGGGCTTTCCTCCTCCCCTGTCCCCTACGTCATAAGGACCTCCCTTTCCCCTCCTTCGCACCCGAGGCCGGTTTCTTCCGCTCTTCTATGTTGACGCCCGACTGCGGTGCCATAGACCATAAGAGGCGCTACCCTCTCAAAGCTTCACAGCAGTTGCCCACCGTAAGAGCAAACCGCGTGCCGAGGCCTTGTATGTTATTGTAACAAGGCCTTAACGCATTGTTGCGCAAGATGTTACGACACCGGATCGCTTTCAGTCCGAGGGCGGCGCAGAGCACCGGACGTTGCCAAAAAAACACGCTGTCCGTGCGGTTTTCTCTAACCTGTGACGTTTGCAGGGGATACGATGGTGCTCCCCGGCACCGTGCGTCGGGTACGTTGGGGCCGGACAGCGCGTGGAGGCGGACAGCTCTTCCGTCAACTCATCTCAACACCACAACGCCAGACTTCCGCCAACGGGGCCACAGAGGCCGTACACAACTCGCCCAAAAAGAAGAAGTTATGCATTTGCCGCTGAGCTTCCCGGTGGCGGACAAGAATGTACGCCCCACTGAGAGGCCATCCAAGAACCCTGCCTCCCAACGTGGGGGATTGCATGCTCCGTTTGCAAGTGCTTGACTGCCAACATGTTGCACTTCTAGAGTGTGCCAGGCACACTATAAAGGCGTAACTCTTTGCTTGACAGCGTGTTGTGTCGGACAATGTTAATGCCAGCCAGCGGTTTGCGTAAGAGCCTCTGAAAGAGGGGCTTACGAGTCCCAGAGACGGCTGAGGGTGAACAACGCTCAGGGTTGTTGGATAAGCTCTAATGCCGTTCCTTTCCCTCGGTGGGGCAGGCATTCTTGTCTGTCACCGGGCAGACAGGAAGGGACTCCGCCGAAGCGGCTATGTCCCTCTCGCGAAGGCGGATGTTCGCCTCACCGTTTCGTGAGAGTTCCTTAGGCAACCTGAAGCTTCGCGGCATCGCACGGACACAACAATGGTGGGTAACTGCTGCGGGAAGGGCGGCGTTATCGAAGCTGCTGGTAGGCTACGTCGTGGCCGGCAAGGCCCGTCCGGACCAGGTTCAATTGACCGGAGGCGAACTCCCTCAGTTGGCGCATTATCGAGGCATATACCCCCGCGCGGAAGTAATCGCCGGCGCCGGTCAGGTCGGCGGGCGTGAACGTGCCGAAATGCGGGTTGGCGATCCACTGATTGGCGAACTCCCCTGCGTGACCGTAAGCCAACTGCACTCCCTCGGCCATCGCCAAGCCCAACAGCCGATAGCGTGATGGATCGCGGGCGCGGAACTTCGACCAGATGGCGGCCAGGCCCTTCTCGGGGGAATCCTTGCCGGGCCCCGTGATCCCGCAGGCTTCTTCCCTGTTGCAGATGAAGACGTCCGCCACGCCGACGGGTTTTTCCAGCATCGCGTATGGCGGAACGGTGTGGGTGTCCAGAGCGACCAGCGTCCCTTTCTGCTGAACCGCTACGATCCACTCGGCCATCTTCCGGCCGCGGTCCGCGTCCAGCTTGGGAAGCAGGCCCGCGTACCCGATGGCCATCAGCTTCGGCTTGTGTTTCTCGACGAAGGCCAGCTCCCGATCGCCGGGCGCCAGTTCCGCGCTGGCGCCGGGGTGTGGTCGACGTAGCGCTGTTCTTCCGTCAATCGGATGCAGGAGGTGCTGGTCGGCGCGTCAATGGTCTTGACCGCCTCGACATTCAGCCCGATCTCGTTCTCCAAATAGAGCTTCAGGCCATATCCGGCGATGTCGTGTCCGACGCAGCCCATCAGAGCGACGTCGAAGCCCATGCGCCGCAGCGTGGTCGCCAGGATGGGGACGCCGCCCACGTGAAGGTCGATGGCGCTATCGACGATCCGGAGCGGCTCGGCCGCGGTCCCGGACGTCTCTGCGGAGCGCCGGTGATCCACCACTATGCTGCCGAAGCAAATCACGTCCATTGCCGCCTTCCCCTCACGCCACGCCACAGAACCGGATCATGGTCAACGCCAGCACCTGGGCCGCCTTGACCACCGAGTCGATCTCCACGTACTCATCCGAGCCGTGGGCGCCTGCACCCTGTGGCCCGAACAGAACGCCCGGTATGCCCCACAGGTTGAAGACAAACAGGTCGCACGGGTACGGGGCCCCGGTGACCTTCACCGGCTCGCCAAGCACGCGGGTGGCGGCAGTCTCGGCCGCCCGGACGATGGGGCTGCCGCGGTCGATGCGCGTGCCCGGCATCCAGCGATGGCTGAACCGATGCTCGATTTCGAACTGCCTCAGCGCGGGGTGTTCATCGACCCAGCCGCCCAGGAAGTCGAAGAACTCGCGCTCGACGGCCTCGCGCGTCTCGCCCGGCATGGTCTGCCAATAGATCTCGAGGGTGCAGGTTTCGGGGATCTGCATCGGGATGTTGAGGCTGAACTCGCCGGCCTGGAGCTTGTTCATGAAGAGAGGCACGGGATTATCGACGCCGGCGTATTCCGGGGGCCTGGGTGCGGCGTCACGGCGTTGCTGACGGAACGTCTTGAAGCCCTCGATGAGCAGGCCGACGTGTTCGACCGGATTGGGCAGTTGCCCCTCCGAGAAGTCCATGCCGCTCTTCCCTCTCAGGGTGAGGTGCACGATGCGGAATCCCCGGTGGGCGTGATAGAGCCGCAGCCCGGTGGGCTCGGTGATGATGGCGGCGTCGCCGTTGTAGCCGGCCAGCCGGTTGGCAACCATAATTCCGGCCGGCCCGGCGAGACGAGCCATTAGAACGTGCATCATCCCGATGGGACCGGCGCCCACTATCAGCACCACGTCTCCCGGCTGCGTCGGACAGCGCGTCTGCCCGTTGTAAATACAGGCGAAAGGCTCGTTGACGGCGGCCTCTTCGAAGGTAGGTCGGCGGGCATCTCGAGCAGACAGCCCTGCTGCACTGCGATCTTCGGAATGCGAACGTATTCGGCCATGCCGCCGTCCACCGTGAGGCCGATGGCTCCGTATTCCGGGCACAGGTGGAACCAGCCCCGCCGGCACATCCGGCAGCTCCCGCAGCCGAAGTTCGGCGCGACGGCCACCCGCATGCCCTCCGCCAGGTCTTGGACATTCCGCCCGACTTCGGCGATCTCTCCGGCAAGCTCGTGTCCCAGGATCCGCCGGGTCCTGGGCGGCAAACGGCTGTGGCCGACACGGTAAATCCGCAAGTCCGTCCCGCATATCGACACCGCCCGGCAGCGGAGCAGCACTTCGTCCTCGGAAATGCACGGCGTGGGAACCTCCTGCACGCGAAGATCTTCCTGATCATGCAGCACCGCAGCTAACATCGCGAGTTGGCCCCGTCCCAATTGCGTCGTGGCATTTATGCTTTCCAGAGTGTCGGCTTGGCTCCTGATCGATTGGGCGTTCTTATAGCAGGATTGGGCGTGGCCTGCAACCGTGCGGCCGAAGCACAAGGGTCATTCAATTCTCGACCTCGTCTGGCGGAGCAAGTGGGGGCCGCGCTCAGGGAGTGTGTTTATAAAAGTCACACGTGTGACTTTTATAAACGAGATGCTCCGCGGCGGGGGCAAGAGAACGCGGGCGGGCGGCCATCAAGACCCGTTCGGAGAATTGAATGGCCCTGCTGAAGCGTCGCCGCCTTCCGTCGCCACTCGAGGGATCACGTGGCGACGTTTCGGGCGAGCGCAAAAAAAGGGCGACAGCCGTGAGCGACTGTCGCCCGTCCTCCTCCGCTGGCACGCCCGGAGGGGCTCGAACCCCCAACCTCCGGTTCCGTAGACCGGCGCTCTATCCAATTGAGCTACGGGCGCATCCAAGCACGCTAATCAGTATTATCCATATTTGAGGCAGAAAGACAAGTCCGGGACGGTCACCTTGGCGATCTCTGAAGTGTCGCCCAGTAGGCATGCCCAGCAGGCATTGACTGAAAAGAGACCGTTTGCTAGACTCTCTGGCCGCATCGAGCCTGGAAATGGACAGCTGATACCGGCGAAAGGGTTGTCATGTCGTACAAGATTGCTGTTTGCGCCAAGCAGGTCCCGGACACCAGGAACATCACCGGCGACGCGATGAACGCGGACGGGACCATCAACCGCGGCGCCCTGCCGGCCGTGTTTAACCCGGAGGACAAGAATGCCCTGGAAATGGGGCTGTGGCTGCGCGACACGCACGGCGGCGAGGTCACCGTTATCACCATGGGCCCGCCTCGCGCCGCGGACATCCTGAGGGACGCGCTCGAGTACGGAGCGGACCGCGTTGTGCTGCTCACCGACCGCGGCTTCGCCGTCGCAGACACCCTGGCGACGTCCTACACGCTCGCCAAGGCCATCGGTCGCGCGGGCGGCGCCGACATTGTCCTCTGCGGCCGACAGGCCATCGACGGCGACACCGCACAGATCGGCCCGCAACTCGCCGGCAACCTGGGCTTCGCTCAACTCACGTACGTCGCCGAGATTCTGGAGCTCGGCAATGGCGTGGTCAAGGTGCGCCGCCTCATCGACGGCGGCTACGAAACGGTCGAGGCGAAACTGCCCGTGCTCATGACCGTCCCGTCCGAGGCGAACGAGCCACGACCCCCACGGGCGAAGCTGATTATGAAATACAAGAAGGCCAAGGCGCCGTCCGAGTTGATCCGGCTTATCGACCCCGCGAGAAAGCTCCCTCCCGACGAACTGGAGAAGCGATGGAAGGAGAAGGAGTACGAGCTGGGCCAGGCCGGGCTGCTGATCCCGGAGTGGGACGGCGCGGCGATCGCTGCCGACATGGAACAGTGCGGCTTTCTCGGCTCGCCCACGCGGGTGATGAGGGCGGAAGGCGCGGTGCTCAAGCAGGCCGAGCACAAGCAAGTCGAACCGACCGACGAGGGAATGCACCAACTGATCCACGAACTTGCCAAAGATCACATCCTTGAGTAACGGAGATGGGATGAACGACGACAACAAGAAAGCTGTGTGGGTAGTCGCCGAACAGCAGGAAGGGAAGCTCGCGGAGGTCGGCCTGGAATTGCTCGGCCGCGCCCGGAAGCTGGCCGGCGACATCGGCGGCGCGGTGTGTGCGGTGGTGGCCGGCCACAATGTCGGCGGCCTCGCCAAGACCCTGATCGCGCACGGCGCGAAAAAGGTGTACCTGATCGACGACGTGCGGCTTGCCGACTACACCACGCTGCCCTACGCCAAGGCCATCGCTGACTTGGCAAAAGACCAAGGCCCGGAGATCATCATCTTTGGCGCCACGATGCTCGGCCGTGACCTGGCGCCGAGGGTCGCGTCCATCCTCCGCTGCGGGCTCACCGCCGACTGCACCGACCTCCGCATCGGGGACTACACCGACCCCAACACGGACCGGCAATACAAGCAACTCCTATATCAAATCCGGCCGGCGTTTGGCGGCAGCATCATCGCCACCATCGTCTCGCCCGAGCGCCGCCCGCAGATGGCGACCGTCCGCGAGGGAGTGTTCCCGCTGGGTGAGCCCGACGATTCGCGGGCCGGCGAAGTCGTACAGGTCCATCCCGCGCTTACACAGGACGAGATGATCGCGAAGGTCCTCGACCGCGTCCAGGCGGAGAAGAAGGTGGACCTGAAAGGCGCCCAGATCATCATCTCGGGCGGAGCCGGCGTCGGGAGCGCCGACAATTTCAATCTCATTCGGGACCTGGCGGACGCGCTCGGTGGCGTGGTCGGCGCGTCCCGCGCGGCGGTCGATGCGGGTTTCATCTCTCACGACCACCAGGTCGGCCAGACCGGCACCACCGTGCGGCCCAAGCTCTACATCGCGTGCGGCATTTCCGGCCAAGTCCAGCACCGCGCCGGCATGCAGGAGTCCGGCACCATCGTGGCGGTCAACAAAGATGCCGAGGCGCCGATCTTCAGCATCGCGCACTACGGGATCGTCGGCGACCTCAACGACGTCATACCGAAGCTGATCAAGGCGTACAAATCGAAACAGTGAGGACGTGAATGCCCAATTTCTTCGACGAGAACGAAGACCTGAAGTTCATGCTCGAGTGGCTCGACCTGTCGAAGGTGATCGCGCTTCGCGAGAAAGGATTCAGCGAGGCAGCCGACTACAACTACGCACCATCCGACGCGGACGACGCGCTCGACAGCTATCGCCGCGTGCTGAGCCTGGTGGGCGACGTGGCCGGCAACTTCATCGAACCCAGGGCCGAAGACGTTGACCTGGAGGAGGCCCAGTTCGAGGCCGGCGAGGTCAGATACGCCCGGGGCACAGTCGAGGCCATCCGGCGCCTCGCCGATGCCGACCTGATGGGATTCACCCTCCCGCGCCAGTACGGCGGGCTCAACATGCCCACGGTTACTTACAGTATGGCCATCGAAATGGTCGGCCGCGCCGACGCCGGCCTGATGACGATCTTCGGCCTCCAGGACATCGCCGAGACGATCCACGACTTCGCGGACGAACAGACCAAGGCCGAGTACCTGCCCAAGTTCTCGCTGGGCGAGGTCACCGGAGCGATGGTGCTGACCGAGCCGGACGCCGGCAGCGACCTCCAGGCCGTCATGACCGGCGCCACGCCGCCGCCCGACGGCGATGACCACGGTGTCTGGCGGATCAACGGCGTGAAGCGGTTCATCACCAACGGCTGCGGCGACGTGCTCCTCGTGTTGGCGCGGTCGGAGCCGGGTACCAAGGACGGCCGCGGGCTGTCGCTCTTCCTGGCCAACAAGGGCGACGGCGTCTGCGTCCGGCGCATCGAGAGCAAGCTTGGCATACACGGCTCGCCGACCTGCGAGATTCAATTCGCCAATGCGCCGGCGCGCCTCATCGGCAAGCGCAAGCGCGGCCTGACGACATACGTGATGGCGCTGATGAACGGCGCGCGCCTCGCCATCGGGGCGCAGGCGCTGGGCATTGCCGAGGCGGCCTACCGCGCCGCGCTGGATTTCTCCCTGAACCGCGAGCAGTTCGGCAAACGCATCCTCGACTTCCCGCCCGTGTACGAGATGCTGACGGACATGCAGACCAACATCGAGGCGGCTCGGGCGCTCATCTGCTACACCAGTGTGATCGTCGACCTGGAGAAGCTTTTCGGCGAAAAACTTGCCGCCCTCGATCGCAACGACCCGGAGTATGCCGAGCTTCGCGCCACTCAGCGGAAGTACGCGAAGTTGGCCAAGGCGCTCACGCCAATCTCCAAGTTCTTCGCGTGTGAGATGGCCATCGGGGTCACGTCCGACGCCATCCAGGTGCATGGCGGGTCGGGGTACATGCGGGACTATCCGGTCGAGCGGTACTATCGCGACGCCCGAATCACGTCGATCTACGAGGGCACAACGCAGCTTCAGGTGGTCGCTGCGATCGGGTGTGTGCTGGCGGGGGATCTGGACGAGGAGTTCGCCGAGTTCCGGCGGGAGACATACGAGAAGCCGTTTGGCGCGCCGGCCAAGAAACTCGCCCGGATGGTCGGGCAGATGCGCAAGTGCGCCGACCACGTAAAGAAGAAGGACAATCGCGAGTACACGGACTTCCACGCGCGGCGCATCGTCGAGATCGCGTGCGACGCCTACATCGGATACCTGCTGCTAAGCCAGGCGAAGCAAAAGGTCGAAAAGCAGTACACTGCTAGGAACTTCATCCTGCGCGCCGCCGCCCGCGCCGACGGCAACACCCGGCTCGTCACATCCGGCGACCGGACCGTGCTCCGGAAGCACAAGGCGATGCTGGGGGTGTAGGGTAGCCCGGCCGCTCCGCTGTCTCCGCCCCGCTCGGACAGTGAAAGGACGGACTGCGAATGGCTGAACCACGTGTCGACGCTCCTCGCTCCACCCGGCCGATTCGGATTCCCGAGCGGGTGCCGCTGGGCCGGTGCGAGCCGGAGGCGGCGTTCGCCGGTGAGATGTCGGCTTGGACGCTGCCGCTCGAGCTGGCGTGCGGCGTGCCCGCGGGGGCCGTCCTTCGGCTCCAGTTGTTCGGCGGGCGGAACAATAAAGGCACGTTCGACGCCCAGGCGGACCAGCCCGGAGGCTACGGCTACATCACGGCCCGCACGGCGGCTGGCCGGACAATTCCCCTTCGCGCCGCCGAGGTCGCGGGGACGTTCGAGCTGACCGTGCCCGAAGGGGGCCTGCGGAAGCATGACGTTCTTACCGTGACCCTCGGTGACCATTCCGGCATCCGCGCGCCGGAGACACGAACTCTCGACAAGTTCTTTGTGTTGTACGTCGCGGACCGCAGCGCCCAGGCGCTGCCGGCGTGGGTTGTGGGCGACAGCCGGTCCAGCGCCGAGCTTAAGAAGGATCTCGGGGCGGTGTGGTCGGAGGACAACCAGCGGCACATCGTCGCCGCCTGCACGATGCACGTCCTCGGCGGGCCGGTCCGTCAACTGCGCGCCTACGTCCCCTCGCAATCGAAGCCAGGGGAGCGGCTCACCATCCTTGTGCGACCGGAGGACGAGTTCAGCAACTTGTCGCACGAGACGCTCGACCACGTCGCCGCGTTACTGGGCGACGAGCAGCTCGACGCCGAGGTCGAGCCCGTGCGCGAGTCGACTTGCGTGCGCCTCACGGTTCGCCTGCCCGGCGAGGGCGCGCATCGGATCCGAGTCTTGGATCGGACCAAGGGCTTGGAGGCCGTCGCCAACCCGACGGTGTGCCGATCCGGGTCCGCGGCGCACCGTTTCTTCTGGGGCATGATCCACGGCCACACCGAGCTGTCGGACGGTCAGGGTAACATCGACCAGTACTTCCGCCAGATGCGCGACGAGGCCGGTTTGGACTTCGCCGCGCCCGGCGACCACGACCACCTGTGGGAGACGCCGGGCCCGCTGTGGGAGAAGGCGTGCGACGCCGTGGCACGATGGAACGAGCCGGGGCGCTTCGTCACGTTCCTTGGCTACGAATGGGCCAAGTGGACCCGCAAGGGCCACGGCGACCGAAACATCTACTACCTCGAAGACCATCGGCCGATGTACCGCTCCGACGAGGTCAACTTCCCGACGCCGCCCGACCTGTTCCGTGCGATCCAGAACGAAACGGCCATCGTCGTCCCGCACCACACCGGTCACTACGGGAACTTCTGCGACTGGAAGGACCACGATCCGGAGCACGAGCGGCTGGTCGAGATCTTCCAACTCCGCGGAAGCTACGAGCGCGGCGACGACAACCCGGTGCCGGAGCGCGGGCAGGAGCCGCCGATGGAATGCGGATACGTCAGCCGTGCGCTCGCCATGGGCTGGCGGGTCGGGTTCACCGCGGGCGGCGACGACCACATCGGCCACGCCGGGACGGAGTTCCCTATCACTGGCGGCGAGACGCGCTACAAGGCCGGCCTGATGGCCGTGCTCGCGGCCGAGCGCAGCCGCGAGGCGATCTGGGACGCGATGTGGAGCCGCCGCGTCGTCGCGACCACCGGGCCGAGGATCCTGCTCAACTATGAGTTGAACGGGCGCCCGATCGGGTCCGAGCTCGACGCCAAGGCATGCCCCGGCATCACCGAGCGGCGCCGGCTCGACATCGAGTTCCACGGCACCGCACCCGCCGACCGGATCGACATCATCCGCAACAACGACATCGTCCAGACCTTCGCCCCGGGCGAGCTGGACTGTGAGCTCTCCTGGGAGGACGCGGCGCCGCTCGGCGATGTCCTGCTCCCGCCGGCGACGTTCTGCGCCCACCCGTTCTGCTTCTACTACGTGCGCGCGATCCAGTCGGACGGCGAGGTCGCCTGGGCGAGCCCCGTATGGATCGATCCGGCGTGAGCGGCTGATCGGGCCTGGGCCAGTCGCCCGCCGCGCGCGAAAAGCTTTGACGGCCGCGCGGGGCGTTTGCTAGAATGCGTCCGGCAGGGGCTCCTTCAGCCGAGTTGTGGAGAAACGGGACTTGCGAGTGGTCGGCGTTGATCCCGGCCTGAAGATCACCGGCTACGGCATTGTCGAGGGCAGCGGTCGAGTGTTCTCGCTGGTCGAGGCGGGCATCGTTTCCACCAGGGAGCGCGACGCGATGCCCGACCGCGTCCGGTGCATATACGACGATGTCCTCGCCTTGTTCGAGGAGGCGAAGCCGGAGGCCGCGGCGATCGAGAAGTTATACGCGCACTATAAGCACCCGCGGACGGCGATCCTGATGG
The DNA here is from genome assembly GCA_964505325.1 of uncultured Planctomycetota bacterium. GTDB lineage: Bacteria > Planctomycetota > PUPC01 > PUPC01 > PUPC01 > CAZDHT01. Next base: position 42,004 of record CAZDHT010000004.1, on the reverse strand, counting down.
GCCACGCCCGTGGGGCGATCTTGCTGGCCGCCGCCAAGTGCGGTATCCCGGTCGCCAGCTATTCGGCCACGATGGTCAAGCGGTCGCTCACCGGCAACGGCCACGCGACCAAGCGCCAGGTGCAGCGGATGATCGAGGTGATGCTGGGGCTCGGCCAAGTGCCGGAGCCGCCGGACGTGGCCGACGCGCTGGCGGTTGCGCTGTGTCACCTCAACACGGCGGGCAAGCCACCAGCAATCGCCGGGAGACGGAAGTGATAGCGAAGATCACCGGTACGGTTACCGAGATCCGCGACGACGCCATCACCCTGGAGAACGGCGGGCTGGGCTACGAAGTGCTCGTGCCCAGCGGGCTGGCGCTCAAGCTGCGGCAGCACGGGGCGGCCGGGACCGAGTTGACGCTTCACACGCTCGAGTACATCGAGGGCGGCCCGACCGGCGGCTCGATGATCCCTCGCCTGTTGGGCTTCGTGGACCCGATGGACCGCGAGTTCTTCCGGCTGCTCACCAGTGTCAAGGGGCTGGGGCCGAAGAAGGCGCTCAAGTCGTTGACGATTTCGACGAAGCGGTTCGCCCTGGCGATCGAGAATGCCGAGCATTCGGCGCTGTGCGAGTTGCCCGAGATTGGCCGCCGCAGTGCGGAGAAGATCGTGGCGGAGCTCCGCGGCAAGTGTCAGAAGTTCGCCCTGATGCGCGGGGGTGAGCCGCTCGAAGTGGAAGCGGTCGGCGAGCTGGAGCCGGATGTGCGCTCGGAGACGATGCAGATCCTCGTCAACCAGCTTCAGTACTCGGCCGTCGAGGCGGAAGCGATGATCAGTCAGGCCATCGCGTCCGGTGCGGAGATCGAGTCGTCGCAGGAGCTGATCAGCGAGATCTTCAGAATCCACGCCCAGGGCCGGGAACGCTGACATGCGAAAGAGAATTGTCGATCCCGGGCCGCTCTCCGCTGACGACGAGCGGTTTAACCTGACGCTGCGGCCGCGCACCCTCGACGAGATGATCGGGCTGTCGGACCAGCTCGAGCCGCTGCGGATCGCGTTGGCAGCGGCAACGGAGCGCGGCGAGGCGCTCGAACACGTCCTGCTCGACGGGCCGCCCGGCCTGGGGAAGACCACCATCGCCCACGCGATCGCCAACGAGATCGGTTCGAGTCTCGCGCAATCCTCCGGGCCCGCGCTTACTCGGACCGGTGACCTGATGGGCATACTGACCAGCTTGGGCGACAAGGACGTGCTGCTGATCGACGAGATTCATCGCCTGCCTGTCGCGGTCGAGGAGTTCATCTACCCGGCGATGGAGGACCGTGAGGTCCAGTTCGTCGTGGATCGCGGAGCGTTCGCCAAGACGATCAAGGTGCCGTTGAAGGACTTCACGATCGTCGGGGCGACCACCAAGTCGGGCTTGCTGTCGAAGCCATTGCGGGAGCGGTTCGCCATCTTCCACCACGTCGAGTTCTACAGGCCTGAGCACCTGGAGGCGATTGTGAAGCGGTCGGCCAAGCTGCTCGGGGTGCCAATCGACGACGATTCGGCGCGCGAGATCGCACGCCGCTCGCGCGGCACGCCGCGCATCACCAACAACTATCTCAAGCGGGTCCGCGACTTCGCCCAGGTCAAGAGCGACGGCCGCATCACGCTCGAACTCGCCAACCAGGCGCTCGATATGCTCGGCGTGGACGTGCTCGGGCTCGACGAACTCGACCGGCGGTTCCTCCGCACCATCGCCGAATTCTACGACGGCGGGCCGGTCGGGATCGAGGCCCTCGCCGCCACCCTCAACGAGGAGCGCGGGACCCTCGAAGACGTCGTCGAGCCGTACCTCCTCCGCATCGGGCTGCTCAACCGGACGAGCAAGGGCCGCCGCGCCACGAAGAGCGCGTTCGGACACCTCGGCCTCACGCCGCCCAAATCCGCACAGAAGAACCTGTTCGAATAGAATTGCCGCCGGTGCCGGGAAAGCGGGCGGGAATCACTCCGTCGCGCGCACGTGCGCTCGCAGGTCTTCGGCCATCCTCTTGAGCTTCGGCCCGGACTCGAACGGGTCGTACGGCCCTTTGTAACCGAAGTGCTTCATCAGACCGTAGACGCAGAGGCAGCGCAGGTGGCCCGTGGCCGACGCGGCGAAGTCGAGCAGCTTGTCACGCAGGCCGCCGCGAGCCACCTCGGCGAGCATCCCGAGCGCCCGGCGCGAGCGCGGCACGTCCTGCCCCGCCAAGTCCTTGTACAGCAATCCTCGCAGGGCTCTCATCGCCTTGGGCCGGCCGTTCTGTCTCAGCGCCTTCAAGTACTGCCAGTAGTCGCTCCGGGTGAACTCCGCTCGACGCGCGGGATCGTCGAGCAAGCCGACCAGCACCTCCGCCGCCTCGTCCGTGCCGTTCTCGCCCAAGGCATCGACCACGGAACCGAGGGATAGAGACCGGTTCATCCGCCGGTTCAGCTCTTTGACGATGCCGGGCGCCTTGAGCTGCGCGAGCAGGGACGCCGCGAAACTGCGGTCGTTCGTCTTCGGAACGTCGAGCATCTTCCGCAGCTCCTTGCCGTACGGGCTGGCGTCGACCTCGGCCGGCTTGAGAACCCCCAGGCGGGCGATAAGCCGCAGGCCGAGCCGCCGGGTCGCAGGGTCGTCGGAAGCCGCCTGCTTCTTCGCGTAGCGGATCAAGCCGTCGCGGTCGAGCCGCACGATCGCGTCGAAGTCCCACTTCATCTCCAGGCCGGCCACGGTCGGGTAGCCTCCGTAGGCCGCGTAAGGGAACGCCTCGGCGGCGACGCGCTTCTCGCCCAGCCAGCTCAGCGCCTTGGTGATCTCCTTGCGGTAGTACTCTTTCTTCGCCCCGGTCCAGAGCCTGTAAAGGCGCTCGCGGGTCCGCTCGGGCGTCCGGGTGAACCGGGCGGCAAGGCACGCCCCGTAGCCGCGGGCGCTCGAGTCCGGCGGCGCCTGCTCGGCGAGGAGCGTGTACAGCTCGGCCGCGCGCGGGTCGCCCCTGAAACACTCCGCGAGCGAGCCGAACATCTGCCAGCTCGGCTCGACGCGGCCCTTCTGCGCGAGGGCGAACACGGCGTCGCGGGCCGTCTTCGTGTTGATCTGCATCAGCGCGGCGAGCGCCCCGTGGTCGTTCTTCCGTCCGCAGAGCCAGACGAGGATCGGCACGGCGCGGTCGTCGCCGATCTCGCCGAGCGCCCGGACGAGCGCGCCGCGGCGCTTTCCTTCGTAGTATTCGCGCCCGCCGTGCGGCCATGCGGGGTCGGTGAGAGCCTTGAGGATGACCGGCACGGCCGGGCGGCCGATAGCGACGAGCGCATCGGCCGCGGCGTTCGAGTGGTACGAATACTCGTTGACGAACGCGACCACCTCCTGTGCGGCGCGCTCGGTTCGCAGCAGGCCCATGGCTCGCAGCGCTTGTTCGTTCGAGCTGAAGTGGATGCTGGCTTTGCCGAGCTCGCGGCAGAGCGCGAGGCCACGCACGTCGCCGCTCCGGAGCAGCGCTTTCGCCAGCCAGTACCGTGCCCCAGCGCTCTTCCCGGACCAGACCGGGTAGAGGTCCGCCGCCCGCTTGTCGGCCGTTCCTGAGATTGCCCGAAGGGCGTAGAAGTCCCCCTTCATCGCCCGCTTGAACAGGGGGGTGTAGTGCTCGTTCGGCAGCGTCAGGTGCGAGAGGGTTTCAGCGGGGGACCGGCCGTCCGCCAGCGCGGGGATTGCCTCCTGAATCCGGAGCTTGCGGACCACGTCGCAGTCGTAGCGGCTCACGCGGAGCTCGGCGCTGTCGAGTCGCTTCAGGACGCCGGGAACGCAGCGCTTCAGCGCAAGTTCCGCAAGCGCCGCCGACTCCTCGTCGGGCTCGACGCCGCGCCAGTGACGATGATACTTGCGGTGCTTCTCCGGGTAGTTGGCCAAGCGGAGGATGGCGCCGAGCGCAGTGTTGACGGCCTCAAGGTCGGCTCCGTTCGCCTTCTCGGCGGCCGTCGGCAGGAGATGGAATCCGTAGTAAAGCGACGACTCGGTGTCCGGCTTCCCCTTGGTCAGCAGCGGCCACGCGCCAGGCAAGCGGCCGAACTGCGTGAGCCGGCCCGTCGCTTCCTTCCGCGGCCAGTCGGTGGGCGCGGACGTCGCGACCTTCAACAACACGGGCGCGGGGTCCTTGCCCAGGGTGCGCGGGATGTGATAAACGATTTTTACCAGCGCCTCCTGTCGGTCGTTCTGCTTGCCTCGTTCGAGTTCCTTCTCGGCGGCGCCGGAGAACACGTCGAACGCTCGGGCGCGGTCGTGGTACTCGGTCAGCCGGCCGTATGCGGCGGCGGCGAGCGCCCGCACGTCCTCGTGCCTGTCCTCCAGCATGATCCCTTCCAGCCGTCGGAGCACAGCCTCCTCGCGCTTCGCAGGATCGTATCCGTCGCTGACGCCGCCGAGCAGCGCGATGAGCCGGTGCTTGCGTTCCCACCCCGGCCGCCGGAACTGCTTCGGCTCTGAGAGGGTCAGTGCAACGTCGCGCATCCGCTTCCGCAGCCCTGCCATGCCCTTCGCGTAGTCGAACGAGAACGTCATCGACGCGCTGAGCGGATAACGGCCGATCCGCGTCCAGTTATGGAGGAAGATGTCGATGAAGCGCCGCTGCTCGAACTGTTCGAGGCAGGCCTTGCAGGCGCGCGGCTCGGCCAGGCATTTCGAGAGGTAGCCGGCGGCGGCGCGGGCCCGGCCGCTGGGGTAGCCGGGGTCCGGCCCGTCCTCCGCGAGCAGCGCGGCGCACTTCGCGAACGGAATGGGCAGCCCGTACTTGACGCTGCTGCTAAGGGTCGAGCTGGACGGCTCGTTCCAGTCGATGATCTTCCGCAGGGCCCATCCGGCGACGGCGGGATCGTCGCCGTCGATCATGCGGATCAGCGCCTTCTCAATGGCGGCCTGGGCGCCGACGTGAGTGAAGCTTTCGATGATCAGCTCGGCCTCGTCGCGGGGGCCCGTCACTGTGGTTCTCGGCGCGATGGTGAAGCGAAGCTTCTCGAAGTGATCGAGCAGCGCCGTCCGGCCCTTCTCGCCCATGTGGACGAGTGCTGCGGCGGCCAGCTAATTGGTCCGTGGGGGCGGACCGGTCCGCCCGCCGCTCGTGTAGACCCGCGTATCGCGGATGTGGCGCAGGAGTTCCGGCACCGCCTGCTCGACCTTCAGGACGCCGATGACCCAGGTGGCGTGCCGCCGGAGTTGGTCGTCGGCCATCGCCCGGCGGAGTTCCTCTGCGGCGGCTGGCCCGAGCGCCTGGATCGGCTCCACGGACTCGGGCGTCTTCCCGTCCCCTCCGGCAAAGGGGTCCCACGACCACGACTTGTTCTGGGCGAGCCGCCAGAGGTGGTAGCGGGTGGTCAGGGCAGGCCGTTTCTTGCCGAGCTTCGCCTCCAGCGCCTTGAACTCGTCCGGCGCGATGCCGGCAAGAGCGTTCGCGGCGATCGTCCAGTTCGGGAGCTTCGGGTCCTCAAGCCGCTCGCGGAGCAGCGGCCCGGCCAGCTTGGGGTGACGCTCCAACTGCTTCGCGGCGCGCCAGGCGACGTTCTCCCCGCCCGTGGCGAGCGCGTCGACCAGCCGCAGGACGACGGTCTTCTCGTCCGGAACGGGCGGGATCGGCTCCGCCGCCTGGCACGCGACGGCACTGAGGATGATGACGGCCGCCGCCGGCAATCCCTTTTTCATTCTCGAACTCCCGTGGCCGGAGAGCGGAGGCTAGCTGCGAATCAGCTTCTCGTAAAAGGCCGGGAGGGTTTGCCTGAAATGCCCGCAGACGTAATGGCCGGTCCCGCCGAACGCGGCCGGGATGCGGGTGACGATACTCTTGTTGTCGCGGAAGTAGTACGTCGGCTTGTCTTCGTCGGCGACGTCCTTGGACACGACGGGGCGCATGTCGAAGTTCGCCGTGACGATCCCCTTCGGCGGCGACCCGACATTGGCCGCCATCGACACGGCCTTGAGGAACACCTCGGGCCCGGTCACAGCCGAGCCGACGTTTAGCACGACGCCGCCGCCGGTCAGCTTTGCGACGGAGGCCACGTAGACGCCGAAGTCGAACCCGCTCGTCCCGCCCTTCGCGGCGCCGTCGAACCCGGGATGCTGGTCGATGATGTCGGTGCCGATGCCTACGTGAACGGTGACCGGGATGCCGAGGCGGACGCCGGCGGCGAAAATGCTCACCTCGGGGTGCCGGCACTCCACCCGTTCCGGCATCGGCTCGCCCAGGATGAGGCGGCCCAGGGATTCGCCCAGGCCCAGCCCGCGCTGGAACCCCGCCACGATGGCGGCATTCATGTAATGGCCCGTTTCCCGCGCCATGCCGAACCGGCCGTGAGGGAGGGCGTTGGGTACGTTCTCGCTGGTTTCTCCGATCAGCGCCAGCTCGAAGTCATGGATGGCCGTGGCGCCGGTCCCGGCGACGTGTGTCAGCGCCCCGCGTTCCATCAGGTCGAGCACGATGGGCGACAGCCCCAGCTTCACGGGATGCGCACCGATGAACAGGATGACCGGGTTGCCCTTCGTGCGGGCGTCGGCGATGGCTTCAGCGACCGCAACCAAGGCCGCATCGTCCATCAAGCGGTCCGGTACGGTCAGGCCGTCGAGGCGGACCAGGTTGTCGAGGGTGACCTTGTTCGGCCGTTCAGCGATCGGATATGGGCTGATTCGCGCGGCATCGAAGAACTCGTACGCGCCCTTGTATTGCCCCACGCGCTTCTCCGTGAGCTATTCGATCTCGCCGAGGACCGACTCCGCGATCTCCTTGTGGGTCTCCGCGTTGGGATACAGATAGTATACCTCATCGTCGGCGCCTTGTTTGTAGGCGCTTTTCCAACCTTCCTTTTCCATGATGAGCTTGTGGATGTCGACGAATGGGACGTGATGCTGCTTGGCGATAGTGCGCGCGGCGCGGGCGAGCCCTTCCGACATCTTGGGATTGCTGAGGAGCGGCGGGGGCGAGATGATCGCGACACCCGGCGCGTTTTCCTGGCTGCGGGCGAGGTCTATGAGGACGTCGAGCGCGCGGGCGAACTGCTGGCGCGAGATCCCTCTCAGCGCGTCGCGGCTGCCGGGTGAGATGAGGACCAGGTCGGGCGCGTGTTTCGCCACCGCCGCGCCGAACGCGGGGATGTCCGCCACGCACGGCACGATGGCGTCCCGGACGCCTTCGACCCACGTGAGCGTCCGGCCGGCGCCCGCCAGCCGCTTCCGAAGGATCTCGACGTAGCTCTCCTCTCCGGAACTGTCGGTCACGTTGAGCATGGAATCGCCGAACAGCATGATCGTTGTGGGACCGCTCTTGAACTGCCTCCCGATCCATTTGACCAGGGCCCAGCGCCTGAGTTTGCTCTCGTCTTCGAGCTCGGTGACGATGACCGTCCGACAGCCCTCGCGCTGGCGGTCAATGAGATGGCCCAGGCTGGGCGCCAGCGAGGTCAGCCGGGGTCCGGGCCGGACCGCTCGGACGGTTGCCACGCCCATCCGGTCGGTCGCCAGCCACATCAGCGACGTCACCTGGGCGAATGAGCCGTCCGCGGGAGGCGTGGGCAGTTCGCTGTGAACCGGCTGTTCGTCTCTCGGCGGCAAATCGACGTAGCTCGAGACCGACCTGCCTGTCGACAACTCGTGCTCATACCGGAGCGAGACGGGATAGTTGGCCAGATTGCCCACGGTGAAGGTGAGTGTGGCGTGTTCGCCCTGATGGGCGATGTCTTTCGGTGCGGCGACCACCACGTACGGGCGCCGCTTTCCGTCAACGGGGCGGCCGGGCTTGACCACAAGCTCAGCCCGGCCGGAATCGTGCCGGACCACGCGCCATGTTTCGTGGCCCAGTTTGACGTTCTCGTGCCACAGGCGCAGCGTCAGTTGAGCCCAGGAATTGCGCCCGGTGATCTTGGGCAGCACCACGGAGACCGGCTGCCTTCCTCGCGCCGGCATGTTCATCGTGCCCGTGACCGACTTGCCGGTCGACAGCTCGCGCTCGTGTCGAAGCGGCAGGGAGTGGTCGGACAGGTTGGTCACGCGGAACGTGAGTTTGGCCCGTTCCCCTGCGTAGCAGACGTTCGGACAGGTGAGCAGCTCAAACGTTGCCTCGCCCTTTTTGCGCTGGATGGCGCGGAGGCTGAGAGGACGCGTGTAGGTGCCCACCGATCTGCCGCCCTTGAACACCTCGAGCGTGATCGGGTTCTCACGCCCGGCAGGGACAAAACAGCGCGGCGAACGCCGGGTGAAGGACAGGGCGCCAACCTTCCACCGGTACCGGAGCCCGTCGCCGCGGGTGAGGTTGTTCAGCTTGACGTGCGCCACGGCCTCGCCGCTGGCGAGGGTGAACGCCTCCGTGGGTCGCTCGAACGTGAAGAAGGGCGTGACCTCTTTGCCCAGCTCCTCGAGCCCCACTACTCTGGCCGGTGTGTAATTGCTCCGCGCGAACGCGCTCCCGGTCATCAGTGCAATCCTGAGCTGGTCGGGCTTGCGCCAGCCCATATGGATGCCCTGTGCGGTGCTTCTCTCGCCGTGCAGTATGGTGAAGTTGTGCACGCCCTCGGTCAGCTTGACCGCGGCCTTATGCTTCCATGTTTTGGCGGGCCTCGAGCCGCCGCGGACAGTGAGGATGAGTGACCCGTCGATGAGGAAGTGCGCGGTGCCGCCGGCGTTGATCGCGAACTCATAGGTCCCGTCGGTCGGGGCGTAGATCAGCCCCGAGTAGAGCGTGATGTAAATGAGGCCCGGCTGGAGCCCGAACAGGTTCCGGGAGTTGTTGACGGAATACGCCCCCATCCGGGTCTTGACTTCCGGGACCTTGAGGATAGCCCTGCAAGCGCGGGCGGGGGTCTCGATCGCGCCAGCGTCGTTCACGGGCACTGTAGCCATCATGATCGGATACGCGCTTCGTCCCCGCCAGTCGAGGCGCGTGCGGTCAGCCTTGGGGTTGCCGTAGTAGAGGTAGTAGTCGGCGGTCTTCGGCTGCGCCTTGAAAAGCACGGTGACCTGTTGGTCCCAGCCGCTGGCGTAGGCCCGGGCCGGCACCAGGCTCCCCGCGGAGTCGATCACCACTACCTCCTTGCCCGGCCGGCTGGTCCGGCCTTCAATCATGATGGTGATCCGCCCGGTGAGTGTCCTCTCGCCCAGGAGTTTCGACGGCTCGAAGAAGTTCACCGGCATGTCGTTGCCCTGCTTCGGGAACTTCACCCGCACGATCTTGCGATATTTCCAGTCCTGGTTCCACCACCGGACAGGCTTGGGCTGGTCCGCCCAGGCCGGCGGCAGGGTGACCGCGGCCCATGCAAACGCCGCCAATACCGTTGCCCGCCGCAGTGCGCTCATTGGCCCTTCGCCGCCTTCAAGTCCAGCCCGTGCTGGGTTTTCTCCCAGTAGAACGGTCTCCGGAACAACTGCAGGAATCCTTTCCACGCCCCCACGCTGATCAGCACCCAGTACAGCGGCATCACAATGGCAAGGGGGATCATCTTCGGCATGCCCGCCCGGAGACACGCGACGACGTGGATCAACATGAAGAAGAAGTTGCCAACCACGAGAACGATGGTTACCACGAAGAAGACCTGGGAGGCCATGTTCCAGAAATGAAAGCCCCGGTGCGCCCACATCTCGCGCCACGGATCGTGCTCGTAGGCCGGGGGGCTGATCAGCGGGCCCTCGCCTGCCGCGAAATCCCTGCTCTCAAGCGGCGGAGGCGGGGCCCAACTCCCGTGCCACGTGTGACGCCAGTCCTCCTTGATCGCCGACCACACCTTCTGCTTCCACGTTGCCTTGGGCGGCATCACGTCCGGCAGCGCGCCGCATATGATCGGCCACGCCCACCGGCTGGGATGCGGTATCCGGACGGTCCGGTCGGGGATGTCCGGATCGGTCGCGTCCCGAAAAGCTTCTTCGACACCCAGCGCCTTTTCGAACGAATAGCCGTGCTCGTGAAGGTCCATCGTGAACAGGCCGACGTACAGGAGCGAACTCAGCCAGAAGATGGGGTTGAGCAGCAGCATGACGGACAGGCCGCCGACGGAATTGAGAAAGTGGAACATGCCCAACGGGTGCAACTTCCACAGTGTGCGCAACGGATGGCGCATGTGCGTGAAATGTGTCTGGATGTACCCTTTCACCCAGCGCGACCGCTGCCGGACCCAGTTGCCGACCTGGGAGTTCGCCTCCTCCCAGGTCGTGCTGTCGAGCACCCGGGTGCGATAGCCCAGCTTGTGAATGCGGATGCCCAGGTCGCAGTCTTCGGTTACATTGAACGGATCCCACCCGCCGATCTCCTGCAACATGTCGGTGCGGAAGTGGTTCGACGTTCCTCCCAACGGGATCGGCGCCCGCAGCGCGTGCAAGCCGGGGAGGTAAAGCTGGTACCACGTGGCGTACTCGATGGTGAACCAGCGTGTCAGCAGGTTCTGGTCCGGGTTGTAGTAGTTGAGCTTCGCCTGCAGGCACACCGGGCGGCCGCCCTCGGCCCGGGCGAACGGATTGAGGCGCCGGAGCCAGCGGCCCTTCTCCCACCGCTCCTCGGCCTTGCGGAATCCCGCCACCGCCTTCTTGAGTTGGTCGGGCTCCGGCCGGTCCTCGGCGTCGTAGATGACCGTATACCTGCCGCGAGCGCGCGCCAGGCCGTGGTTGCAGGCCTTCGGCTTCGTCTTCGGCTTCGAGTCCGGACACACGATGACCTCGCAGAAGCCCGGCAGCCCAGTCTGCTGGATGGCTTCCAGCGTCCCCGGATCGTCGGGCTCAAGCAATATCTTCACGTCCAGCTTGTCCTTCGGATAGTCGAACTCGGAGATGTGCCGGACGATTTTGTTGACCACCTCGGTCTCTTTGTACAGCGGCACCAGGATGGTGTACATCGGCAGCTCAGCGTCTTTGAACGCGGCGATCTCGTGGGGCTGGACCTGTATTTCCCACTTCTTGACGACGGAGAGAAAGATGGTGACCAGTTTGTACGCGATGACCACCAGGTAGAACATGCACAGCAGATGAACGACCTGGAGGAAGTAGAGGTAGTCCACGTTCAGCAGCAGAATGAACGCCGCGATGACCAGCAGATACCACAGCTTCTGCCTGCGGGTGAGGACGATGTTCGAGGTGTCGTGCGGGTGCCTCTCGATGAACTCCTGCACCGTGTTTTCTTGTTCGATGCGGACGACCCGGGGCGCCGCGACGACCTCGGGAGGAGCGGCCGGTCTGCGCGGCTCGCCCAACCTCACCGGCTCTTCCTTGAGCGCCGCTGGCTGCGTCAACTCCTCTGCTACGCCGAGAGCCTCGAAAGGCGCCTTCCTGCCGCACACCGGGCAGGTCTCTGAATCGGACGGGATCTCGCGGCCGCAGCGGCTGCACGTGCCCGTGGCGACGGGCACCTCCGGCGCCCGCTCGACGACTGCTTCGGCGGCGATATCGAAGCGGAGGCCGGTGCTGCCGACGCGGATCGTGTCCCCGTGTCGGAGCTCGTCTTCTGCGACCTTTCGGCCATTAACGAACACGCCGTTCAGGCTGCTGTTATCCTCGATGTGCCAGCGGCCGTCGGTGCACGAGACCCGGCAGTGGGAACGGGAGATTTCGGAGTCGAGAAGGACGAGGTCAGCGTCGCTGCCTCGCCCGATGGTCAACGGTTCGTCCGAGTCTATCGTCCACTGGCGGCTGCGTTGAGGACCGCCGGTGACGGTCAAAACTGCCTTCATCATGCCTCCGCGGGTCCCGGTCGCGGTGCGACCGAAACAGGCTGAGCCGGACGTCCCGTATTACTGCGATTATATTGGCCGTGCGGGCGGTAGTCAATGAATTACGGGTCGCGACGTGGGGTTGGGGAGCGATCAAGGCCAAAACAGAACGATGCCGCATCAAAGAACGCGGCATCGTGACGGACAAGTTCTGACAATGCAGCCGTTAATGACTCGCGGCGACGCCGGCTGCGGCCGGCTCGGCTATGCGGACCGCGATGGTGCTGTCGCAGAGCAGGCATTGCCGCAGCTCGATCGCCGGCTGATCCCCCAGCCGCTGGATGGAATGAAATCTCGTTCGCTCGTGCTTGCAGTGACCGTGCCGCTTCATCGCCCTTATCTCCCAGACTTCCAGCGCGCACCACGCACGCCTCTTGTCTCTCCGAATCAGCCCATCCGCCGCCCTTCCTTGAGCGGCTTTCGGTAGGCACAGGAGCAAATGGCATGCCAAAAGCACAGAAATCTGCCCGGACGGCTGAGATCGTCTGTAAGTGATTGTTTACCAGCGGTTTATGCGACACAGGCCTTTTGCAGAGGGCTGATCTGCGCCCGTCACCATGTCGCGTTAACGCAACGCTGACCCGCCCCGAAACCGAGGCCTCCCCATAAGCCTTTGCTACGTAGCGAGTTAGGCGTGATGTTTTCCCGCAACGCCCGCCGGGCCTCGGCCGGTGCAGGCCCGCAACGTCCGGCACACAGCACACGGGAGCGCAGCGAAGGAGGAGCGCTGCAGCGGGGCCACGAGTGCGGTCCCGTTCAGGCGCTTCCCTCCCCCTTGCTGCTCTCTGTCCGGCAAATGGCCTGTGCTTGGTTGGGGCTGGTTTGGCAGGCAAGAATGCCTGCCCCACCCCTCAAGTTAGCCAGGATGGTGGGGCAGACATCCGCCTTCGCGAGAGGGACATAGCCGCTTCGGCGGAGTCCCTTCCTGTCTGCCCAATTGTCAGACAGAGCTTCGTTCTCTCCCCGTGTTTCGCTCGCCTGTTGGGTCTTGAGATTTGCGGCGTTTTCGGGTAGACTACGCGGGACGTTCCGGCAGACATTCCTTGCTGGCCCCGTCGTCCAGCCTGGCCTAGGACATCGGCTTTTCACGCCGGTAACACGGGTTCGAATCCCGTCGGGGTCATTCGAACTGGCGGTTGCTCCACCGGGGCCAATCGCCTCACTTATGGCAGGCCAGGCCGTCACGCTGGCGCCTTGGGGCCGGTCTTTTCCTTCTTGCTCCCGGCGCGCTCGTGGTGAATGGCGATCACCCTTTGTGTATCCGGTCGATGCCGTACTCGATGATCTTGCGGTGCAGGGTGCGGAGGCTGATCCCCAGGATGCCGGCGGCGCGCTTGCGGTTGCCGCCGACCGAGGCCAAGGTCTCGCGGATGGCCTTCTCCTCGATCTGCCGCATCGACAGGCCGATGGGGAAGCCGATCTGGTCGCTGGCAACCGTGGTCTGCTGCATCTCCGTCGGCAGCAGCTCCGGCCCGAGCATCGTGCTTCCCGACATCACGACCATGTTCTCGACGCAGTTCTGAAGCTCGCGCACGTTGCCCGGCCAGGAATACGTGGTGAGCGTGTTCATCGCCTCCGCCGAGACGCCGCGAACGTCCTTGCTGTTCCGCTCTGCGTAGTGCTTCACGAAGTGCGACACGAGCAGCGGGATGTCTTCGGGTCGCTCGCGCAAGGGCGGCAGGTTCAGGGGCACCACGTGCAGCCGGTAGTACAGGTCCTCGCGGAACCGGCCCTGTTTGACCCGCTCCGCCAGGTCGGCGTTGGTGGCGGCAATGGTGCGCACGTCGACACGGAGAGTTTCCGTGCCGCCGACCCGCTCGAACTCGTAGTTCTGCAACACGCGCAGCAACTTCACCTGGGTCCCAGGTAACAGGTCGGCGATCTCGTCGAGGAACAAGGTCCCGCCGTCCGCCAGTTCGAACCGGCCCTTGCGCTGTTCGAACGCCCCGGTGAACGAGCCGCGCTCGTGGCCGAACAGCTCGCTCTCCAGCAACGTCGCCGGCAGAGCGGCGCAGTTGACCTTGATGAACGGCTGGTCGCGACGGTCGGAGTTCATGTGAATCGCGTTGGCCACCAGTTCCTTGCCGGTGCCGCTTTCTCCCTCGATCAGCACGACCGCCCGCGTGTTGGCGACCTGCCGAATCCGTTCGTACACGTTCTTCATCACCGAACTGCGGCCGATGATGTTCGAGAAGTCATACTTCTCGCCGAGCTGATCCTTGAGCAGTTCATTCTCGATGAGCAGGTCGCGCGAGTGACTGGCCCGGTCGAGCAGCACGCGGAGCCTGCGCAGGTCGATGGGCTTCATGACGTAGTCGTAGGCGCCTTTCTTCATCGCCTCGACGGCGGTGTCGACCGTGGCGAACGCGGTGACGAGGATAACGAACGCGTCCGGGCGGATTCGCTTGGCGCGGGTCAGCAGTTCAAGCCCGTCCATTCCGGGCATCTTGAGATCAGTCAGCACGATGTCGATCTCGCGCTGGCGGAGGATGTCCAGCGCTTCGGGCCCGGCCGCCGCCGATGCGACCTCGTAGCCCATTTCGCTCACCGCCTCGGCCAGCGTCTCGCGGCCGGTGCGATCGTCGTCCACGACTAGAACGGTGCGTTCGTTCGCGGTGCTGAAGTCGCTCATGTGTCCTCGTTAGTGCGCTTCCCGGACCGGGAGGCCGATGGTGAACGTCGTGCCGCGCTTCTCGATCGTATCGAACGAAACACCGCCGCCGTGCGCTTCGGCGATCTGCTTGACGATGGTCAGCCCCAGCCCGCTGCCCGCCTCCTTGGTCGTGAAGAATATCTCGAAGATGTTGCCCTGGTCCTCGGCCGGAATCCCGGGGCCGTCGTCCGAGACGCGGATCTCGAGGTGGTCGTCATGGCGGCCGGTGTAGATCTCGATGATGCCGTCCTTGCCGGTGGCCTGTTGCGCGTTGCGAACCAGGTTCTCCACCGCCTGGCCGAGCTGATCGGGGTCGATGTACGCCTGCGGCAGGTCGGGCGCGTAGTCGCGGACGATCCGGATGCCGTCGTTCATGCAGGCCGGCTCGAGGAACTCGATGACGTTGTCGATCGCCTGGTTCAGGTTGGCCCATCGGCGCTCCAATGGCTTCGGCCGGGCGAACGCGAGAAAGTTGTTCACCGATTCCTCCAGGCGCGCCGTCTCGCGGTGGATGCGGACGACCTTGTTCATCAGGTATTTGCTTTCCGTTTCGCCGAACTCGCTCAGCCGATCCTCGATCATCTGGATGTTCATCTTGACCGAGCTGAGCGGGTTGCGAATCTCGTGCGCCATGCCGGCGGCGATGGTCCCCACGTAGGCCAGCCGCTTCTCTTCTTCGAGCTTCAGCTCCAGCTCGCGGGTCCGGTCGTTGAGATAGACGATGTACACCGCGAGCAGGGCGAGCAACGACGTACCGAACAGCGACAGGCGCAGCGCCCGCATGCTCAGCTTCTCGGAAAGCGCGCCCAGATACGAGCCGATGTTGGGTGAAACCAGCCCCACGACCAGCCGGCAGGACCGCTTGCCGGGCAGATCCAACGGGAGTGTGATCCGGCACGTCCCCGGGGCCGTGCCCCGCGAGGTCACCTGAAACACCCGCTCGCGCAGGGCCGCGCGGTCAATGCGCTCCCCTCGCTTGACCACAACATCATCCAGAATCTTCCCCGGCAGCTCCTGGCCCCAGTGCAGACGGCGGACGTCACCGTCGTAAATCTGGGTGAACCTGACCAACGTCTCGGTCACTCCGCCCCGGTACAGAAGTCCCTCCAGTCTGCGTTCGAACGCGTCCCCTTCCAGCTTGTACCTCAGCCGTTCCAGGGTGTGGTCCTGTTCAATGGGGCTGTCCTCGGGCAGTTCCAGGAGCTCTTCGATGGCGGCCTTCACGTCAAAGCAGTAGCGGAGCCCGTCGTCGATGTTCCGCAGGACGATGTCGTCGGCGGTGGCGCGGTTCACCGATTGGGAATAGATGTAGACAACGATCGGGTAGAACACCAGCAGCACGATCACCACGTGCAGCGAACGCCGTCGCAGGGATGATTTCTTTGCGGCCATCGGACTTCCCGTGTGCTACAGAGCCGCGCGGATCGCCTCCGCCGTCTTGCTTAGGTCGTCCTTGGCGGGCTCGGTCTGTCGAAACCCCAACCCGATGCCATCGCCTTCCCGGCGCGGCACAATGTGGAAATGGATGTGGAAGACGCACTGGCCGGCACAGGAGCGGTTGGACTGGAGGACGTTGAAACCGTCGGCCCCGGTCGCCTCCACCGCAGCCTTGGCCACCTTCGGCAGGACCGCCACCACGTCCTGCAGAACATGCACCGGCGTGGAGGAAAGGTCCGCGTAGTGGTGTTTCGGGATGACGAGGGTATGGCCGCGGGTGGTGGGCGTGATGTCGAGGAACGCCAGCACGCGGTCGTCCTCATACACCTTCTCGCTGGGCAGTTCGCCTGCCACGATCTTGCAGAAAATGCAGTCCGGGTCTCTGTTCGTCATCAGGTCTTCCTCTCCTCCTCCACCGATAGTCTCACCACTCGCCTTGTTTCCTCCGTGATTCTTACGCGGTCGTCGATTCGGTAGCCGACGACCCACACCGGCTCTTCGCCGACCGCGATGATAAGGGCCCGCTCCCGCTCCCCAACGGGCGCCTTCAGGTCCGTCAGGAAATCGCCCACCTTCTTGCGGCCACCGGCGCCGAGCGGTCGAAACGCATCGCCGTCCCGCCTCGATCGCAGCACCAGCGGGCCCACAATCGCATCGAAATCGAACACTTCATCATAGCGTGTTTTCGCCGCCAAAAAAGCATCCAGGTCGAGATCAGCCCGGTTGAGCAACTCAGCCTTCACCGTTAGTCCGGCTGCCGGCACCACAGTCTCGCCCGGAACCTTCAGTACCGCTTCGACCCGCGGCGCAGGCCTGCGCGGCCGGCGCTTCGCGAACTCTACCCCGTGTCTCGTCCGCGTGGCCACAATCCCGCCCGGCAAGTCGAGGTGCGCGCCTGGCTCACCGTTCGACGCGAGTTCGATCACCGTCTCGTAGTGTTTCGCGTCGAACTGTGGGAGGCCGGTCGTTGCCGACTTTGCCGCGCTGTCGATCACGAGTGGCTGCACCGCGTGGTGCAGGAGCCCGAACTCGTGGATGTCAATCGTTGCACCTGACAGGCACCGCTCCGCCCCTGCGCGAGCGATCTCCAACAGCAGGTCGTATGCGTCGGACGCCGACCGCGACAGCCGCTGCAGCGACTCGCCGAACGCCGGGTTATGCTCCGATTCGATCAGCGGCAGCAGTTCGTTCCGGATGCGGTTGCGGGTGAACATGGTGTCCCGGTTCGATGAGTCTTCACGGAACGAGAGCCCCCGCTCGCGGAGGTGTTCCAGGATTTGTGAACGGCGAGACTGGAGCAGGGGCCGGACCAACCGGACGGATGAGCCCTCTTGGATGGCGCGTGTCAGTGGAATGCCGCGCAGTCCCTTGAGCCCCGCGCCGCGGATGATGCGGTGTAGTACGGTCTCGATCTGGTCGTCGGCGTTGTGCCCGACGGTGACCACCTCCGCCCCGGCAGCTTCGGCCACCGAGGTGAGGAACGCATAGCGTTCCCTCCGGGCCGCCTCTTCGAGTGAGCCGCCGTGGCTCGTGCGCGCCGCTTGCACGTCGCGCCGGGCCACCGTGATGGGCAGGCCGCATGACTCGGCCAGCTCGTGGGCGAAGCGTTCGTCCTTGTCGGCTTCTTCGCCGCGGAGGCCGTGATTGAGGTGCGCCGCGTGCAGTACCACCTCGATATCGCCCCGCTCGCCCATCCACGCGAGCAGGTCGAGCAGGCAAACGGAGTCCGGCCCGCCCGACAGCCCGACGACGGCCGCCCGGGCTCCCGCCAGCAGCTTGTGCCGCCGGATCAGCTTAAGCACCTCGGAGTAGAGCGACATTCCTTGCCCGCCGGCAGTGTTCTGGACGACATTCTCGCGCGAAGCCTATCGGCAGTCAAGCGAGCCCGGCGACCGCTGAACTGCTGATTCTTGTCGGGGTGGACGAGGTGACAGGTGCCCTGATCCGACGCTGAGGCGCAACCGGCCGCTCCGGCGTCCGGGTTGTTTCATAGTTCATGAATTCATGAACTATGAAACTGCCGCGCGCCGCCGGCGGCGCCGTTCTTCGTGGGCGCAGCGACACGGCGCTGCTAGTCCTTGACGAGGTGGATGCGGTGCGGGCCAGTCCCCGGCAGGCCGGCCTGTAACACCCCCTCCCGACTTGCGGTGACCTTGCGACGACCGACCTGGTACGTCCCACCCGGGACGGCGTCGAGGAGAAGCAACTGTCGGCCCAGGACGACCTCTTGAAGGGTCATTTCCGTGACCGGTTTCGGTTCGCGTGCTACACACACGACTGTGTCTCCGACGGTAAGAATCTCGACCGGGCCCTCGCGCCCGGTCTTGTAGGCCGCTTTGGGGCCGCCGGGCGGCTTCCCCTCCGCAGAAAGGACGAACAGCACGTTGAGGAACCGCGTTGTCGTCGTCGGGTCGGCCGGCTCGACCTCGGTCCGCCATCGGCCGAGCTGGGCGGTCTTGCGCTCCTTGTCATACGCCTTGCGGCCCAGGCCCAGGTTGACGCCGTTGAAGCCGTTGGCTTGATCGCCGTCTTTCTCGACGTAGCAATAGTAGTCCGGTCCGCCGATCTTGAGCACGCGGGCCTTGTCCGGCGACAGAACGTGGTGGGCCAGCAGCCCGCCCTTGTGCCTCGTGACCAGCCCGCGCTCGTCGGTCTCCACGATGCCGTTGCGAAGCTCCTTGCCCGCCACCAGGCGTTCCGTCAGGGTTAGCGGCTTGCCGAGGTGATGCAGCACGAACTTCGGCACGTACTTCTTGTCGGTCGTGTTGATCCGGTCGTAGATAACGAACGCCTTCGCGTCGCGGAGGTAGAGGAACTGCCTCGTGACGAGCGAGACCTTGGCAACGGTGGCGGGCTCGGCCCACCGGGTCGAGTTGTACGCGGCGGTAATGTCGGCGGCGATGTAGTCGTATTCGCCCGGTACGCTTTCGAAGGCGGTGATAGTGGCCCGCTCGAGGTGCGGCCCGGCGTTGAGCTGCTCGACGTAGTGCTTTACGCTGCAGCAGTTGAACCCGGTCGGTCGGATCACCCGCTGCCCGCCGGACAGCCACTTCCAGACGGGCTTCTTGTCGCGGCGGCGGTGGCGCAGGTTGGCGGCGGTCTCGCCCGGCGCCATCACGAGCAGGCTGTTGGCGGACACGGTCTGGACGGTGTAGCCAAGCCGGTGGTCGCTCCAATAGCCGACGCTGTAGAGCCCGGTTTGCGGTGCGAGCAGGCCGCCGAACGCCTGGATGCTGAAGTGGCCGGCGTCGTAGTGGTCGTGGTGGGCCATGAAGTCGCCGGCCTTGAAGCTGGCGTAGACCTCGTTCGGGTCGCCCCACCTGCCGCGGAAGAAGGCGACGCCCATCGAGTCCCGCCCGAACAACATCGCCTGCGGCATGTGCTTCCGCATCCACCGCTCGGGCGTCGCGGGGTCGTAGCCCTTCTTCGGCCGCATCCCGGGATCGTACGTGAAGGCGACGTGCCAGTAGTACGGCCGCCGACCGTAGGGGTGCGGCGAGCGGTTGCGGAAGTAGTCGGCTCCCGCCATCAGCGCCGGGTCGCGCGAAAGCCGCGCGTAGTGATCGGCGGTCAGCAACCACCAGCCGGTGTGGCCCAGCCGCAGCGAGCCGGACGAATCGCCGTACGGCTCGAACGTCCCGTTGGGCGCGTACTGGTAGATTTGCCATAGGCCGATCTTGCGCATTACCTCACGTATCGGGATGCCGTCGATCGTCTCGAGCCCGGTCGCCGTCATCACGCAGTCGGCCGCGAGCGGATACGGCCCGGCGCGATTGTAGATCCAGTAGCTGGCGCCCTCGGGCCAGCCCTCGGAGTATTGGAGGGCCCGGAGGGCGTCGATGTAGTGCGCCGTGGCGCGGCGGAGGGTCTTCGCGTCCAGGTGCTCGGCGACGCCGAGCGCCGCAATCATCACGCCGTTTGCCGCTTGGTTGCGGCCGTGCCACACCGCCATTCCCTCGTCGTCGAGGTCGTCCAGCTCCGTCTTGATGCGTTCGATGATCCGAGCGACGACCTTCTTCTTCTTGCTCTCCGTGAACGCGGGATGGTGGTGGAGCCAGTCGTAGGCGAGAGCGTAGGACCAGACCCTGGTGTAGTACGGCTCGCCGCTCTTGCCGAGCTTCCGCGCGAGCATTGTGTCGATGGCCGCGTTGGCGTAGCGGTCGTCGCCGGTCACGATCCACACCGCGGCGAGCATGGCGGGGTGCTGCCGGTCGAGCTTGACCTGGAGCGCCTTGTCGAAGATGGCCTTGAACGTGGGGTCCGTCTTGTAGAGCGTCCGCCGCTCCTCGAACGTGAGGCCGAGGCCGGGGTTGTCTTTCGGGCGGAAGACGAGGCGCGGATGCCTCGGGTAGACGGTCAGCTTCCGCTTCGTGGTCGGCGGATGCTGC
Organism: uncultured Planctomycetota bacterium; assembly: GCA_964505325.1. GTDB lineage: Bacteria > Planctomycetota > PUPC01 > PUPC01 > PUPC01 > CAZDHT01. Next base: position 21,822 of record CAZDHT010000004.1, on the reverse strand, counting down.
TGTGGCGACAACTCCCAGAACGGTGGCTCTCTTCTCTTCGTCACGGGTCCCTCCGCGGCGCAGCCCGGCGCCAGTGCAGCAAGGGAAAGAATGGCGACCCAACACGGTCGGTCCACGAGCACCTCCAGCGAACGCACCCCAGCGGGGGAGTGTAGCCGAAATCAGTGGGATGCACAACCGGAATGTGTTATAAGTATAGAATCGGCGGGCAGGGAGACGGACGTGATCGAGATCAACGGCCGGTTGCGAATTCCCGAGGAGGAGCTGTCGTTCGCCGCGTCCCGGAGCGGGGGGCCCGGCGGACAGAACGTCAACAAGGTCAACACGCAGGTGATGCTTCGGTTCGACGTGGCCCGCTCACCGAGCCTGAGCGACTGGCAGCGGGGCCGTATCATGTCCCGGCTCAAGACGCGGATCACCAAGGGCGGGGTGCTGGTCCTCACCTCGCACCGGCACCGGACGCAGGCCGCGAACCGGAACGCCGTGACTGAGCGTTTCGGCGAGTTGCTCCGCGACGCGCTGAAACGGAAGCCGGTCCGAAAGAAGACGAGAATTCCGCGGGCCGTCGTGGAGCGGCGACTCGAAGCCAAGAAGCGACGCAGCCGGGTCAAGAAGCTGCGGTCGCGGAGACCCTCAAGAGAAGCTTGGGAGGGATGACCGATGAGGCACCGCATTGCCCTGGTGTTGCTGTTCGTGCTGGTGTGTGCTCTTGGATCGGCCGGCGAGGTGGGGGTGAGGGTATCGGCGGGGGACGAAGCCGCGCCGAAGTGGGCCGTCAATGAGTTGGCGATGCTCGATGCTTCGTCGAAGTGCTATCACACCTTGATCGACAAGTTGATCGAGGGCAAGATCGACATCCCTCCGGTCAAGCAGCTCACCGTCAGCGGTGGCTGCGACGACGACTGGGCCGAGGGCATCGCCATCTGGGACCTCTACCTCCTCAACCGCTGCGATCCGCGCGTGCAGAAGGCCTACGTCAAGCTGTGGAACGTCATCTTTCAGGAGCGCCGGATGCCCGGCCGTAACCCGTTCTGGTGCACGGGCGGGTTCGACGCCGAGCATTATTCCGAACTGTTCCAGCTCCTGTGGGGCGCCCTCGAGCTCGCCCCGACGAACAAGAAGCTCATCGCCGACAACAAGCGCTGCCTCGACTTCATCATGAACGAGGTCTGGGACCCGAAGACCCGCCTGATGCGCAATTCGTATCACCTTCGCGGAAGACTCGACCGGCACCCCGGCGAGGTGGCGCTCAACACGATCTGGCTGACCGCCGCCTTCCACGCCTACCTGACCACCGGCGACGAGAAATACAAGAAGTGGGCCATCGAATACGGCACAAGCTGGAACGAGCTCGCGGCGGGCAACGGCGGCGCGTTCCCCTACTATGTCCCGCCGGGTACGCGGAAGCTCGCCAAGACGTGGCACATGCCGCCGTGGGGCGGGTTCGGCTACGGCAAGTACGGCATCATCGCCGGCATGCGGTCGCTCCACTCGCTGCCCGCCACGCTGTGCCTGCTCGACAAGGGCGACCCGAAACACTGCGCCGGCATGAAGAGCATGCTGAAGGTGCTCTTCGCCAAGGGACAGGACGGCCTGCCGGCGGGATCCCACGACGGCAAGGACTTTCTGCGCGGCAAGCGCGGCAACTGGGCTGTGCCGCGGCTGATGGACAACACCTACGCGCTGACGTTCGATCCCGAGCTCGGCGAGCTGTTCAAGAGGTACATCGCCGCCACGGCCAAGTCCGAGGACGCCCGCACCGAGCGCCACTTCATGCAGTACTCGGACTTCTACTACTTCGGCGGCGGGGGACTCGACCAGGTGGCGATGCACTTCCGCAACCGGGCCGCGCGGCTGAACGGGAAGGCGGCGGAGTACCGCAAGAAGGCGGCGCCGCGGACCGGCGACGACGTCCGCGAGCAGTTCACGCCGTACGTGTCCGGGATGGAATACGTCATCGGCTCGTGGTGGGGCCGGTACGACAACGGCCGGTGCGGCGGACCGGTCGCGGGCAGCGTCCGCTACTTCACCGGCGACGGCGAGGTCGGCCTGCCGATGGACGTCGCCGCGCTCGTCAGGAAGGTCGCCAAGGACGAGGTCGTCGTCCTGCTGCACAATCGTGCGAAGGCCGACACGTCAATGATCATCACCGCCGGGTGGTACGGCCAGCATCAGTGGAAGAGCGTGAAGGTAAACGATGGCGCCGCGGTGAAGGTCGATGACCGCCGCTTAAAGGTCACCTTGGCGCCCGGCGCCACCGGCAAGCTCACCTTCGCGGTCACCCGCTTCGCCAACGAGCCGACCCTGCAGCCGCAGCTGGCAGAGAAGTGACAGGCGGCCGCGCGGCACCCTGACAGTTTACTCGTGAACTCGTCGGTCTCGAAAGTGCGATACTCAGGCGAATCGTCCCCGCTGCGTCTTGGCATCCGCCAGACCGATCTGGAGCTTCGGCGCGAGCCGTTCGCACGGCCGTTCGGGTTCAAGGGGTCGGCGTTCCACGAGAAGTGGTGCCCGGTCGTGCGGCTGGTCGACGACGCGGGCCGGGAGGCGATCGGTGTGGGCGGCCTGGCCGTGCTGTGGTCCGACGCACGTGTCTTCCGGCAGCACACCGAGACCGGCGGCAACGCGCTTCAGTTGGCCGTGCTCGAGGAAGCGCTGCGGCGCGTCCGCGGAGAGGCGTTCGACGACCCGATGGCCCTCCAGGATGCCGTCATCGGCGACGTCCACGAGTACGCGTGCCGGATCACCGGGCTGCCCGATCTTCGCCTGACGTTCACGCTGGTGGCGCTCTCGGCGCTGGACTACGCTGTGTGGCTGCTCCACGCGCAGGAACGCGGCATCAGTGATTTCGACCGGCTCATCCCCGATGAGTTCCGCGGCCAACTCTCGTCAAGGCAAAGCAATGTCTCCCTGGCGCCCGCCGTCGGCTACACGCTACCGATGGAGAAGCTCCGCGCGCTTCTTGATGCGGGGGTGCACGTCCTCAAGATCAAGATCGGCCGGCCGGGGGCCGAGGACGAGATGCTCAGAAAAGACATCGAGTGGCTGGGCCGCATTCACGCGCTGGCCGGCGGCTATGAGACCGAGATGACCGACTCGGGCCGGGTCCTCTATTACCTCGATGCCAACGGCCGCTACGGCGGGAAGGATACGATGGCCCGGCTTCTCGATCACTGCGAGAAGCGCGGCTTCCTCGATCGCATCATCCTGGTCGAGGAGCCGTTTGCCCGGCCGGAGGAGACCGAGGTGCACGGGCTCCCCGCCTGCTTCGCAGGCGACGAGAGCGTGGAGTCGGCCGACGACGTGCGGACGCGCGTCGAGCAGGGCTACGGAGCCATCGCCATCAAGACCGCCGGCAAGACGGTGTCGCGCAGCTTCCGGATGATCGAGGCCGCCCGCGACGCCGGGGCGATCTGCTTCGTCGCCGACAACGCCTGCGTGCCCGTGATGGTCGAGTGGAACAAGAACGTCGCCGCGCGCTTACCGGCCTTCCCCGGCCTGCGCGGTCAGTTGCTGGAGTCCAACGGCCCGGAGAACTACGCCCACTGGGCCCGGCTGCTTGCGGAGTTCCCGCTTCCGGAGGCGTCTTGGCTCCGGCCTCAGCAGGGCGCCTTTAAACTTGACGAGAAGTACTACGAGTGCGGCGGAGGCATCTTCGCAACCCCGGCCGGCTATTCGGGCCTCTTCCGTGGAAAGCAGGGACGGTAGCGGGTGGCGGCCCGCCAAGCCGCGGCGCGCCGCAACGGACGGAGGATGGTCCCCGTTGTCCGCGTCGCGGCCGCCTTGGCCAACGCCAGCGTTGTCCCGCACGCCGCACGGCCGTACAATCGCTACCAGCGGCAAAGCACGCAGCGAATCCAGCGCATATGGAAGGTGTGGTCATGAGCAAACGAAGGAACCTGACCGGCGTCTGTCTTGGGGCCCTGATCCTTTGTCTGGCGTTCTGCGGGAGCGCTTTGGCGGTGAATGTGGATATGGACCCCGTGCCGCGGATTCCGTTACGGCCGGGCGAGTCGCAGCATTTCCTGGTGCACTTGTCGGGGGCGAAGACCGCGTGCAGCGGGGCGTTCGGCTTTCCCGACCTGCCCGACGGGCTGACCTGCGAGCCGAAGCAGCACGAGTTCGAGCTGAAGCCGGGCGAGTCGAAGCTGCTCGTCTTCAAGATCACGAACACGAAGTGGGGCGAGATGGTGACGATCCGTCCGAAGCTCGTGGCCGCGGCGATCAAGGAGCCGGTCAATTTCCCCGAAAACCTGAAGACGCAGATCGTCCGCGACAAGAAGATGCTCGACAAGAAGCCGGTCGGCGAAAACGGGCTCTTGTTCTATTACTCCTGTGGCGACGGCGAGCCGTACCGCGCCAGCTACCTCGTCGCCGACAAGGCCGCCGGCCGAGCGAAGATGTGGGACGAGGGGATGTGGATCGCGCCGGGCGGGGTCAAGGGGAACTGCTTCCGCGGCGCGAACGGCGACATGAAGTCGAAGGCCGCGTTCGACCCGCTCAACAGCGTCGACCACCGCGGCGGTACCATCACGTGTTGGATCCGCAAGGAGGAGAAGATCGGCGAGATGGGGTACTGGGACGCGACGCGTCGGATGAAGTACGACGACACGTGGAAGTTCGGCCCCAAGTCCGGCCACGGCGGCTCGGGCGAGGGCATCTTCGGCGGCAACTGGACGCCGCAGACCGTCGCCGCGCGACGGCTCAAGCGCGCCACCGGCCGGGACTGGAAGGCGAAGTCCGGCTCGGACGGCTTCATCGGGTTGCGGCGCTACAAGGCGTTCATGGGCAAGCCCGGCTACCTCGAAGCCGTTTACCAGGCGCTGCAGGGGCGGAAGTACAGCGTCCGGGCGCCGTTCGCCTGGACCGAGCGCTGGCAGCACGTCGCGGTCGTCTGGGACATGGAAGCGCGGCGGCTGGAAATCTGGATCGACGGGAAGAAGGCGAACGACGCGGTCCGGATGAACGGGAAGCCGGCGCCCGATGAGCCGTGGTACGGGGCGCCGTGGAGCGTCGCCCTGCCCGACAACGCCGCGTTCTCCGTCGTCCAGCATCGCGATGAAGGCGGTCGGAGCCTGACGCGGCGGGATGAGTTTGCCGTCTACAACCAAGCCTTCGGCGAAAAGGAGATCATCGCGAACATGAAGGCGTCGATGGGGAAGGTGGTCACGCCGATCCTCCTGCCCGAGCAGCGGGATTTCCACGATTCGTTGACCGTGAGCGTGAAGAGCCACTGGGGCGGGGTGACGCATCGTTACACGCTCGACGGCGTAGAGCCGAACGAGAAGTCGCCCGAGTATAAGGGGCCGATCACCCTGGAGAAGAGCAGCACGCTCAAAGTGCGGTCGTACCTGGAGGGCTTCCAGCCCAGCGACGTGGCGACCGCGGAGTTCGCGTTCTTCGGGCTCGACAAGACCAAGCCGGAGGTCGCCCGGGTCCTGGCGTTCAACGACCCGAACACGGTGCTCGTCATCTTCAACAAGGATGTCGACAAAGCGACGGCGGAAGACGTGAAGAACTACGGCTTCGAGGGGAAGAACAAGATCGTCGAGGCAAAGCTCGGCCCCCATCGGCGGGTCGTGCGGCTCAAGACGCTGCGGCCGCTCGGCCCCGGCAAGGTGCCGCTTTCGATCTCGGGCATCAAGGACGCGTCGAAGAGCGGGAACGTGATGGACGCGACTTTGGGAACGGTCGAGCTGAAGCACCTGCCCGGGCTGACGGCGTGGTGGAGCTTCGACGCGCTCGACGGGCCGGCGTTGAAGGACCTCGGCCCGCTGGGCATCACCGGCACGGCGTACCACGACGTGAACATCCCGAAGGCCGTCCGCGTCCCCGGTCGATACGGGAAAGCGCTCTACATCGGGCGCGAGCGCGACTTCGCGGTTCTGACCAAGTTCGCCAAGGATCCCGGCGGGACGAACCTCGATGACAGGTCGGTCGACCAGAAGTCGCCGCTGAACACCGACAATGGCAGCGTGTGCCTGTGGGTCAAGGTCAAGCCCCGGCCGCGCGGCGGTGGCACCATCCTGAACAAGACCTATGCCTATACGCTTCGCATCTATCGCAACTGCCTGATGGTCAGTGGCAACGGCTGGCGCTCGAAAGCCGCGGACCCGAACATGAAGATCGCAGACGGCAAGTGGCACCACGTCGCGCTGACGTTCCAGAACAAGGTGAAGGACGGGGCGAAGGTGTACATCGACGGCGAGTTGAAGACCGCGGTCACACCGCGGTTCCTGCGGCACATCTACACGCGGCTGCAGCTCTGCGCCCCCGTCGGCTGGGGCGGCGGGCTGGTGTACCTCGACGGTGCCATCGACGATGTGATGTTCTTCGGCCGCGTGCTGAGCGACGCCGAGGTGAAGAAGCTCTTCGAGACGGGGTTCCTGTCGGCGGCGAAGTAGCGTTCGCTGGGGGCGAGTCTGGCTTGCACGCATGGCGGTAACGTGGTATACTGTGTATAGACAGGAACCGGCGAATGATTGCGTCGTTCGGTGACCGAGCTGCCGAGGACTTGTATCACGGGTCGCGGACGCGGCGTGTGCGGCGGTTCCCACGTGACCTGTGGCGGGTCGCGCGCCGCAAACTCGATATGATCGAGTTCGCCCAGGCGCTCCAGGACCTCGCTGCTCCGCCCGGGAATCGCCTGGAGGCGTTGAAGGGTGCTCTGCGAGGCTATCACAGCATTCGCGTCAACGACCAATGGCGGGTGGCGTTCCGGTGGCACGAGGGCGCTGCTCACGACGTGTCGATCGTTGACTACCACAGACGCTGACGGAGGTGACCAATGATCCCAAGACACCGAGCACCAACGGCGCCGGGCGAGATCCTGCAGGAGGAGTTCCTGCGGCCGCTCGGCATCACGCAGACCGCATTCGCGCAGCATATTGGGGTGCCCGTCCGGCGGGTGAACGAGATTGTGCGAAGGAAGCGCGCGGTCAGCCCGGAAACCGCTCAGCTTTTCGCGGCGGCGCTGGGCACCACGCCCGAGTTCTGGATGAACGCCCAGGCCAGCTACGACCTAGCCACGCACCCTATCAAGAGGCGGGTGCGACCGCTGGTCGAGGCAAGTTGACCGCCGGTCGCCGAGGTGAAGCAGCTCTGCGAGACAGGCTGTCTCTCGCCGTCCTTGCCGCAGCCGCTCCGGTCGCGGGCGGGACCGACTTACAGAAACGAACTTGAACGCGCAGTGGTATAATGGGGGGTGGCCGGAGTGTTGCGGAGTGGCCCCATGCAGTTGAGAAAACCGCTCGTCTTTCTGTGCGCCAGCGTTGCGACAGTGGCGGCCCTGCTTGCCTGCGGTTGCCCGTCGATTGAGGACACGAACAAGAAGGAGAAGACCGCCGTGGATACCAGCGACCCGGGCTCGCGACAGATGCCTCCTCTCAGCGAGGAGGAGAAGCGCGTCATTCTCGAGAAGGGCACGGAGCGCGCGTTCACCGGGAAGTACTGGAATCATTTTGAGAACGGCGTTTACACATGCCGGCAGTGCGGCGCCGAGCTGTACTCGTCCACGGGCAAGTTCCGCTCGGATTGTGGCTGGCCAAGCTTCGACGACGAGATGCCGGAAGCGGTGAAGCGCCAGCCCGATCCGGACGGCCGACGCACGGAGATCGTCTGCGCCCGCTGCGGCGGCCACCTAGGCCACGTCTTCAAGGGCGAACGGCTCACCCCCAGGAACGTCCGGCACTGCGTCAATTCCGTGTCGCTCGTCTTCCGGCCCGCTGGGGAGGCCCGGACGGCAGAAGCGATCTTTGCGGGCGGATGCTTCTGGGGCGTCGAGCACCACTTCCAACAGGCCGACGGGGTGATCAGCGTCACCTCTGGCTATACGGGCGGAACGGTGTCCGAGCCCACGTACCGGCAGGTATGCACGGGACGGACCGGTCACGCCGAGGCTGTCCGGGTTGCGTACGACCCGACGCGGGTCTCCTACGAGCAACTGGCCAAGCTGTTCTTCGAGATCCATGATCCGACCCAGCTCGACCGCCAGGGGCCCGACGCGGGCACGCAGTATCGCTCGGCCGTCTTCTACGCGAACGAAGAGCAGAAGAAGACCGCCGAGAAGCTTATCGGGGTGCTTCGGGACAAGGGGTACAAGGTGGTCACGCAGGTGGTGCGCGCCGGCAAGTTCTACCCGGCGGAAGAGTCTCACCAGGATTACCTGAAGAAGCATCCCGAGCGGGGCTGCCACGCCCGCGTACGCCGCTTCGACGTGCCGGAGAAGCCGTGACCCGAGCGGAGCCCACGAGCGCCAGCGGGGCCTCCCTGGCTTGGATGGCGCCGTCCTCGGATGATTCGGCCGGGAATCCGTTCTCTCACTTCCTGCGAAGGATCAGCGTGCCGACCGGCTCGCCGATGTCTTGCGCGATGACGGGGCACTTGACCTTGAGCAGATAGAAGATCGGCCTGTCTTCCTCACTGAGCGTCTCGTAGTTGCCCTGACCCTTGCTGATGATCAAGTCCGCCCGGGCGAAGCGTTCGCGGAATTCGGGCGAGCAGTCAGAGAGAATTGTCCCCGGCGCGTCGGAGCCGTTGTCGATCACGGGGACCAGGTCGGCCATTCCGGTCTCAATGGCGTCCTGCATCGTTGCATCGTTGATGATCGGTTCGCCGCGAACGACGAACGTGATGTTCTCGCGCGGGAGGCGTTCGATCAGCATGCGGTCGAACACAATCTCTCCACTGTTGTCGCCAAGGTAAAGGATATCGCGGGCGGCGGCGATGGCTTGCCTGAATCGCTCGACCTCGCGGGGGTCGAGGGGGTCGTCCAGCGCGCCGCGGACGGCGGACCGGATCTGATCGTGGTCGAGGCCGGACTTGACGCCGAGGTCGACAACGTTCCCCGCCGCGGCGAGGTGGACAGCCGCCGAGACGGGGTCGGCGGCCTTGTCGGTCTGCGGGGCCAGCTCGTCGTAGAGCCGGAGGGCGAACGCGTTGAGCCGCCGTTTCGCATCGCGGTAGGGATCGGCGACACCGGTGATCTGCTTGATAATTCGGTGGATGGCCTGGCCCATCGTGGGGGGCGAATCGCCCAGGTCCATTTGTGAGGTCCGATGCAGAACCTCGCGCATGACCTGCTCGTGGACGGCCGGGGCGCTGGAGGCCATTTGAACCGCTTCGAGCGTCTGGCGCACAAAGCACGGCACGCACTGGAGATACGTTCTCACCGGGACCTCCGAAGGCGGTTGGGCACCAGCATCGAGATGACTTGTACCACGGTGCGGCAGCGCGGTCAAGCGCACTCCGTCCTCAGCGCCAGAAGCGCCGTCTTCGCGTAGACCGCGTTGAGGACCTCCTGCTGGATGATGTGGCGCAGACCACTGCGCCAACAGGCTTGATTTCCGGGCCCGAAGTGGGTACATTGTAAGCATGAAAGCCAAGCTGGTCAAGGTCGGGAACTCGCAAGGAATTCGCATACCGAAGCCCATCTGTGAGCAGTGTGGACTGGAGGGCGAGATCGAGATGGACATCCGCGACGGCGAACTCGTGATTCGCTCCGCTCATCGGCCCCGCGAAGGCTGGGACGAGGCGTTTGCTGCTATGGCAGAACGAGGGGACGACCGCCTGCTGGTCGCCGAGTCCACCACCGAATGGGATGCAGAGGAGTGGGAGTGGTAGTCCGCCGATTCGATGTCTTTCTGGTGTCTCTCGATCCGACACGAGGCAGGGAGATCAGGAAGGCGCGACCTTGCCTGGTCGTCTCGCCCGATGAGATGAACCGGCACATCGGCACGGTCATAGTCGCGCCAATGACGACCAAGGGGCGTGACTACCCGACCCGCGTGCCGTGCACGTTTCAGGGCAAGAAGGGACAGGTCGTGCTGGACCAAGTCCGGACCGTGGACAAGACGCGGCTGGTGCGCCGGCTGGGCCGCGTTTCGCCGCGGGTGCAACAGGGCGTGCTGGGCGTGCTGCACGCGATGTTTGCGCCGTAGTGTGCGGCATGGCAAGAAGCGCCCGTCAAGGCGAGCTGACCCCGGCGAGGGGCTCGGATGCACGGCGAAATCGATGACGGGCTCGATGCATTTCCCGAAAGAATCAGACAAGCTCATAAGCACTCGATGCGGCATCGCACCGAGATCGAACGGAGCGATCTGTGCGGTTGCTTCTACTGCTGTGCGACGTTCGCACCGGGGCAGATCGAAGACTGGGTCGATGACGACGACACCGGGGAGGGGCAGACTGCCCTCTGCCCTCGCTGCGGCATCGACAGCGTCATCGGCTCGCGTTCGGACTTCCCCATCGAGCGGGGGTTCCTCGAAGAAATGAGGCTGTACTGGTTCTAAGTAGGCTCAGCCCCACGTCACCATCAGCGCCAGAAGCGCCTTCTTGGAGTAGATGGCGTTCAGCGCCTCCTGCTTGATGATCTGGCGGGGGCCGTCCATCACCTCGTTGGTGGCGCGGATTCCGCTGAGGCCGGGGGCGGTTTTTTTGGAGATAGCGCTTGCCAGCGGAGAGATCTTGGGGTATGCTATGGGTAATCCGGGATACCGGAGGTGGATGGCGAAAGCCATCGGGGCCCTTCGGGGCCTTTTTTATTGGTGTCCCGCCAAGAACTTCTTGCCAAACACCTGTCCTTCGCGTTGGTCGTACTTTCCCTGAAGGATATCGACCACTGACTTGGCGAACGGCGCCAGCCCCTTGTCGAGCAAACCGTGCTCCGCGAGTGCCGAGGTCGGTGCCTAGCAGGCCTGCGGACCTGGGTGCCTGGCACGGACGTGGGGTGTAGGTGCTTGCTTGGCAAGGAGTTGCGTCGGCCGCGTCGATTCTGGGCTGCCGGGGCGACGATGTTCGGATTCCTTCGGCGGCTCGCAGGGGGAACGTCGCTGGCGGGTGATTCTTGGTGTTGTTCGCGCCCTTCATGGTGGAACTCACTTCACCATCAGCGCCAGCAGGGCCTTCTTCGAGTAGATCGCGTTGAGGGCCTCCTGCTGAATGATCTGGCGGGGGCCGTCCATCACCTCGTTGGTGGCGCACACGCCGCGGTGGGCGGGGCCGGAGTGGCTGTAGAGCACGTCCGGCTTGGCGCAGTCGAGCACCTCGTCGGTGACCGTCCACTCCTCGACCACGACGGCCTTCTCCTCGGGCGACTGCTCGCCGGCGAGCATGCTGCGAATGAGGGTGCTGGCCTGGATGAAGTCAGCATCCTCGACCGCCTTCTTGAGGTCGGTGACCACCTCGAGGCGCGTGCCGGCCTCGCCCGCGCGGGCCTCGCCCTCGGCGAGCACGTCCGGGTCGAGGGTCTCGGCGTAGGACGGCGGGACGGCGGCGACGAAGTTGACACCCAGCACCGGACACACGCGGAGGAACGAGTGCAGCAGGCCGCGGGCCATGCCCGTGTAGACGAGGTTAAGCCCTTCGAGCCGCCCCTTCGCCTGCTTGATGGCCATCAGCTCGCCGATGTTGTGGGTGGTGTGGTCGCGGGGGGTGCAGGCGTTGAGGACGGGCACGGTCATGTTGGCGCAGGCCTCGTCCATGTCCTCCTGCTTCCACAGCCGCCCGCAGAAGACATCGAGGTACTGGTCCATGGCCCGGGCGGTGTCGGCCATCGATTCGCCGCGGCCCATCTGGGTCGAGGCGACGGGCAGGTAGACGTTAGTGCCGCCGAGCTGCGCCATCGCCGCCTCGAAGCCGAGCCGCGTCCGCGTGGATTCATACACGAACAGCAGCCCCAGCACGCGACCGTGGAGCAAGTTCGCGTAGGTCATGTCGTAGCGGTTTTCGCGGAACCATTCGCCCAGGGCGATGATTTCGGCCAGTTCTTCTCGGCTGAAGACGCCGATGTGCGGGGCCTGCCTGCCGCGGATCCGGTCGCTCAGCTCGGGAGCGGGTTTGTCGGCCAATGACTCTCCCATCGTGACCTCCTTCATGTGGGTTCTGAGTTACGACCGGGATTATACCGGGTGTCGCAGGAAGCGCAACCGCGGAGGTGGAACAGGCGTAAGGAAGGAAAAAGGGAGAAGAGGGAAAACGGGAGAGAGAGGATCGCGCCGCCCTTCGGGCGGAGGACTTCTCTTTTCCGGTCTCCCGTTCTTCCTTGTTTCACTGTCGAAACGCTTCGGCCGGGCCGAAGGGCGCCAGCGACACGGTGATGTACTGGTTGATGGCGGTGTCTTCCTCCGCGAGCGCGAACCGCCACATCCGCCGACACATCTCTCGCACTACGTCGCGGTACTTCGGGTCCCGCGCCAGATTCCTCATCTCGTGCGGGTCGCTCCGGAGGTCGTACAGTTCGTCCCAGTCGAAGCCGTTGAACGTGTACCGCCATTCCCGGGTCAGCACCGAGCGCTGGGTGAAGTACAGCTCCACGCCGTTGCACTGGGTGAAGAGCGCCTCGCGCCATTCGACGGGGGTCTCGTCGCGCAGGAAAGGCGCCAGGCTGGCGCCGGTGAAATACCGGTCGGCCGGCACGTCGGCCAGCTCGAGAAACGTCGGCGCGAAATCGGCCAGCGAGACCAGCTCGTCCACCCGGCGCCCCGGGTGGCGGATGCCGGCGGGCCATCGCATCACCGCCGGCACGTGGTAGGCGCCGCGGAAGCACGGAATACCCTTGGCGAACAGCCCGTGGTCGCCGCAGTAGTCGCCATGGTCCGAGCAATAGAGCACGACGGTGTTCTCGGCCTGGCCTGTTTCGTCAAGTGCCGAAAGCAGCTTTCCAAACAGGTGGTCGAGAAACGAGCAGTACGCCCAGAAGTGGCGGATGGCCTCGCGGACCTCGCGCTCGCAGAGCTGGCCGAATCGTTGCTCGCGCATCCGCTGGTAAATGACCGGCTTGTCCTTCATCTCGTCGGCGTAGCTGAGAGGAAGCGGCACGTCATCGAGGTCGTACAGGTCGAGGAACTTCTGTGGGACAAAATACGGATCGTGCGGGCCGGTCGCGCCAACGAACAGGCACCACGGCTCGGCTCCCGCCGCCAGCTCGGGCAGGAGCGCCTCTGCCCGCTCGGTGATCCGCACGTCGTGGTGTCCCGACAGGTCACGGGTCCCATAGGTCGTATAGGTTCCATAGCCCGGTCGGCGGACCTGGCCCTCGCCGCGTTTGGCGTCTTCGGTCTGCCCCGCGAGGCCCTTATAGTAGTCCCACGAGCCGCCGTGGACGGTGCTCGGCCCGGCGCTGACCTGGTGTTCGGTCCAGCCGCGATCCTTCGGCGACTCCACCGCGCTGACGTGCCACTTGCCGAGCCAGTGCATCGCATAGCCGGCCTCGGCGAGGTCCTCGCTCCACAGCCGGACGCCGTCCTTCAGGCCGCGGGAGAGCGCCTGGGCGTTGAGAACGTTGTTCCACACGCCGTGCCGCGACGGATACAGCCCGCTCCAGAATGTGGCCCGCGCCGGACAGCAGTGCGGCGAGGGGCAGTGCGTGTTGGTAAAGGTCACGCCGTTGCGACCGAGCGCGTCCAGGTTGGGCGTCACGGCGGGGTGCTCCGGCAGCGCGGTTTCCGCCCGCTGGTGGTCGGTCATGAAGATGAGGATGTTCGGCCTGTTCGTGGGTCCATCTCCGGACGCGGGCAGCTCATTCGGCCTTCTTCGCGAGCTCGTAGCAGGCGATTCCGTCCCTGGTGCGGAAGAACAACTTGCCTTCGGCGAAGGCGATGGACGTGCACGAGGCCATCGAAGCCTTGGCCTTGCCCAGCACCTTGCACTCGTCTGGCGTCGCCTTGACCATCATGAGAGCGCCGCGCGCGCCGGACACGAACAGCTTGCCGTCGGCGACGATGGGCGACGAGTACTCCGGATTCCCCAGCTTCTTCTGCCACGCCACTTCGCCGGTCTGGAGATTCACACACCAGGCGCCGGAATTGCCCATCGCGTACACGAAGCCGTCGTGGATGACCGGGCTGGCGCCGCGGTCCAGGAACTTCTCGATCGACCACAGTTTCTCCGCCTTGGTCTTCGACAGCTTGTAGGCGATGATGCTGGCGTCCTTCCTGTTCGTGGCGACCGCCATGTAGTCGCCGACGATCGCGGGGGTGGCGTCGCCGCCGCCCCGGACACTCCACAGGATGTCTCCGGTCTTCGGGTCAACGCAGCTTACTTTGTTGCGGATGTTGCAGACCAGGTAGGTCTTGCCGTCCTTGCGCCAATAAGCCGGTGAGCTGTTCCCGTAACCGATCTTGTCCTGCTTCCACAGGACTTTGCCGTTGTCGGGGTCGAACCCGGTCAGCGGGCCGACGGGGATGACCGCGACACCGTCCACGAGCACGAACGAGCTGTTTTTTGCCCGGCTTCCGACCTTGGCCTTCCAGATTTCCGCGCCGGTCTTGGCATCCAGGCAGTACACGCCGCCGTCGGACCCGGTCGCGTAGCAGCGGCCGTTGGCGATGCATGGTGTGCATGACGAGCCGTAGCCCTGCGGAACGCCCGGGAAGTTGATCTTCCACAAAGTCTTTCCTGTTGCCGCGTCGACGCACAGCAAGGTGTCGTTCGCCAACTGCACAAACGTGGGAACGTAGCGCGCGATGGTGGCCTTCAGCTTGCCGGTAATGTCGTTGGCGGCAAACCATTTGTCCAGTTCTTCCTGGCTTTCGAACTTCTTGTTGCGGATGGTCGCCAGCTTATCGAGCACCGCCAAGTCCATCGCGCCCGTGCCCCTGGAGATCCGGTCGGAGGCGAACCGGCCGAATTTCTTCACCTGCTCTTTGTCCATATTCGTTTCGGCCCACTTCTTGCGCCAAGCCTGGATCTGGCGGCCACCTTTCAGCTTGGCCCGCTCGTCCGACACCCGCGCGTCCTCGATCTTCTTGAGCAAATCGGCGGGCGGCTTCGCCGGGTGCCAGCCGAGCCGTCTCAGGTTCTGTTCGGGCAGCGTGCGCGTGGTGAGCGGTACGCGGTACTTCCAGCACACGAACAAGTACACCCGGCCGTCCGCCACGGTCACGCTGCCGTATCCGCCGGCATCGCCGCTGGGCACCTTCTCCTCGCTCTGCCAGAGCTTCTTCGGGCCTGCGGCCGGCCACTTGTCTGGCAGGGGGGGGCTTTTCAACACGATGCCGTTGCGGTCCGGACCGCGCCACTGACTCCAGTCCGCCGACTGAGCGATCGCCGGACACATGACCAACAATAGCACACCGAGCAACAGCCAATTCCGTTTCACCACTCGACCTCCTGCCTATCCTCACGCTCGCGTGCGCGACCGGGACGCCTTTATGGCGCAGCCGACAATATACCGAACGCGATGCAGAATGCAAGCAACTCAAAGGGCGGGTCATGTCCGACCCAAGTGGCTGGACTCACGGAACTACTCTCCCCTCAGCCGCCAGGCGGCGGCCATTGATTCGCACGGCTTTTCGCGCTAACATCTGAGCTGAACCTGAGGGGGCAACATCGATTCGCTGTCGAAGGAGTCCTTGAATTGGCGAAGTACACTGACTTTGATCTGCCCGTCGAGGTGGCCGGCCTGACTTTTCGCAACCCGTTCTTCGTCTCATCCGGCCCGACCACGATGAGCATCGAGCAGCTCCGCGCTGCCGAGGCGAATGGCTGGGCCGCGGCCAGCCTCAAGCTCACCCTCTATCCGGTCCCCTACATCAACCGCAAGCCGCGGTACGGCTATTACAACGCAGAAGGATACCTCGCCTTTACCGCCGAAAAGCGGCTGACCCTCGACGAACTCCTTGCACTCATCGAACAGGGCCGAAGAGAGACCCCCGACCTTATCCTGTTCTCCAACATCACGTACGTGGACGAGGACGTGGAGGGCTGGGTCAAGCTGGCCAAGCGGTGCGAAGACGCCGGCGTGCACGTCAACGAGTTGAACTTCGGCTGCCCAAACATGTCGTTCAACGTCGAGATGAGCGGAGGCGCAGCAGCCGCCGGCGGCCACAAGTCAGGGGCCTCACTCGGCTGCGATGCCCAAGCGGTGGCCGAAATCGTCAAGGCCGTCAAGGCCGAAACCAACATCCCGGTGTTCGTCAAGTTGTCCCCGGAGGGCGGCGTGATCCGCTACGTCTGCAAGGCGGCGGTGGACGCAGGGGCCGATTGCGTCGGCTCCAACGCCAACCGCTTGGCGATTGTGCCGCTGGACCTCGACCGGCCGGCGGAGTCGACCAACCTGCTCCAGCGCGAGATCGGGCTTTCCTGCATGTCCGGCTCCTGGGTGTTGCCGCTGGCGAAGCGGGACGCCTACGAGATCCGCCGGATGATCGGTCCCGAGCCGGCCATGTTCGCCACCGGCGGCGTGAACACGTGGCGCGACGCGGTCGAGATGGCGATGTGCGGCGCCGACCTGGTCGGCCTGTGCACCGCCACCCTCACGCACGGATTCGGTTTCATGCCCGAGTTCATCCACGGCGTGAAGGAGTACATGAAAACCCACGGCTACAAGGCATTCCGAGATATGCGAGACGTCGTGGTAAACGAGCTCAAGTCCGCGCCGGAGATGACCATTTTCGAGGGACACGCCGAGGTCCGGGACCCCGGGCTGGCCGCGCCGTGTGTGTACAACTGTCCCGCGCACGTGCCGGCACAGGGTTACGTCCGGGCGGTTGCGGACGAGGAGTTCGAGGTCGCTTACCGGCTCGTCTGCTCGAAGAACCCGTTTCAGTCGATCTGCGGGAAGATCTGCGATCATCCGTGCGAGGAGGCCTGCACCCGGGCGTCGAAGGACGAGCCGCTGCGAATTCGGGACATCAAAGACTTCGTGCTGCGATATGCCCGGGAGCAGGGCTGGACGCCGCAGGTCGAGACCGCCGGCCCGCGAGATGAGAAGGTCGCCGTGGTCGGTGCCGGGCCGGCGGGCCTGTCCTGCGCCTATGACCTGGCGCGGGCGGGATACCAGGTGACCGTGTTCGAGAAAGAGACCCGGGCCGGCGGGGCGCTCCGCTGGTTCATCCCCCGGTTCCGGATGGGCACGGAGGAACTCGACGCGGACATCGAATCGGTGCGGGCGCTCGGCGTCGAGATCAAGACGGGCGTCGCGCTGGGCAAGGACGTCACGCTCGATTCGCTCAGGAACGACTTCGGCGCCGTCTTCGTGGGCATCGGGGCGTGGACCGGCGGGACGCCGGGCATCCCTGGTGAAGATGCGGACGGCTGTATGGTGGCGGTCGATTTCCTGCGCGACGTTGCGGTGGACGGCTCGGCGTTGCTGGGCAAGCGCGTCGGCGTAATCGGCGGCGGGTTCACGGCGGTGGACGCGGCGCGGACCTGTCTCCGCCTGGGCGCTGAGGATGTTTACATCCTCTACCGCCGCACCAAGGACGAGATGCCCGCCACGCCCGAGGAAGTGGTCGAGGCCGAGGAAGAGGGCGTGAAGGTGATGTATCTCGTCGCGCCCAAGGAGGTGTTGGTTGAGGACGGCGTCGTCGCCGGCCTGCGGATGGTCAACCACGTGCTCGGCGAGCAGGATCCGTCGGGCCGGCGGCGGCCGGAGATCGTCGAGGGCACGGAGTTCCGGCTCTCGCTGGACGCGGTCATCTTCGCGGTGAGTCAGCAGGCCGACAAGGATCTGGTCGGGCCGGTCGAATCGGACAAGGGCTTCGTCAGAATTGACCGCGAGACGTGCCAGACGAACGTGCCCGGCGTGTACGCCGGGGGGGACTGCACGGGCGGGCGGATGGACGTGGTCAGCGCCGTCGCCGACGGCAAGCGGGCCGCAGCGTACATCGACCGGCAGTTCGCCGGCGAGTTCGCCTTTCTGGCGCCGGAACCCGCGTTGAACCAGGTGGACGTGGACGAGGTGCTCCTGCGCCACGGCGACGACCCGCGCCGGTGGCGGGTCCCGGTGAGCCTGCGGCCCGCCGTCGACCGCCGCCAGGACTGGGGGACCTATCGCGAGCCGCTGACCCGTGAGCAGGCGGTCGCCGAGGCCCAGCGATGCTACGCCTGTGGCTGCGGAGCCGGGTGCCAGATTTGCCAGCAGCTCTGCAACCAGTTTGCTTTCAGCCTCGATGGCTGGCAAATCCAACTGGACCACGAGAAATGCGTCGGATGCGGAATGTGCATCTGGCGCTGCCCGAACCACAACATCGAGATGAAGCAGACGTCCGACCAGCCGGTGTAGGTGCGCATGAGTGCACGGGTGCATGGGCGGCAACGCTGAACTCTGAACCCTTGACCCTGAACGGGAGTGGAGCGGATGGCTGACATGGTTTCGTTCAACGATTTCAAGAAGGTGGAGCTGGTGGTCGGCACGGTCAAATCGGTCGAGCCGCATCCGAACGCAGACAAGCTGTACGTGATCAAGGTCGACCTGGGCGGCGAAGAGCGGCAGTTGGTGGCCGGCCTGAAGCCGTACTACACCGCCGAAGAGTTGAACGGCAAGCAGCTCGTGGTAGTGGCGAACCTCGAGCCGGCGGTGCTGCGCGGCGTCGAGAGCCAGGGCATGCTCCTGGCGGCGCAGGAAGGCGACGACGTGGTGATCGTCTCGCCCGAGCGCCCGATGAAGCCGGGGGCGAAGGTGCTGTGAAGAAGTGAGCAGTAACCAGTGACCGGTCACCGAACACGGGAGGGAACCAAAATGGCCGACGAGCAGATCGAACTTCGGCTCGGCGACATCACCGAAGTCGAAGCGGACGCCATCGTCAACGCCGCCAACAATCAGCTTCAGTTGGGCGGGGGCGTGGCGGGCGCGATTCGCCGCAAGGGCGGGCCGTCGATCCAGGACGAGTGTGACCGGATCGGCCCGATCCCGCTTGGCGAGGCCGCGGTCACCGACGGCGGCTGGCTCAAGGCAAAGTATGTGATCCACGCCGCCAGCATGTCGCTCGGCGAGCCCACCACGGCGGAGAACCTCATCGCGTCGACCCGCAACAGCCTCCTCCGCGCCGACGAGCACCAACTGAAGTCTATCGCATTCCCCGCGATCGGCACCGGCATCGCCGGGTTCCCACTGGATGAATGCGCCCGGCTGATGGTGGCCACGGTGCGCGAACATCTCGCCTCGGGGGACTCCTCGCTCGAAAAGGTGCTCTTCGTTCTCTTTGACCAGGACGCGTACGACGCATTCGCCGAGGCGCTCGGCCGCCACGGCGAGCAGGCGCACGACCCCGGCTGTTGACGGCCGCACCGATAAGGCAACGCAGGGAGCCTGACCACCTGCCGGAGCGCTTGTCGTCGCTCCGGTTTGTGCTATACTGGCGGAGCCTGGCTTGGAGGGCTGGATCATATGCGTGTCGGTATCGGTGGTGACGTTCACCGGCTTGCCGAGGGGCGGCGGCTGGTGGTGGGCGGGGTTGAGATCGACTCGCCGCGCGGCGCCGCGGCTCACTCCGACGGCGACGTGCTCCTGCACGCGATTATCGATGCGATGTTTGGCGCCGCTGGATTGGGCGACATCGGCGACCACTTCCCTGATACCGACCCGCAGTACAAGGACGCCGACAGCCGCGAGCTGCTTCGGAGGGCGTCGGCGCTGCTGGCGGAGAAGGGACTGCGCGTGGTGCAGCTCGACGCGACGGTGCGGCTGGAACGGCCGAAGCTCGGGCCGCACAAGAGCACGATGCGCGAGCACATCGCCGCCGACCTCGGGCTGCCCGCCGAATCGGTGAATGTGAAGGCCAAGACCGCCGAGGGCCTCGGCAGCGTCGGCCGCGGCGAAGCCATTGCAGCGGAAGCGGTCGCAACTCTCTCCGACCTGTAGAGGAGCCAACGTGGGCCTGAAAGAACGAAGCGAAGAGCGCCGGAAACGGATCGTCGGCAACATCGCCCACAGCCACGAGGAGGCGGAAGACTGGGACCTCGAGTTCTGGCAGGCACTCACACCGCAGGACCGTCTGTCGGCGCTCGTCACCATCCGCGAGGACGTGAGACTGATCAAGGGGGCCGACGCCAACTGGGAGGATGATGAGGAAGACCAATGGAAGTGATCCGCGACTTCCTGGACTTGCTTCAACTCCTTGAGAAGCATTGTGTTCGCTACCTCATCGTCGGGGGATTTGCGTTCATCTATCACGCCAGACCTCGGGCAACCAAGGACATGGATCTCTTCATAGACCCGTCACCGGACAATGTCCAACGCGCCAACGAGGCGCTTGCTGAGTTTGGCAGCCCCTGGTTAATCGACCCTGACGAGACCGAGCAGATCGTGCAAATCGGCGTCGCGCCGGACCGCGTGGACCTGCTGCTTGGGCTGAACGGCATCCCTGACTTTGGCGCGGCTTGGGGCAGGCGAGTCCGTGACCATTACGGTCCCACGGAGGTGAACTGGCTGCATCTGGACGACCTCATCCGCTCGAAGGAGGGAATAGAACATCCACGACACCGCCAAGATGTTCGGACCTTAAGGAAGGTCAAGGAACGCAAGACAGAGAAATGACGATGCCGCTGACGCTCTACAACACGCTGACCAACCGCAAGGAGGAGTTCGTTCCGGTCGAGCCGGGGAAGGTCAAGATGTACAACTGTGGCCCGACCGTCTACATGTACGCGCACATCGGCAACTTCCGCTCGTTCATGCTGGCCGACCTGCTGCGTCGCTACCTCGAGTACAAGGGCTACGAGGTCGACCAGGTCATGAACATCACCGACGTCGGCCACTTGACCAGCGACGCCGACGAGGGCGAGGACAAGCTCGAAAAGGCTGCCCGCACCGAGAAGAAAGACCCGTGGCAGATCGCCGAGTTCTACATGAACGCCTTCTTCGAGGACATCGACGCGCTCGGCCTCAAGCGCGCCAAGGTCTATCCCCGCGCTACCGAGCACGTCGGCGACATGATCCAGACAGTGAAGGCCCTCATCGCCAAGGGTCATGCCTACGAGGTCAACGGGTGCGTCTACTACGACGTGACGACGTTCCCCGAATACGGCAAGCTCTCCGGCAACACGCTCGACAAGCTCGAAGCGGGCGCCCGGATCGACGTGAACCCGGACAAGAAGAACCCCCACGACTTCGCGCTCTGGGTCACGGACCCAAACCACATTATGAAGTGGGAGAGCCCATGGGGCGTTGGCTATCCGGGATGGCACCTCGAGTGCTCGACGATGTCGCAGAAGTACCTGGGCGACACCATCGACATCCACACCGGCGGCGAGGACAACATCTTCCCGCACCACGAATGCGAGATCGCCCAGTCCGAAGGCGCCACCGGAAAGCCCTTCGTCAAGTACTGGCTCCACGCGCGGTTCCTGCTGGTCGACGGGGGCAAAATGTCGAAGTCCAAAGGCAACTTCTATACCATCCGCGACCTGCTCGACAGGGGCCTGGACCCGATGCCGATCCGCTACACGCTGCTCTCCGCGCACTACCGGCAGCAGCTCAACTTCACGTTTGACACGGTCGAGGCGTCGGACGCCGCCATCAAGCGGCTCAAGGAATTCGTCGCGAACATGGAAGCGGCCACCGGCGATGGTGAGGACCCGGAGGTCGAGAAGCGGCTCGAGGAGGTCGAGGCGGACTTCGAGGCGGCGATGGACAACGACCTGAACATCGCCGGGGCGCTGGGGCACATCTTTGATTTCGTGCGGGACGTCAACAGGCTCGACGTCGGCGCGGCGGACGGCGCCAGGGCCGCTGCGGTGATTCGCAAGTTCGACCGGGTCCTCGGCGTGCTGCCCGAAGCAAGAGAGGAGTCGCTCGACGCCGATGTCGAGGCCCTCATCGCCGAGCGCGAGGCCGCCCGAAAGGCCAAGGACTTCGCGCGCGCCGACGCCATCCGCGCCGACCTCGCCGCCCAGGGCATCACCCTCAAAGACACCCCCGACGGCGTCCGGTGGGAGAGGAAGTAGAGACATAGGTTGACAAACAGCACGTACAAGTTTGGATCGCCAGGGCCTGAGGGCGGCACGGAATTTCTTTACGGGGACGTTTCCTGCCGTGAGGTGTGATGATTGGTCAATGGAGAACTGAGATGATGAACCGTGTGCTGAGTCTTTGTTGCGTGT
>CAZDHT010000003.1:53078-58885 GCA_964505325.1 uncultured Planctomycetota bacterium | reverse complement strand
GTGTTCAACACGCCGCCGGAGCGGTCGAACCCGGTGACGATCACGTAGGCGAACAGGTCGGGGTAGCCGAGCGCCAGCATCGCGGCGCCGTCGCCGCCAACGGGGACGATGCGGTCGGGATCGACGGGCAGCTTCTTCTTCGCCCATTCGAGGAACGCGACGATGCGCTTCTGCGTGTGGTTGCGGACGACGCCGTCCGCGCTGCGGTAGCCGTACCACCCGCTGAACGGCCAGTCGTGCGGCGCGATCTGGACGCTCTTCCGCATCAGCTTCACGTTGGGCTTGGCGTACGAGTAATTGCCGCCGTGGAAGTACAGTTCGACGGGGGCCCGGTTCGGGCAATCGGGCGGGACGAGCACCGACCAGTTGAAGTACATCGGCTTCGGCGCCAGCGGCGGCCCGCACCACTGCACGTACACCTTCCGCTTCCCCGGATAGTCGAAGTACGGCCCCCACAGGCCGTCGCCCTGGCAGACCGGCTCGCCAGGGCCGACCGTTTCCTTGACCGGCCCCACGGCCATCAGCGATTTCGGATCGGGCGCCCCCTCGCGGCAGACGACGACCGCGTAGTGGCGCGCCCCCGCGTCCCTCGGATGGGCCACGAAGAGCCCCGTGCCCGGCGGCAGCGGCCCGGCCTGCTCGTCGATCACGAATCGGTCGAGCGGATAGCGGTCCATCCGCTGGTGGTCCATGTGCCACGTGCGGATGAAACCGTTGTAGTTCCTGGCCAGCTCGCCCATCTGGTCGGGCTTGATCATCGCCCCTGCGATGAGGGTCTCGACGTTCCGCCCGTTCAGGTCGTAGCCGGAGAGCGGCTTGACCTCGCCGAGTAGCGTCGCTTTGCCGAGACTGGCGGCGGTGATGGGCGTGTCATGGGCGTAGATGCGGTAGGTCACCTTGGACTTGGCGAGAATCTGCTTCGCGACGCCCCAGGTGAGCTGCGCACCGCCCGGCAGCTTCTCGACTTCGTCCCACGTGATGAACGTCTGCCCGGCGCGGTGTAACGCCTTGACGTCGGCACCCGCAGCACACGACAGCAGAGCCGTCGCCAGCACCAGCAGCCCCGCGATTACTCGTTTCATCGCCGTCCTCACTTCCGCTCGATGGTTAGCCGGACCTTGTCCTTGCTCAGCTTCAGGCCCTTGACCGTCACCAGCCCCCACTTGTCCGCGACCGCCGTGCCGGACTGTGCCGGCGCCTCCGCGCCGTCCGGCGTGACGGTCCACGTGAACCGCTCGCCCGGTCTGGCCTTGAACTTCTGGCACCGGCGCGGCGTCACATCGGTGGTGCAAGTGGTGTCGACGGCGAGCCACATCGTCATCGCCCACTTGCCCGGCTCGTCCACGACGGTCCCCGTGTCCCAGCGCTGATGGATGTTGATGCCGCCGCCTTTCTCGGCGTCGGCGTGGTTGCCGTCACCGGGCGACTGGTCGAGCGAGCAGTGGGTAAACGCCGGCAACGGCTGGTGCAGGCGGATCCTCGAGACCATCGCGACCATCAGCGGCCGCACCGAGCCCGGGCCGTTGCTCGACCAGTTGGCGGCGAACGCTCGCTTCGTGCTCGCCATCGCGTGGATCATCTCCGGCCACGGCTCGAAGCCGAAGTCGCCGATGGTGTGGGCCGGATAGGCGCCGTACGCCGGGAAGCAGATCCAGAACGGCAGTTCGACGGTCGGGTTCTCGCGGACGAACTTCGCCATGTTCATGTATTCCCATTGATCCATTCCGGCGAAGTTCTTCGAGGCCTTCGGGTACGGCCCCCATTTCCAGCCGTGCTTCTGGTAGAGCTTGCCGATGTTCGGGTTGCCGTAGCCGTTCGACATCACCACGGCGAACACGTCGCCGTGCCGAAGCGCCCAGAACCCGAGCTGGCTCCAGAAGTACACGCGCTCCGGATCGACGAACAGGTCCTTCTTCCACATCGCCCAGTGTGCGGCGCCGAGCACGCGTCGCTGCGGATAGTTGTGCACCACCCCGCGATCATAGCCGCGCAGGGTGCCTATGCACTCGTGGAAGCCCTGCCACACGCCGCCCTCGGTCACGCCGACGCGCAGCGACCCGGGCACCTGCACCCGCGCGTTGTGCCAGCCGGGGTTGCCCAGCTCGGTGGCCGACCCGCCATAGGTGCTGGTCACCACCAGCAGCGGCAGCCGGTCCTTCTCGCTCCCCTTCGGCAAGTTCTTCCAGCGGACGATGAACGTCTCGGACATGATCGGCAGGTTGTGGTACGGCGGCCCGATCCACGAGTTGAAGACGTCGACGTCGCAGCCGCGCCCGCCCTTTGTCTTCGCGGACCGCAGGTAGATCGCCGCGGGGAACTTCGATGGCGTCTCGTCCACCGCGTCGGCGAGACTGCAACCGGCGTCGAGCTTGGCCACTGCTTCGGCGCCGTCGATGACTGCGGTCACCGCGTAGTATCGCTTGCCGGGCTTCCGCGCCGTGAGCACGACCAGGCCGGTCGCGCGCGGGAGCGGCTCGCCACCGTTCGTGATCCGGTAGCGCTGCATGACGTGGTTGAGCGCCAGGTTGCCGCCCCGCAGGAACGAGCGTTTCGTCGGCGTGCCCTGGTTGGGGTGCTCGGTGATGCGAATCTGGAGCAGGTTCCAGCACGGGATGATGTCCTGGACCTCACGGACGAGCTCGGCATCGCCAAGGGTGTCGACGGTGATGGGCCTGGTGTGGCGATAGACGCGGTATCGCAGGTTCCGCTGCTTGCGGGCCTCGATGATGCGCTTCTCGAAGTCCTCGAACTTGGGGGCGTCCTCGCTGATCGGGTCGTCGATCTCTTTCCAGGTCAGGAACGTCTGGCCGGACTGGTGGACGGCCTTCAGCTCGGTCACGTTGGCGGTCGGCTCCTTCAATTCGCCCGCGTAGCTGACCTCGAGCACGGCATTGTCGAACCGAACGCCTGCGCTGTTGATCACCGTGATGCCTTTGTTCGACGCGGGATCTTTCACCCACGCTTTCGCCGCCCGTGTCGCGTCGAACGTCACGTGGCGCGGCGGCCGCGTCTGCAAGTCGCCTGCGCCTTCGAGGCCCACCGGCCGCAGCACCACCGAAACCCCGCGCTGATGCCCGCGAGCGGGTACGCGCAACACAGCACGGTGGACTTGCGTGGTCCCGGGCAACGCGGACAGATCGAAGCGGATCACGTTGCCGCTGATCTTGAGGGTATTGGGGTGCTTGCACTTCGGCCCGTTGCCGAACGTGGTGGTCAGGAACCCGTCTGCGGCATGGATGTCGGATGCACCCGCCAGGCACACGGCCAAACCGGCGAAGAACAGTCTGCTCCGCTTCATTTCCTTGCTTCCTTTTGTAAATAAGGTGCCAGGCACCTTATAGAACTGGCATTTGGGTGCCGTTTTCGGCCACTGAATAAGGTGCCTGGCACCTTATTCGCCTTATCGGGCGACGATCAGCCTCGTCCGGGCGCGTGTGAACGTGAGGCTGGGGATCACAATGAGGCCGTCCCTGTCCACGGTGATCTCGCCGCCCTGTTTGCCGGCCTTCCACTTCAGTTTCTCGCCGGGCGCGGGCTTGAAGTTCTGCGCGTTGCGGACGGTCGTCACCGCGGTCACGCTGCCGGCGTAGGTGATGTGCGGCTCGCTGTAGATGGTCATCTCGAGCTTCTCGGCGGTATCGACGATGGTCTCGGACTCCCACCGGATGCGGTCGTTGAGCCGGCTGCCGCCGCCGTAACCGCGCACCCCGGTGAAGAAGTACTTGTCGAAGAAAGCCGCGTTGGGGTGATAGCCGAGCGGCCAGCACGCGAGCATCGGGCGGTCGGTGCGCGGCTCAAACGCGCCCGCGGGCAGCGGGACGTGGCCGGTTCCGCCCCAGTAGAACTGGCTCATGAACGCATTCCCGGTCTCCTTGTACGCGATCATCAGGTGCGTCTGCTGCTTCCAGGTGACGCTCATCGAGCCGGACCCGAGAGAGAGGTAGGGCAGGGGATGCTTGCTCGCCCGCACGAACGCGGGGAGGCCAGCCTCTTCCCAGATGGTCTTGCCGCTTTCGGCCTGGAGCTTCCATTCCGGCCGGCCCCACACACGGTCGATGCTGCCGCGCGGCGTCGGGCGCGGGCGGCCTTTTCGCCACGGGTATTGGACGTACGTGTCGGGCGTTCGCGCGGGGTCGGGGTCGGGGCTGCCGTCGGCCATCACGTAGGCGATGCGGCCGGGTCGGCGGATGCCGTACTGGAGCGCGGCGGTGCCGCCCCAGTAGCCGCCGCCCCCGCACGAGATCCGGCCCGTGTCCGCATCGAACTTCCTGATCGCCCACTTGAGCATCGCGTCGACCCGACGCCGAAAGAACGGCCGCACGACGCCCTGCTGCAACGGCCTGAGTGTCCCGAGAGCGTCGTTGTAGCCGATGCCGAACGACGGGAACGGCGCGTCGTGCGGAGCGATAATCACGCAGTCTTGTCGGTGCGGCCACGGCATCTTGAGGTAACGCTGGTTGCCATCGTGGAAAAAGATGCTCAGGCGTCGCGGCCCGCCCACGCCGTAGTCGCGCGGCACGAACACGCCCCAGTTGTAGTACTGGTTGGGCAGGTTGGCGAGCGGCGGCGCGGCCCACTGCACGTAGCGGAGCCGCTGTCCGGGATAGTCGAAGAAGACCGTCACGTTCACCGCGCCCTGGAGGACGGGCACACCGGCGCCGACCGTCTCGTCCACCGGCTTAGTGAGGCTGTTGCCGGGCGGGAAGTCACGCGTGTTGGCGACGCCGTCCACGCCGGCGACCACGGCGTAGTAGGCTCTGCCCGCTGCGGACGCTTGGTGCACGTACAGCCCGGTCTTGACGGGCAACGGTACCCCGTCGTCGATGGCGAGCCGACTGATGGGCACTCCGGCCATCGCGGGATGGTTGGGCGTGTATCGCTTGAGCTCGCTGGTGCGGGCGAGCCGACGGGCCAGCTCGGCGTCGTCCACCGCCTGCTTGCGGACGAGGGTGATCAGTTCGTCAACCGAGCGGCCGCGGACGTTGTAGCCCGACATCGGCTTGACGCGGGCCAGCAGCTCGGCCCGAGCGACGTTCTTCGCGGTGATGGGTTTACCGTGCCGAAAGACGAGGTAGCGGACCGTCTTTTCGGCGTCCATCTTGTCGAGCTTCGTCTTCAGGTCGGCCCACCTGGGCGACGCGTCCGCCGAGCGATCGTCGATCTCCTGGAACGTGATGAACGTTTGCCCGGCGCGGTGGACGACTTCGAGGCCCTTCACCTGCGGCGGGACGTTCGCCGGCTTGCCCTCATACGTGACGAGCAGCCGGATGCTCTCCGGCTTGACCTTGGACACGCCCCTCAACTGAAGGACGCCGGCGCGGCCCGAAGCGGCCGCCCATCTCCGCGTCAGCTCGGTCACGTCGAACGAGTTGTACCACGGGGCAAGCGGCTTCAGGCCAACGACCTCCATGCCGTTGCCGCCGTTCAGCGCGAGTTCCGCGCGGAGGACCCGCTTGTCGCCCAGGGGCATCATGACATCGAACGTGAGGGTTACGGCATCGCCCTCCGGCTTGCCGATGGTCGGTTTCAAGCTCATCGTCGCCATCTCCGCGCCGGCCGACGCGCAGCCAATGACCGCCAACCCGGCGCACAGCGCCAGCATACGGACCAGCTTCTTCGGTACTGTCATCGCGTGGGTCCCTCGTGACAAGAATTCCGGACGTTGTCGCAGGCGGATTCTAATGCCGGGGCGGCGGCGGCTCAACACTCTTTTTTCGGCGCTCACCGGCCTACCGACGGGACACCTCCAGGCCTTCCGGGTCGAAGACCACGTTAACGCTGGCGCGGAAGCGGGCGGGGTCGCGGAC
>CAZDHT010000003.1:13347-53068 GCA_964505325.1 uncultured Planctomycetota bacterium | reverse complement strand
GCTCGGCGCAGTTGAAGCTGTTGTGCGCGAGGACGACCGCGCCGGGCGGCATCCTGTCGTACGCGGCCCGGAGGATGTCCAGGTAGATGCCTTTGCCCTGCTCCGGCGTTCCGTCGGCGTCGAGATAGAGCAGATGGATCGGGCCGTCGAAGCCCGCGACGACGTTGAGCGCGTCGTCAGCGACGATCCGGGCGACCCCGGTCGTGTCGATCCGCCGCACGTTCCGCTCGGCCAGCGCGGCCCTGTCGGGATCAATCTCGACGCCGATGAGCTGCTTCGCCTGGTAACATGCGCCGGGGCCGACCGCCGCCCCGGCGTTCGAGATAAACGTGTTGCCGCAGAAGACCCCGGCGGCGATCATGTTCTGCGGCTGGACGACCGCGCTGATCGCGTAGAGCAGGCGCTGCATGCGCGGCGAGATCGCCGTCCACGGGATCTCGAAGAGCTCCCTCACCGCTTCGCGGTGGGCGAGCATTTTCGCGTGGTAGTAGCCGGTGTGCGGCAGGGCGCCGGCCGTGTGGAGCGCCGTCAGCGCCTGATCGACAACCTCGATCTCACGCTCGGGCGGCTCCAGCTCACGGTGCGGGTCGTGGTAGTCCATGCGGTACGCGGCGTAGTGGTCGGTCTGGAAGGTCTCGGCCAACGTCGGTGCCTCAGTCGATGATGCCGAATCGGTCGGCGATGTTCCCCGTCCTCGGTTGATCTCTCAGCTCATCCTCACGCGGAATCGTGTTCGATCGAAGCTACTTCCTGCCGGTCTCGAGGTAGCGGAGCAGCTTGCCCCGGGTCATCCCGGCGATGCCGAGTTTGCGAAGGTTGAGGCCCTCTCTCGCATAGTCGGTCTCGCAGACCAGGTTGGCGATGTCGACGATCATCCGCGTCACCGGTGTGGCAACCTTCAGCAGCTTGCCGAGCTCGACGATGGGCGGCAGGCCGTACGCGAGGTCCTGATGAAACACCGCGAAGTCGCGGATGCTCGGCATCGGAAAGACGTCCTTGGCGTACGCCAGGTTGGAGGCGAGGCACTGGTCGATAGTTTTTCCGCGCACGTTGTACTTGTCGTACAGCCGCTTGGTCGCCTTGACGCAATCCGTCAGCTCGACGCCGAGCTTGCGGCCGACGGCGATGCGTTCGGCGTCCATCGCGTGGATGATCTTGCCGATGCCGGGCGAGACGCCCTCGCGGTAGAAGACGTAATTGCCCTTCGTGTTTTCACTCGCAGCCATGTTGAACAGCACGATGGGCGCGTGGAACAGCAGGTTCATGCTGCTGAGCGAGACTTCGAGGGAGTGCTTCCGCGCGAAGAAGCGGAGGATCTTCGTCCGGTTGAGCAGGCGGACGGCCTCGGCCGTGTCCGAGGCCGGGATGCAGGCCACGCCGAGTTCCTTCTTGATCCCGTCGATGCGGACGCTGTGCGGCCCGGTCCGCAGGCACAGGTACGGGAGGATGTCGGTCTCGGCCAGCAGGACCTTCTTCTTGAGCCGCCTGACCTTGGGCCAGTAGCGGAGGCAGGCGTAGTATCCCGTGTTGAACGCGAGCAGGGCGCCGTCCTTCATGTGCGGCAGGATGGTCTTGGCGATCGCGTCGTGCCCCATTGCCATCGCCGCGGTCATCACGACGTCGGCATCTGCCACCGCCCGCTTCGCGTCGGTCGTCATTGCGGCCGGCTTGAAGAAGCCTTTCACCTCGCCGCTGCACCGAATGCCGCCGCGCCTGATGAACGGCTTGATCTTGTGCGCGAATGCGGGCTGTTCGTGCAGCGTCACGTCGAATCCCATCGAGACGAGGTGCGCGGCCATCGACGGCCCGCCCTTGCCCGCTCCCACTACCGTGATGTTCAGCTTCTTCGCCATTGTCGTTCTCCTCAGGGGCCTTCGCTTCGCCCAGGCGTTCGGTGCTGAAAGGCCCGGCCTCGGCTGGCGCCGGATACGCGCAGGATACCGCGTCTTTGCCCCGCGGTCAACGCCGCCGCGCCTCATCTCCACAGGCGCGGAATGATGCGGCCCGTTCGCCTCATGTGAGACCGATACTCATCGCCGAAATGGTCCAGCATCATCCGTTCCTCGCGCGGGACCCGGACCAGGTACAGGGGGAGGAACGCCACCAGCATGGCCGGCCCCGCGAGCCAGTTCCAAAGCAGCAGCGCCTGGGCGATCCCCCACAACCAGTGCGCCGCGTACATCGGATGCCGGATGTGCCGGTAGACGCCCCGAGTGACGAGCGGCTGTTCTTCCCGGATTTGCAGGACGGGCGCCCAGTGGCGTCCGAGGTCGACATGCGACCTCCACAAGAGCCACAACGCGCCGGCGAAGACCGCGGCTCCCGCCCAGCCGGCCCACGCAGGCAGGTCGTAGTCCGCGAAGTCGAGCCACGGGCTCAGCACGTAGACGAGAGGCAGGATCAGTCCCACGGAAGCGAAGAACAGCAGGGCCGCGTCCAGCCGCGTCCTGCGGTCGGCCGTGATGCTGCGCCGTCTGCGTGGCCTGGCGTAGACGATCCGGATCACCGACCCGAGGATGAAACCCGCCAGGTAGACGACTTCAAATGTGCTGTCAACCATTGAACCATCCCGCGGCCGCCGAGCACGTGCGGCGGCGCGCTCGTGTCAGCTCCACGCTGGGGCGGCCGGGTCCACCGGCGCAGTGAGCTCGACCACGCCCACCACGTCCTGGAGGCTGTCGCGAACCGGCGCCAGAGCGGTGACGTGCGTGTCATCCGGTCCGCTCGGCGCGGCAACGACCTCCCCGGTCTCGAAGACCTTCCGCATCTCGGGCGGCGCCGCGATCTGCTGGGCGCCGAACTGATAGTAGCGGTGATGCGGTCCGTTGTGCAGAGCCGCCGTCACGTTGTCGGTCTCCGGCACGCGCACCCAAACCGCGCCGTTGACCACCAGATCGCTCAGCCGCTCGATGCGCATGAGCAGTTTCTTCACGCGGAGAAACGGCCCGTGCGCCACGTCGTAGTGGTCGGCGGACAGAAAGCGGTACTGCGTGTCAGGCTTCGCGATGTGCGCCATCGCACTCGCGCTGATGATCCGCTTGACGTCCTCGCCGTCGAAAAGGGTCGCGGCGATCTGGGCAAGGCGAAGCAACTCGGTGCGGATGTCGTGGGGCTGCATGTGTGTCTGTCCTCCAGGATAAGTCCTATAGGACCTATTGGACCTATTCCGCGCCCGATCCATCGGACGTCAGGCGAGCGCCGCGTCGCGCACGCCGGCCCACCACAGCGGATCGACCGCTTGCGTCTTCGACATCAGGTCGTCCTGCGAGCCGGTCAGGTTGCGGCTGTCCCACTCTTCGGGCGGCAGCTCTCTGACGGCGGCCGGCGGCTCCTGCCACAGCCACACGGGAACGCTCTCGATGAGCCGCTGCTTGACGCCCTCGGGCTTCGCCGCGAGCAGGTTGACGTCCTGCACGGCGTTGCGTTCCAGCTTGAGGCGCACGGACGGGATCGGTCCGGCCACGCCGAAGCGGCCCCCGGGGTAGAAGAGCTGCGTGGCGTTGCCGTTGCTCTTGAACCACGGGTCGGGACAGGAGCTGAACGCGTTCCAGTAGCAGTGGCCGCTGGTGCCGCGCCCGAACGCGCGCCAGACGTGCTCCAGACAACTCGAACTCGCCGCGGTGATCGGCGGCGGGCCCGAATACTGCCAGATCACGTCGCCGCGCTTGATGACCTCTCGCACCTCATCGGGATACCACTTGATGAACCCGCCGCACACCCACCAGTCGATCACGCCCTCGAACTCCTCGAACTCCTTTTTCATCTGCCAGCTCGCGTCGATGCGGTAGAGCCACGGTACCGGCGTGTCGCCGATCGCCTTCCGCAGGAGCCGGCCCATCTCGAGGAAGTACGTGTGGTCCTTGGCGTGCTTCGGCTCGTCGCCGTCCCACTCGAGCCAGCGGTAGCGCTTCTTGTGCACGAAGAAGAAGTACGGGTGCGTGGTCACCCAGCCGTTTGCGCGGAAGTGCCGGTCGAACTGGCGGACGCAGTTGACAAACTCGACCTCGTAGCCGGGCTGGCCCCAGTAGAGGTAGTCGGCGGGCCACTCGGCGCACATCGGCGTCGCCACGCACCAGATCGGCTTCGCCGGCCGCCGCCCGCCTTCGAACGCCGAGCCGTCCAACAGCGGCGCGTAGTGACGGTCGAACCAGGTCCAGTCGGCGATGTGCTTCTCGCGGCCGCGGCCCTCCAACGTCGGGCCGTAGATCAGGTCGAACGTGTTGGCGTGGCCGACGCCCCGGTTGGTCAACAGCCCGCGATGTTCGTAGACCAGCCGGTAGATGTGATGGAGCAGTTCGATGGTCCGCGCCCAGCGCTCGGCCGGCTCGTCGATGCCGGAGAAGACGCTCGGATACTGCTCGTGGACCCAGCGGCAGCCGTACGAATGGCGGTTCATGATCACCGCGTCGTCGTCCGGGATGACCGGTTCGAGCACCTCGACCCGAAGCGGCAGCTCGATGTCGTTCAGCGTGATGCGCCCGGTGACCGCGCCGACCGGCGCATCGCGTGGCACGAACACATCGACCCAGAACTCCTGGCACGCCTGGCCGTCGATGGCGTTGTCGGGATCGGGCAACGTGTGAACGCTCCCGTGGTTCGCCGGAATCAATGCGTCGGCGAACCACTGCGGCTCATCACCCGCCATCCGATGATACCACGCACCGAACAGGTCGACCTCGAGCGGCGCATCGACCTCGACCGACAGCCGGTACTCGCCCTGGCCCGAGACCCACAGCCGGAACGACGCGTAGCCGTTCCGCGCGGCGCGCAGCACGACGCCGTGGTCATCACAGACCGACGCCGGCCGCTCCGACCGGTCCGCCGCCTTGATTTCTCCGAACGGATCGCGCGCGACCCACTCGTTGCCCGCCTCAAGTCGCCACGTGCCGCTGTCGAATGTCATCAGAAGGTCACCTCTCCGGCGCCGTAATCTCTCGGCGCGACAGACGTCGATCGACAATTGCCGGCGATCGCCGTGCGGGTTCACGTCGTCGGGTCGGGCGCCCGGCCGCCCTCGCCATCTTCATGCCTGCGGGTCTGCCAGATCATAGCACAAATGAGGGCAACCATAAAGACGTTCAGCACGATGTAGAGGACGAACCCCCGCCGGATGCCGTACCGCTCGGCGATGGCGCCGGTCACGAACGGTGACGCGAACGACCCGATCCCGCCTCCGGCGGCGGCACAGCCGCCCGCGACGCCCTGGCCCCGCTTGAAATGCTTGCCGATCAGGGCCATTACCAAAGGATAGATCGCCGAGTACCCCAGCCCCGCCAGGAAGAATCCGGCGCCGGCCAGCCACGGGCCCTCCATCAGCACGGCGAAGAG
Source organism: uncultured Planctomycetota bacterium (assembly GCA_964505325.1). Taxonomy (GTDB): domain Bacteria; phylum Planctomycetota; class PUPC01; order PUPC01; family PUPC01; genus CAZDHT01. The sequence goes on along the minus strand of CAZDHT010000003.1, from coordinate 47,740 downwards.
CAGCCCGCCGGTGCAGATGACGCCCAGGATCAGCAATACCTCGGCTTGGCGTCTGCCATGATATGCCAGGAAGAGCCCCAGTCGTCCGATCAACAGCCCGAACCAGAAAATGGAGACCATCATCGCCGCCGTGAAGGGCGACGTTCCGAGGACCGTTTCGAAGTACTCGCCCACCCACGCCGACGTGCCTAGCTCGGTGCCGACGTAAATGACCAGGATCAGGAACGACAGGATGAGCAGCGGGTGCCTGATGAGTTGGAGCGTCCGCAGTCGGTCCCTGTGCTCTTCGTTGTCGCCGCCCAGCCGCGAGAACGGGAGCAGCGCCATGGTGCCCGCCATCACCAGCGCCGCCACCGCCATCAGGCGGTAGACAACCTGCCACACCCCCATCAGGGTGACCACGGCGAACGGCCCGGCGACGGCGCCGACGCAGAACGCAGCGTGCATCAGGTTCATCAGGCGGCTCTTGCCGCCGCGCTCCATTCGCACCACCGCGTAGTTGACCACCACCTCCATCCCGCCCTGTCCCACCCCGATCAGGAAGTACAGCAGGATGTTGAAGGGGACGTTTGGGGTCGTGACGAACAGCGACAGGCCGACTGCCTGCAACCCGAGCCCGATCACGACGACCCGCTTCGGCCCAATCCGGTGCGCGAGCATGCCGGACACGAACGCCGAAACGAGATATCCGAGCGAGCCGCTGCACAGCACGATACCGGTTGCCAGGTAACCCCACTGGAAATCGTCGAGGATGCGGGGCAGGGTGGCGCCGATGATGGTCACGCACACGCCGAACATCGCGAAGCTGGCCAGCATCGCGAAATAGAGGGAACGGAATCGGGCTTCAATGAAGCGCATGACGGGCCTTCCTGTCTGCCGGTGCCTGAGACGGGAATCTCAAGGTGCCTGGCACTATGAGAATTCATAACGACTTGCCTGAATCTCAAGGTGCCTGGCACTATGAGAATTCATAACGGCTGGCCTTGCTGGGTCTTACGGGGCCGGAACGAATTTGCCCCGGCTTCCGCCCTTGATCAACTCGACGCATCGCACCCCGCCGCCCAAGTCAGCGCGACGAACGCGCGGGCGGCGGCCGGGTTCGATGCCGAAACGCTTCAGCATTCGCGACGCGAAACCATCGCTGCCGACAAACAGCGCCCCCGCTAACGAGTGCGGCTTGCGTTCGGCTTCTTCGCCCACAAGTTCAAGGTAAGTCCGATACCGGCTCTCGGGGTTATCACCCAATTGCAGGTACAGCTCGTGAAGCCGAATGATCGTCTGGTCCTCCGCTGCGAGATGGCGATGGCCGCACCACGGATACTCGATGGGATGATCCGCCATGCCGGCGCGAACAGGGTTGAGGTCGATATACGCCATGCAGCGAAAGAAATAGGTCTGGGGCTCAACAACTGTGCTCACGAAGCGTCCTTCCCACAGGTGTCCTTTGCGTCCACGCATCGCATTGAACCGCTTCGCGAACACGTTGGCCAACCGGTGCATGAACGGCGAGAGCACGTCGTCTGCGCCGACCGTGAACAGGAGATGCACATGGTTGGTCATCAGGCAGTAGTTGTAGAGCGGGATGTCGAACTTCGCGCAGCATTCTCGGAGGAGATCGAGGAACATGCGTTGGCTGCGCGGGTCGAAGAGAAATTCCTTGTTGTTGCAGCGCATGGTCACGTGGTGGAGCGCGCCGAAATACGTGAGCCTCAGGGGGCGACCCAATTGCCGTCTCCTCCGAGCAACGGCGAATCCTACCACGCGGGCGGGGCTGATTCAAGCGCCGTTTGTAAGTCCCTGCGGTCTTAGCACTTCTGAAATCTCATAGTGCCAGGCACTATGACGAAAACAACGGATCGGCCGCGGGATCGGCGTCGTCCGGCGTCGTCTTCTCTTGATCGTCCATCATTGCCCCCCGTGCGTTCGCAGGCCCCACGGCTTGGCGGTCGGCACCAGCGTGCCGCTCTCTAGGTTGCCTTCGATCAGGCGCTGTGTGTCCAGCTTCGCGTCGGGACCGAGCTCGGCGCGGGCGAGGCGCTCGACGGCGGGTAACGTCCGCACGCCATCCGTCCAATACAACCCGGCCGTGGCCGCCGGGGACCAGCGGCTGAGACCGGCGCGGCGCTCGACGGGCAGCGTCTCGTATGTGCACGTGCCCCACACGGTCCGCTTGTAGACTGGGCCGCCGGCCGACAGGTCGGGCAGCGGCGGCGCGCCGGCCGGTGCGTATTCCGCCGCCGCTTTCTCAAAGACCGACTCGCTCACGCCGAATCGGGCGAGGTCGCGCAGTGTGCGTCCGGCGGCCCAGCGGCTGAGCCGCGCCGCATCATCGGCGCCGGTCGTCACGATGTTCGCGTCGATCCACTTCGCCGCCGGCTCGATCAGCGCTTGCGCCGCGTCGTCGTTCATCGTCGCCATCGTGTACGCCCACGCCGCGATGAGCAGGGTGTTGCAGCGGAGCGAATGTGGGCTGCACACGTCGGGCGTGTCGGAGCTGGAATGGTAGCCGAGCGACGTGCCGCCCTTGCCGAGCCACATCGACGGGACGCCGCAGTTCGGGTCGCCGATCATGTCGTCGGCGGTCGGCACGAACCGCTTGGTCCCGCAGTACCAGTCGTCGCCCGCGCGTTGCTTGATCGCGCCGGCCAGCAGCGCCGCGAGCGCCCAGCCGAATGTCGGATTGCTCATTGGGCCGTAGTGGATGTAGAACGAGCTGTCGGGCGTGGCGAGGTCGCCGGCGCCATCGACGTTGAAGCCGACGAGTGCCTTCCGCCGCAGCTCGTCCTGCAAGCTGGCGAACGCGATCATCCCGATGCACTCTTCGGTGGTGATGATCCGGATGCTGTGTCGCGGCGGCGGGAGCCTGCCGGCGTCGGTCAGCTCCTTGAGCGTGCGCAGTGTCTCGACCAGGACGCTCACGCCGCTGGTGTTGTCGTGTGCGCCCTGCTCGCACGCGTGGCCGTAGAGCCAGATCTCGTGCGACGGGTCCGTACCTTCGAGCACCGCGGTGACGTTCTGGCCCTCGCCCTGGTAGAGCCGGGCGTCGCAGAAGCCGGTGAGCCTCAGGTGCGGATCGGCCGCCAGGCGCGCCCGCAGCAGCCTGCCCGTCGCCGGTGAGATGCAGAAGCCGGGCATCACGGTGTCGTTCGCGTGGAAGTACCAACCTTCGGGGCCGTCGGACCAGGTGTTGCACCACTTGGTGGTGTCGTCGGTGAGGCCACGTCCTTCGCCGATGAAGTCGCTGATGACCGCGAGCGGCTTGAGGCGCAGCAGGCGCTTCTTCATCACCTGCGGCGGCTCTGCAGTCAGGACGAACTTGCCGCTCACGTCGTCGGCCGTGATCTCGTCGATGGCGTCGCCGTCCACCAGTTCGCCGACAGCGGGCGCGCCGGCCGACGCCAGCGGCCCGGACCAGTACACGACCGACGCGGGGACCTGGGCGCGGTCGGCCAGGACGGTCCCGTCTTCGAGCGCCAGCCGCGCCGCGGGACAGTCCCACGCCATGTGCATGGTCCAGTCCTGGAGCCGCGTCTCTCCGTCGCACGGGTAGGACGCGAGGCGGACGTCGGACAGGCCGGCCTGCCCGAGCAGCTTGGTGCAAAGCTCCGCCGCGGCGCGCTGGTGGGGCGAGTCGAACCACACTTCCTGCTCCCACAGTGCGACGAGCAGGTCCCAGTGGCGCCCCGGCTGATACGCCGCGTCAATGGTCTCTATCAACGACTCAATCGCGAGGTGCATTGGTCGCCCCCTTACTTGGCGTTCTCGGCCGCCTTGACGAGCTTGGCCCTCAGGTACGCGCCCGTGTTGGAGAAGCACATCATCCAGCTCTTGGTCGCAACGTATCGGCCGGGGAAGCGGTTGAGCGCTTCGTCGATGATCTGCGCGCCCTTGGCGTAGTACTTCTCGCGGCCGGGATGGTCCTTGGGCGCGTACAGATAGCAGAGGCAGAGCGTCTCGGCGTGGAAGCAGCGCTGTTCGAGCCAGCGTGTCCACCGGCTGGCCGGGAGGGTCAGGTACAGGTCGCCGAACGTCATCAGCAGGTCGCGGACCTTGCGGTAATCGTCGTCGATCTCGCCGTTGTCGATCTTCATCTGGAGGAACCGCGCGGCGCCCTTCGCGTAGAGCGTTCCGCCAAGGCCGGAGAACGGCTTGTCGATCCAGCCGGACAGTGTCATTGCGCGGTCGTAGTATTTCTTGTCCCCGGTGAGTTGGTAGGCGTAGGCGAACGTGATCATGAAGTTGCCGTAGCCGCGCTTGTCGCCCATCATCCGCTTCTTGAACCAGGGGCTGTCGGCGGCCCAGTTGGCGACTTCGAGGAACGCCTCGCGGCTGACCCTGTCGCCGGTGAGCCAGTAGTGCTGGGCGAGGCAGATGTGATAGGTGTGCCCGGCGTTCGGCCCGCCGCCCTGGCCGTACTGCAAGCCGTACCGCTTGGCCTCGATGGGATAGGTGCGGAACGTGCTGCGGTAGGCGGCGGTGTCGTGCGTCGTGTGCATCCTCGGCCCGTGGCTATACGCGGGCGCGTCCGCGCTGGTGTGGTTGACGCAGATGTCGGCGTGGTGGCGGCACATCACGTCGGCCATCCACATCCACTTCGGGTCGCCGCGGCGCAGCCCGTGAAGCATGATCGAGTAGATGCCCTCGTACTCGTTTACGAAGTGGCTGATGGGCCGGCCGCCAGGGTGATGTTCGGGGAAGTCCTTGCGCATCTTGGCCGGGGCGTTCTCGTTGTCGGCGAACGTGTCGCCGAAGTGGCGCCAGTCGTATTCGTCGATGTACTCCCACCGCGTCTGCATCGTCTCGGGCGAGCCGCCGCGGGGGTGCACCGCGATGTCGCACGTCTCCTCGAGCTTCTTGTACTTCGTGCGGTCGAGCGGCGCGCTCGGCCAGAAGCAGTTCGAGGCGAGGACCGCCTCGGGGTCCGGCATGGCGTACATCGGGCTGTGAAACGTCTTCATTCGTTCTTCGACGGCTTCCGGCTTCGTCTTGGCGCCGTGGAAGACGAAGAGCATCTCGTGGGTCTTCTGCTCGCCGCCGAGCAACTCGTGCACGCCGGCGTACTCGCCCGGCCAGAGGCCGACGCGGACGCGGTCGTCGGAGTACTCGAGGGCCTTGGGGAAGTTCTGCCAGAACTCGCGCAGGCCGACGGCGACGCCCCCTTTCGTGCCGCGCACGTGCAGCCAGCCGTCGATCCGATGTCCCTCGGCGACCTGCTTGTCCGCCTGATAGACGCGGTAGCCGCGGAAGCTCACCGGGATCTTGTAGTCCTTGTCGATGTGGTTGGCCGAGCGCCAGTTCCGCCCGCCGGACGAGTCCTGGTAGAGCTTGTTGGCGTCGACGGGCCCGGCGACGCGGCAGCGGGTCCCGCCGGCGAACGGCAGGCGCAGCGAGAAGTCCTCGATGAACGTCGAGCCGCCCGAGCCCAGGTCCCAGAGGTTGCCCGGATGGTTGTGTGCGTTTGGGTTTTGCAGGGTGAAGAAGACGCGGGCCTCGGGCCGGCCCGCGCAGAAATGCATGCGGCAGACGAAAGACGCCGCCGGCAGCTTGTTCGGGCCGGTGCGCGGGCCGATCTCGCCGCGCACGCACAGGACCGTCCGCAGCGGCCCGGCGTCCTCGAACGCCGCCTTCGTCGCCGCCTTGTCGCCTGTGTGCGTCTCGCCTTTGTCATCCAGCAGGATGGCCCCGACGTTTCTGTCTGCCTTGTCGATCAGCTCCGTGCCGCCGACCACCACCGAGTCAAACAGGCGGAAGCGGCGCGTGTCGATGCGGAACTTCGCGGCGCCGGTGTCGATGGTGGCGACACCGCGCGCCAGCTTGCAGATCAGCGTGGTCTTGGGGGCCGGGCTGCGCTTCCCGGTCACCAGGTGATACACGGCCTTGTCTTGCGCCGGCACGTCGGAGACGAAGTCCAACAGCACCCACCGCGGCGTGCCGTCCTTGTACTTCCCGGTGACTTGGATCTGCACGGGTACGGGCTTCCCGTCCGGCCCGAGCAGCGCGAGCAAGTCGCCGCGGGCGGCGAATCCCTTGACCAGCGGCACGCCGCCAGTCACCGGCTCGGCGTCGCGGGCGACGGCGAGCGGGTTGTGCACCGTCAGGGCGATCTCCTTTGGTGCGCCCCACACGGGCGGCGCGAGAGCAAGCCCCATCGCCACTGCGAACAGCACGACCAGCATCATCACGGATTGACCGCTCATCGGGCATCCTCCTCGGCAAAGGCACAGCCGGATTCACTGACACGAGTTTTAGCGCCGGTTTCGGCATGCGTCAAGGCACGGGCGCCGGTTTCAGGCTTTGCCGGTTTGAAACACGGTGGGCGGCATGATATATTAGCACCCCTTCGGCCGCGCGGCCGGAGTGGACAAGCTGGACTTCCGGCATTCGGGAACGATTGTTTATGCACAAGAACTGGCTGGCCTCGCTGGTCGCACTGGCGACCACGGTGCTCTGCGTGGCAGACGGCAACAGCAGCGCGGGCGAGACGGCGCCCAAGGCAGCGGACAAGGTCATTCTCGACACGAACGGCCTGTGGCGCGCCCGCATCGTGTGGGAAACGGACGAGGTGGAACTTCCGGACGGAACGGTGGGCCACTTCCACTTCAAGCACCCCAAGAGCTGGCTCGCGGTGTGGCGGAAGCAGCCAACGGGGACGGATTTCATCCCGGTCAAGATGAAGCGCATCCGCCTTCCCGCCGAGACGTCCGCTGGCTGGATGCAGCCGGATTTCGACGACAGTACGTGGGTGAGGTGTCGGATGCCCATGTTCGCTGCAGATCCGAACCACCGATACGGCGGGTGGGGCTCGAGCAACTCGCACTGGAAGCTGCTGCTCCTGCGCGGCCGGTTCGAGGTGACCGATCCCGCTCGGGCGACGGACCTCACGTTTTCTCTCGAGTTCCTCGGCGGCGCCGTGGCGTACCTCAACGGCAAGGAGATCGCCCGCTCCTTCATGCCGAACGGCGAGGTCGGGCTGTACACCAACGCGGTGCCCTATCCGGAAGAGGTCTATCTGCTTCCCAAGGGCCAGTTGATCAGCACATTCGACCACCGCATCAAAGGGGTGGCCGATCGGGTGAGGAAGCGGATGCGGAAACTGACCGGGTTCAGGATTCCGGCGACGAAGCTCAGGAAGGGAGTGAACCTGCTGGCGGTGTCGATCCATCGGCCACCGGCCCACTGGAAGTACTACGCGACGCGCGTGAAGCCGTATGCCTACGGGGTGTACGACAGCCGCGCCAAGGCCCGCTGGTGCCGGATGGCGTTGTGGCGGATCCGGCTGACCGCTCCGGCGGGCGCGGCGGTGGCGCCCAACATGGGGCGCGCCCGCGGCGAGCGTCTGCTGGCGTGGAACCACAGCATTCTGAGCCGGGTGTACGCCTTCGACTACGCGGACCGGTATGAGCCGCTGCGGCCGGTCCGGATCACCGGCGTGCGAAACGGGGAGTTCGCCAGCCAGGTCGTGCTGGGGGCCGCCAAGCCGATCACCGGGATCAAAACCCACGTGTCGGATCTGAAGCAACGAGCCGCGCGGGGTCGGCGGCCGGCGGCGGTCATGCCCGCCTCGGTCGTGCGGGTTCGCTACGTGAGGGCGGACGGCCAGACCCGGGTGTACCGGGGCAAGTTACCGACATGGTTCGATTCGCTCGAGGAGGCGGCGCCGGCCGAAGTGCCCGTCTACTCGGGCGGCCGCGCCGTGCAACCGCTCTGGATCAGCGCGCGGGTGCCCAAGGACGCGCGGCCGGGCGACTACGAGGGCACGATCACCGTCAGCGCCGAGCGCTTCGAGCCCATCCAGATCCCGCTGGAGGTCCGCGTGATCGACTGGACGATGAAGGACTCGAAGGAGTACACGGGCTATATCGACGTCTTCCAGTCGCCCGGCTCGCTGTCCATCGAGTACGCGGCCCCGATGTGGTCGGACAAGCACTGGGAGCTCATCGACAAGAGCTTCAGCCTGCTGGGCGCGATGGGCTTGAAGACCGTGTACATCACGTGCGTTCGGCGGACGCATCTGGGCAATGAGCACTCGATGGTACGCTGGATGCGCGGAGCGGACGGCAAACTCACGCCGGACCTGAGCATCGTCGAGAAGTACCTCGACGTGGCCGTCAAGCACCTGGGCAAAGTGCCCGGCGTGATCCTGTACGCATGGGAGCCGCCGAACTCGATGGGCCACGCCGGCAGCGGGCCCGGCCGGACGCACGACCGGGACATCCTCATCACGGTCGTGGACCCCGAGACCGGGGCGCTCGAAAAGGCGAAGGGCCCGCGATGGGGTACGCCGGAGTGCCGCGAGTTCTGGAAGACGTTCACCGATGCGATGCGGAAGGCCCTTCGGAAACGCGGCCTGGAGAAGTCGCTGCTGTTCGGCCTGCTCGGCGACCACCGCCCGACCAAGAAGGCGATGGACGACATCACCAACGGCGTGTCCCGGCCCTTGTGGGCCGTCCACTCGCACAACTACTGCGACCAGTGGATGGGGCACGAGGTGGGCATGTGCGTCGCCCTGTGGGGGGTCAAGTGCTATCCGGTCGAGCCGGAGCAGGGCCACGGTTACGGCTGGCAGAACCCGTTCTGGTTGTCCTATTATCCGCGGGAGATGAAGCCGACCTCGCCGCTGGTTGACTACCGCACCAAGGTGGAGAGCCGCCTGTCGTCGAAGCCGTGGAACACGAGCCGATGGCCGAAGACCCGGGGCCTCAGAGGGATCGGGCGCTTCGGCGCGGAGTTCTGGCGGGTCCTGAAGGACCGGCGCGGGAACCGCCGGGCGAGCCTGGCCGCCCGGTACCCCGAGACGTACTGGGGGCAGCTCTGCCTGAACTACGGCGTTCCGTACATCCTCGGACGCGGCAAGGACGGGCCGGTGGCGACCGCTCGCTCGGAAGCGTTCCGCGAGAACATGCAGGAGATCGAGGCGAGGGTCTTCATCGAGAAGGCGCTGCTGGGCAAAGCGAAGCGGGCCAGGCTCGGCGACGACCTGGCGCGCCGCTGCCGCGCCGCGCTCGACGAGCGCATCCGCGCGTGCCTGCGTTCGCCCGGCGAGGGCTGGGCGTGGTTCGTCAGCTCGGATTGGGGGAAGCGAACCGAGACGCTGTTCCGGCTGGCCGCCGAGGTGGCCGGAAAGCTGCGCGAGCAGGGGAGCCCTCGGTGACACGACCCTTCGCATTTGCGGTGGCCGTCGCGGCGGGCCTGGCCGGTGCGGCGGTCATGGTGATCGAGCTGGCCGGGGCGCACGTACTGGCACCGGGGTTCGGCATCGGGCTGAATGCATGGGCCGCGATGATCACCGTCGCGCTCGGCGGTCTGGCCGGCGGATACTTCCTCGGCGGCGTGGCGGCCGACCGCTGGCGCGGCCATGCCCCCCGGATCCTGTCGGCGGCGCTGGCCGCCGGCGGTGCGTTCTGCGTTGCCGACGCCTTGTTTTGGGAGAAGGCCGTCGGCGCGTTCACTCGCCTTGGCCCTCGCTTGGGTGCGCTCGGCGCCGCCGCGGTGCTGTTCCTGCTGCCCTTCATCGCCTTGGGAGCGGTCTTCCCGCTGGCCGTCAAGCTGCGGACGCGCGCGGTCGAGGAAGTCGGCCGGCGCACCGGATCGCTTTCCGCCGTCTCCGCAGTCGGATCGCTGCTCGGCGCCGTCCTTGCCTGGTTCTGGCTGGTGCCGAGCTTGTCCATCGAGACCACCTTTGCCGGGTGCGCCGCGGTGTTGGTGATGGCGGCTGCCGCGGTTCTCATCGCGGCCCGCGGGCCAAACCGCGCCGGCATCATCCTGCTGCTTCTCTCGTGTGGCCCTCTCTTCGTGTCGGCCGGCCCGCTGCCCGAAGGGGTTCTTCTCCGGCGCGGTTCCCTGTTCGGGCCGCTCGAGGTCCGGCAGAGCGGGATCCTCCGCTACCTGACGGTCGCCAACACGGTTCAGGGCATCGCCCGAGGCGACCCCGTCCGCTCGCACATGCCGCACACGCACCTCATCAGCCAGATGCTCGCCCGCGGCATCCCGCACGACGGCGGCAAGGTGCTGCTCATCGGCCTCGGCGCCGGGTTCATTCCCCGAGAGCTTGACCCGATTCCGTGCGAGACGGTTGAGATCGACCCGGCCATCGTGGACGCGGCCACCCGCTTCTTCGCATTCGACCCAGCCCGCCATCCCGTGCACGTCGCCGACGGCCGCGCCTTTCTGCTTTCCACACGCGAGCGATATGAGGCAGTTGTGATCGACGCGCTCCGCGGCGCCGACATGCCGTTTCACCTCCTCACCCGCGAGTTCTTCGAACTTGTCAGACGCCGCCTCCATCCCGGCGGCATCCTGGTCGTCAACTACCAGGGCTTCCTGTTCGGGAGCGAGGGGCTGCTGGCGCGCTCGGTGGAGAAGACGCTGCGGTCCGTCTTCGAGGACGTGGACATCTGCTTCCACCGTGATCCGCCCGAGAACGCGGTCGCCATCTTCGCGGCACACGGCCCCGACATCTTCGCCGAATGGTCGCCCGTGCGCGGGTACCAGGTGCGGCAGACGTTCCTCGCGGACGAACTCCCCGCGCGCATCCTGACCGACTCGCGCAACCCCGTCGAGCTATGGTCCGCGCAGCTCGACTGCCGCCGCAGGTTGTCGCGTGCCCCGTGACCCTGCCGCAACGCCTTCGCCATCACAACGAAACAACCTGTGATTCAGACAGTCTCCCGGAAGACGCACGGAGTTCCGTCTCGCTCACCCCCGCCGTACGCCGACGGCCACTGGCGTTCGTGTCTCGGCTCTCGTAACCACCCCGCCAGACGCAGCCGGGAGCCCGGATCGGGTGGCAGCGGGCGAATGAAGTGTCCGTCTGTCCGGACAGACGGACAGTTGCCTGACACGCCGTCATGCACCGTTTTGTGCCATTTTCCGGATGTGTTCGCCTGGCCGTTCAGACGAACACATTCGCCTCGTGCCGAGTTGCCCGACCTGCGGTAACGGAGCCGGACGGGCGGTCTCGGCGGCCACGGACCTGCGCTCGCGCCGGCCCGGTGCCCGCCTTTCTATTCCGTCCGCGAAGACTGTCTGAATCACACGGCGGAGACAGAGGACTTGAGAGGTGTATTCCATTATTCTAGAATTCCAGTATGCTAGTATTCTGGTATTCTAGTATTCTAGAATAGTGTAACGGCGCCGTTCACCGCCCCACGCTCCGGAATAAGGGATCAGCCGTGACGCACCCCGCCCGGCGCCCGCTTCTCCATTGCGTTCCGCAAGACTGTCTGAATCACAGCGAAACAACGAAAAGCCTTGCCCGCGACCGCACGATCTGTGATAATCTGCATTACAGAACCCGCTCAGAGGCCCTCTCGTCTTACCGGCGAGACGAGGAAAGGAGATGTGTGCCATGACGACCAAGCTGTGGATGTGTGCGATTGCGCTCGCGGCCATGCTGGGAGTTTGTGCGGAGGCGGCGAACATCCCGCCCCTGCGGAAAGAACTGCTCAGCCAGGCGTGGTACCCCAAGGCCCCGCCGCTGCCCAAGCCGACCGGCCAGGTCATCAAGGCCAAGACCGTCGCCGAGATCTACCGGGGCGCCCGCGACCTCCAGGAAGGCGGCACGATCCTCGTCGCCGACGGCGACTACATGATGACCCATTCGCTCTACATCCGAAAGAGCAACGCCTCGCTCCGCTCCGAGTCCGGCGACCGCACGAAGGTCATCCTCGACTTCAAGAAGAGCCGCCACGGCGAGGGCGTCTGCATCAGCAACGCGACCGGCGTCACGGTCGCCGACCTCACCGTCCAGAACGTCAGCCAGAACGGCATCAAGATCAACTCCAACCACGGCGTACAAAAAGTCACCATCTACAACGTCATCAGCCACAACGTGTGGCAGCGCCACGTCAAGGGCGTCAAGGTCCCCGACAAGGACGGCCAGCCCCGGTGGATCGATGACTGCCGCATCCAGTACTGCCTGTTCTACAACGACCGGCCCAAGCGCCACGGCGACGACCCCTGGGAGGACAGCCACCGCGGCCGCCAGATGCACTACAACTACATCGGCGGCATGGACATCATGGGCGCCAACAACTGGGTCATCAGCGATAACGTCTTCACCGGTATCCACGGCGCCACGGGCGAGTGCCGCGGCGGCATCTTCATGTGGCAGAACGGGAAGAACTGCACGATCGAGCGCAACGTCTTCATCGACTGCGACACCGGCATCTGCCTGGGCAACTCGAGCGGCCGCGGCGAGCGGCGCCACTGCACCGGCTTCGTCGTCCGCAACAACTTCATCACCCGCTGCCCGGAGAGCAACATCCTCGCCGACCATACCCGCGACTGCGTCATCGTGAACAACACCGTCTGCGACCCGAAGAGCCGGTTCGGCCGTCTCATCCGCGTCATCCACGCCAACGACGGCCTCGTGGTCAAGAACAACATCTTCTGCGGGCCCAAAGTTTCCATCGAGCGGCACGAGGGCGAGATCGACGTCAAGAACAACATCATCAAGGTTGTGCCCGACTACTTCGTCGACGCCGACAAGGGCGACCTGCACCTGACCGAGAAAGCCGTCGAGGCGATCGACAAGGCGCTGCCGCTCAAGCAGGTCACCGAAGACCTCGACCGCGGCGCCCGTGGCGACAAGCCCGACATCGGCGCCGACGAACTCGGCGCACCGGCGAAATAGCCCCACCACGGAACGCCGAGCACGCGGGGAACAGCCGCATGATGATCGGGATTATGATCCGCCCCCGCCGCCTGAGGCCCGTGAACCTGTCCGACCGGCGATGAGTTCCGCCACGTTCGCGTCCTTTTTAGCCTATTTTGGGCACGCTTCGGGCTCGTTTTGAGCCGTTTTGAGCTCGTTTTGAGCACTTTCGTGGAAATTATCGCCCCTCTCGTGGCCTTTTACGGCATCGAGAGCAGGGGCGAAATCGCAAAATCCGCCCCAATCCCATGTCCGCCAACGGGTTACGACAAAATGGCTTCGCTTTGCAAAAAAACATTTTCATGCATCCACCCATAAGAGCGGCGAGCGACGCGTGCGCCTCTGCGCGCAACACATCGCTCACCCCCTAATATACCACAAGGCCGCGTGCATGTCAAGCCGATCAGACATTTTTTCTGCGATTTCTTGACGGCATCTGGCGCTTCGTGACATTTGATTTGCGGATTGTGGAGTCAGTCACGCGTAAGACAAGGGGAAGTGGAAAACCGGAAAAAGGTGCTCTGTTGAGAACCCACTGGCGCGCCCACGTTCGCGCTGTAGCCGGCCTCTATGAGCTTATCTTTGCCCACATCTCCGTGGTGCTGCGGGGACGGAGCAGCCGGCCACTCAGGGTCAAATCTCGTGTACCATATGGTACATGAAACGTACCCCGCAGGTGAGGCGCGGGCGCCGCGTTACATGTGGTGTACCATATGGTACATGAAACTTACCCCGAGGAGCAGCCGGAGGCGCCAGGGACGGGCGTGGAACGCCCAGTATGCCGATCAACGTCTGGCCGGTCTGTGCACTGCGCCGATTCTATCGGCGCTTTCAGGCCGTCGTTTGAAACGACGGGCACAGAGCGGCGTTGAGGACGTCGCACTCCACATCGCGCCCTCGCCCCGGCGACTTGTGCGCAAAGATAAGGCCATGGGCCCCGGCTATAGATCGCCCACGGGCTCTCAAATGTCCCGAGCCGGGGTTTTCAACAGAGCAGGGAAAAGGGGAAGAGGAATCTGTGCGGCCACGCTTTCTGGGGCAGTTTCTGCGAAGTCCGATTCCGAGCCTCGCACGTCATGAGGCCCCGATACCTCTCGCGCCGACGGGGTGAGCACACAACACGCTCATGTCCGTCGCCGAAAAAGGCGCCTGTCCTGGATATCGGAAGTAGCGGAGGCCGTGTCAAGAGATAAGTATACCGTCCCCGGAACTCCAGCACACGGGGACACCTGGGACGAGGGGAACTGGGGGAAGAGGCAGAAAGATGATGGGCGGCCCGTCGGGGGCCGCCCATTCAGAAATGCGTCAACGCTCGCCGGTCAGGCGATCAGAGACTTTCTCAAAGGGTGGGGCGGACATTCCTGTCCGCCCGCTGGCAGGCAAGAATGCCTGCCCCACCAGGTCCCTATGAGGTAATCTCCTAACTCCTCCGCCTGCGTCGGATCACCGCGCCCAGTCCGCCCAGCGCGAGCAGGCCTAGCGTCGCCGGCTCGGGGATGGGGGCGGCAGGGGCGCTGGCCAGCATGAGGCCGGCGAGTTTGCCGTCGTTGGTGTCGCTGGTGTCTGTGTCGAAGATGGTGATCCGGCCCTTGCCGAGGGCCTCTGACGCGTGCTGCATCACGGTAATGTTGAAGTCAGTTGTCAGCGCGGCGAGATCGGGGGCGTTCTTGTCATACCCCACGAGTGCGACGGTTGCGCCGTCCAGTTGAATCTCGTCCGGCTTGATGGGATAGTCCGGATCGCCGGACACGACACTGAACACGTAGTCGCCGACCGGTATGTTGCGGAACTCGAAGCCGCTTGTTGTCTTGCCAGCCGGATTCAGGAAGTCGATCAGCAGGTTGTCGTTGAAGCCGGTCAGATTCCCCGTCGTTGATCGATACCGACCGCTCATGGTGCCCCAGGCCGTCGCACCAGCGGTGATCCCTTCGTCGAGGACAAGCGCCGTTCCGTTGTCGTGGCGCTCGTTGCCAGTGATTGCCGTCCAACCCGGCTCCAGCGGGTTGTCCATCGCAATCTGACAATCCAACTTAATGTCAACGCCGGCGTTCGCTGGGGACGCCAGCAACACGAAACACAGAGCCACTGAGCCGACCAACAAGCCGATCCAAACACGCTGCGCATTCATCGCAAACCTCCTTTCGCCCCATCAGGACGAGCTGCCTGAGGGAGCATAACTTAGAATACGTTACGCCATCTCACGACCTCCGAACAGCGCCGGCCGCTACGCCGCGGCCGACCCACTCGCTTAGTCCGAGAGGCCGGAACGGGTCGCGCCCGTTGCCGGAACCTCTCGACTGTCCGATTGAGTTAGAGCAAATTCCTTGCCACAACTCCGAAAAAACGGCAAGAAAAGGGAAGTTTTCTGCTAACTCACGTATTTGTAAGTACTTGGGAGAACGGTGCGGTTCGCTTTTCGGCGCATCGCTGCGCGGCAAGCGCTTCCGTGCGGCAACATGGATTTCCCCTGTCGCGCGGCTTCACCAGCCTAAGTGCTTGTACGGTCAGCGTTTGGGTTTGATCGCGGCCATGTTGACGTGGGGCAACGCCAAATTCGGCCATGTTGCGTGGGAACGACGACCGAGGGTCTCTGGAGGATCATTCGCGCCGGGCATGCGGGTCGGAGCCGGCGTCGGGTGGGGCGTCTCGTTTTGCCGCGAACGACCGGCGGGCCTTGACGACGTACACGATGGCCGACAGCACGGTCGACAGCAGCGCCAGATAGACCACGCCGAGGGCGGCCCATCTCGACGCGGTCCCCGGCAGCAACGGCAGGTGACCGTGGGCCTTGACATAGATGACCACGGCGAGGGCGATCATCTGGACCACGGCCTTGGCCTTTCCGGCGAGCTCGGCGCCGAACGCCGTGCCGTGGCTCTCGGCGTATCCCCGGATGCTGCTGACCAGGAACTCGCGGCTGATCAGCACGACCACCATCCACGGCGCGATCGCCGGCGTGCGGCTCGCCAGCAGCGCGAACCCGCCGCACACGATGACCTTGTCCACGAGCGGATCCGCCACCCGCCCGAACGCCGTCGCCAGGTTGTACTTCCGCGCCAGATAGCCGTCCAGGACGTCCGTCAGGCCGGCGATGATGAACACCACGTTCGCCCAGTCGAGACAGGCCGGATGGTCGAACGACACCAGCACGAAGAAGACCACCGCCAGTCCCAGCCGGCTGAGCGTCACCCTGTTCGGCAGGTTCAGCATCGTTCAAACCGCTTCCTGAAAAGAGGAGGCGGGACCTTACCACACCGGAACCTTACCACAAAGGCACGAAGAACACAAAGACACACAAAGGAAAACCTTTCTCCCTTCCTCTTTGTGCTTCCTGGTGTCTTTGTGGTCAGGTCACCTTCCCCACGAGATCATAGCCATACGCCTCGGTCACCACGGCGCGGATGAACATGCCCGGCTCGAGGTTCGGGCCTTCCAGGCGGATGGCGCCGTCGACGTCCGGCGCGTCGCGGTACGTCCGCCCGGTCCATTCGCCATCGACGTCCTTGCCGTCGACGACGGTTTCGATTTCTGCGCCGACCAGCGCCGCGCTCTGCTCCGTCGCGATCTCGTGTTGCAGTTCCATCACCGCGGCGAGCCGTTCCTGCTTGACTTCATCCGGGACCTGGCCGGCAAGCTCCGCCGCCGGGGTGCCCGGCTCGCGGGAATAGGCGAACGCGCCGAGCCGGTCGAACCGCACCTCTCGGATGAAGCTGAGCAGTTCATCGAACTCCGCAACGCCCTCGCCGGGGAAGCCCACGATCACCGAGGTCCGGAGGACGGCGTCGGCGACCGCATTGCGAACGTGGGCGACGACCTCGCGGAGCCCGTCCTGACCGATGTGCCGGCCCATCTGTTCGAGTATCGCATCGTTCGCGTGCTGAATGGGCAGATCGACATAGGGCAGCAGCGTGCCGCCCTCGGCGAGGACCGCGATCAGTTCGTCGTCGATGTGCGCCGGATGCGTGTAGAGAAGGCGCAGCCACCGGACACCGTCCACGTCCCGCAGCTCGCGCAGCAGCGCCGCGAGTTGTCGCTCGCCGTAGAGGTCGGTACCGTAGCTGGTCGTGTCCTGTGCGATGAGGATCAGTTCGCGGGCCCCGTCGGCGACGAGCTCCCCCGCCTCCTGGATGATCCGTTCGAACGGCTTGCTTCGCAGCGGCCCGCGGATGGCAGGGATCTGGCAGTAGCGGCAGCGATTGTCGCAACCCTCGGAAATCCGGAGATACGCGTAGTGCTTGGGGGTGATGCGGAGCCTCGGGCCGTATCCGAACGGGCGGCCGGACGCGCCAAGCACCGGCGCGCTCTTGCCGCCGGTCGCGGAGGCGGCCCCCTCGCACGCATCGGCCACGGTCTCCGGCGCGGTCAGGCCCACCCACGCGTCCACCTCGGAGAACTGGCGCACGAGCTGCTCCGACATCAATTGGACCATGCAGCCGATCACGACCACTGCGCGGATCACCCGCGCGTCCTTGAGCAGGAGCGCATCCTCGATCACGCCGAACGACTCCTCGCGCGCCTCGCCGATGAACCCGCAGGTGTTGATGAGAACGACGTCGGCGTCGAGGGCGCGCTCGGCGATCAGCCAGCCGCGCTCGGCCAGCGCGCCCAGGATCCGCTCCGTGTCGACGAGGTTCTTCGCGCAGCCCAGGCTGATCATCGAAACGGCGGGCCTCTCCATAGCGGCGTATCCTAGCGCCCGGCCGGACGGCTTTCAAGCTCCCCTGGACACGCCGCGGGGTGTTGAACCGAACCCGGCGCTGCGATAAGATAACTGCGCGTGGGACGATGGAGGCGTGGGGCATGAATGTCCTTCTGATTCAAGCGGACCAACAGCGCCGCGACGCGCTGGGCGCGTACGGTAACCCGATCGTGCAGACGCCGCATCTGGACGCGCTGGCGCGGGATGGCGTGGTGTTCGAGCAGGCGTTCACCCCGGTGCCTATCTGCGCCGCGGCCCGGGCGTCTCTGATCACCGGGCTGCGGCCCGTCCATCACGGCATTCTCCGCAACGTCGAGTCGGGCGGAGTCGGCGGGCGTGACTTCACCGGCGAGCAGATCACCCTGGCCGAACTGCTGAGAGAACGGGGCTATCGCTCGACGCTGTGCGGGAAGTGGCACGTGGGCACGGATCTCCCTCCCGCCGCGTGCGGCTTCGAAGGGGTGTTCTATCCGAGGTACGGCTATCCCGCCGAGCATCCGCACTATCTGGGATACCTCGACAAGCTTGGCTGCCGGTTTGCGCTGAGCGGGCAGGTGTTCGCGCGCCACAGGGACGGCTCGCAAGGCGCGCTCCTTTCGGCCACGCAGGAGGGCCCGGTGGAGGCCGGCGTCCCGTACTATCTGGCGGAGCAGGGAATCGCCGCGATGCGGGCCTCGGCCGGGCGCGGCGAGCCGTTCTTTGTCCGGGTCGATTTCTGGGGGCCGCACGTGCCCTACATCATCCCCGAGCCGTACGCGAGCATGTACCGCGCCGAAGACATGCCGGAGTGGCCCAACTTCCGCGACGGCCTCGAGGGCAAGCCCTCCATACAACAAACGATGAAGGACTACTGGGGCGTGCAGGACCTGACCTGGGCCGACTGGTCGCACTTGGTGGCCATGTGCTACGGATACGTAAGCCTGATCGACGACCAGGTCGGCCGGCTGTTGGCGGCGCTCGACGACCTCGGAGTCGCCGATGAGACCGCAGTGTTCTACACCTCGGACCACGGCGGGATGGTGGGCGCCCACGGCTTGTGTGACAAGGGCGCGCACCTATACGACGAGCAGTGCCGCGTGCCGCTCATTGCGCGCGTGCCCGGCGCCGCGGGCGGCCGCCGCTCGGATGCGTTCGTCTACAACATGGATCTGATGCCGACCGTTCTCGAACTGGCCGGGGCGGCGGTGCCCGATCACCTTGACGCTGTGAGCCTGGCGCCGCTCATTCGCGGCGAGGCCGACGCCGTCCGGCCCCCGGTCGCCTACGTCGAGTTCCACGGCCACCAATGCCCCTACACGCAGCGGATGGTTCAGACGCCGGACTTCAAGTACGTCTTCAACGCGCCGGAGTCCGACGAGCTTTACCACCTGAAGAACGACCCGGGGGAACTGGCCAATCTGGCGGGCGACTCCGCGTACGCCGCGGCGCTCCGCGAGATGCAGGAGCGCCTGGCGGGGTTTATCGTCGAGACGGGCGACCCGGTCGAGCGGTTCTATCAACGGACGCGGCTGGCGTCCTAGTTCGCCTTCTTGGCCGGCGCCTTGGGCAGGATCTTCTCCAGCTCCGCGACGTACTTGGCGTAGCGGTCGTGGATGGCCTTGTTCCGCTCCTCAAGGATCTTCAGCCCCTTGGCGATCTTGTCCCGCTGCTCCTGGGTGAGCAGCTTCTCGATTTGCGCCCGCCTCTCGTCCTGGCCCTTGGACATCAGTTCGCTGCTCACGATGGTCTGCAGGTCAGCGACCTCGCCGTAGGTCATCTTGCCGCTGGTGCGGAGCGAGTTCAGCGCCCACGTGTAATCGTAGTAGTCGCGGGTGCTCTTGGCCCGTATGGCCCTGAGCGCGGCCTGCTGCTCGTCGGCAATCTCCAACCGTCCGGCCAGCCGCGAGGCGCCCGGCTCGTAGACTCTGAGCGTCCCGTAAGCGTAGTTCTTCGCCGCCGTCTGCTCGGGGTCCTCCGGCCCGATCGCCGTGGTGAGCTTCGCGTCGTACGTCTTCAGGTGCTTCGGGAGCCACGTCTCCCACGCGTTGACCACCTCCTCCGCCTCGAGGATCTTGCCGAGTTGCTCGACGGTGAGGACGGTGCTGACCTTCTCGACCGGCGGCACGATGCCCGCCTTCGCGAGCAGTTCCTTCCGCTTGGCGCTGTGCTCCGCCCGCTTCTTCGGGTCGTCCCAGTCGGCGCGGCTCATCCGGGGGAGCTTCTGCCAGATCTCGCGGTCGATCTTCGTCTTCTTGGCCGCCCACTCCGTGTAGATCTCCAGCAGGACCTTCTCCTGCTCGGGCGTGACGCCGAGCCGGTCGACGAAGGAGTAGGCGCCGGGCAGGACGCCCGCCAGCGTCCGCATCGTCGGCTTGCGACCGTAGCCGCCATAGCCGTTACGAGCCTGGCCCTGCGCCGCGACCGGGATCGCCAGCAGAGCCGCCACGAGAACGATCCGTTTCATTTTCCGCCTCCGTGGAATGGGGTATGTGTTCATCAGAATGATACACCGCCGGCCTCGTTGCTGCAACGCCGGGCCCTCGTTGCTGCAACGCGTTGGCCGTGTTTTTCCCCGCGTTGCATCGGCCCACGGCCGCGGTAGAATGGCGGAATGGAATGGACCAAGGCGGGCAAGAAGAGGCTGGCCTCGAAGCTCCGGGCGTTGAAGCCGTTCGACCCGTATCACTCGCCCCTGTGCACGTGCGGGCCGAAGCTTACGCTCAACGTGTACACCGGCTGCGGGTATGAATGCCTCTACTGCTACACCAGCACGTATTCCCGCGGGCGATGGGGACGCGACTCGGACAACTGGGGCCCGCGGGTCGATGTGCTCCACAACCTGGAGCGTGACATCGCACGGATCGGCGCGGACGACGAACTCCGCGAGCTGAAACGGCTGCCGGTGGTACTCTCGCTGTCGTCCGACCCGTACCCGGATACGCCGCGTGTGTCCGAGGCCGAACTCGAATTTACCCGGCGGTGCATCGAGTTGCTCGCGCAGGCGGGGTATGCACTGCTGATGCAGACGAAGTCCGACCTGGTGACACGGGACCTGGACATGTTGCCGAAGGACCGAACGGTCGTCGGCATCACCATCACGACGGTCGACGAGCCGCTGGCGCGCCGCCTCGAGCCATACGCCCCGGCCCCCGAGAGACGGATCGCCGCGCTTCGGGCCGCCATCGAGCAGGGCTTCCCGGCCATCTGCCGGATCGACCCGCTGCTGCCGGGCGTCAACGACGAGCCGGGCCAGGTCGCGGGGCTGATGAAGAAGCTTGCGGGGGCGGGCGTGAATCAGGTAGTATCTAGCACGTTCAAGAAGCGCCGCGACAGCGCCCTCAGGTTCGC
The DNA here is from genome assembly GCA_964505325.1 of uncultured Planctomycetota bacterium. Classification (GTDB taxonomy): domain Bacteria; phylum Planctomycetota; class PUPC01; order PUPC01; family PUPC01; genus CAZDHT01. The sequence goes on along the minus strand of CAZDHT010000003.1, from coordinate 27,059 downwards.
TCGGCAGTTCCCCGACGCCGCGGCGGCCACCGAACACCTGTACGAGAAAGAGGAGGTCTCGGGCTACCGGTACCTGGTCGAGCCCGAGCGGCGGCGGCGAATGGAAATGGTCAAAGCGATCGCCCGGTCGCACGGCCTTCTCTTTTCCTGCTGCCGCGAAGGGATGCCCGAACTGAATACGTGCTCGTGCGACGGACAACATCTGTTGTAGGAGACCATCGTGTCGCTCGCCGATGACATCGTGTCCAACCTGCGCGGCTACTCCAAGGCCATGTACTCGACCTGGTTCCACTACAAGCCGGCCCGGCTGCTGTTCGATGCCGGCGAAGGGGTCAGCTCGTACATGGAGAACTTCATCTTCGGGGTCGAGGCCATCTTGCTCTCGCACGGGCACTACGACCACATCGGCGGGATCGGCGGCATTATCCATTCGCGGGCCTCGGCCCGAGGCGACAAGGAGAAACCGCTCCGCATCTACTACCCCGGCGGCGACCCGATGATCGAGCTTCTGCACGAGTACGTCTCGCGGATCTCCAACTACGTCAAGTACGAGCTGGAGTGGACCCCGGTCGAGGCGGGACAGGAGCTCGCGCTCGGCACGGCGCGAGAGCGGGGCCTGATCCAGGCCTTCCCCGTCACGCATTCGATGCGGACGGTCAATCTCGGATACCGGCTCTTCGAACGGCGCACCCGGTTGAGGCCGGAGCTGGCGGGGATGACGCCCGACGAGATCGCCGCGATATCCAAGGAGAAAGGCAAGGACGCCGTGACCGAGGACTACGAGCAGATTCTGCTCGCCTACTGCGGCGATTCATCGCCGGTGGACCCCGAGGAGGTGCGGGGCGCCGAGGTGCTCATGCACGAGGCGACGTTCATCGACGCGGCGGACCGCGCCAATGAGGCGCACAGCACCGTCGCCGAGGCGTTGGAGGTCGCCCGCGCGGCGGACGTCAACTCGCTCGTACTGATGCACATCTCGACGCGGTATCCAAAGCGACAGATCGAGTCGATGATCCGGAAGATCGCCCTCGAGCGGAAGTTCGACCGCCCGCTCACGATGGTGATGGCCCGTTATTTCACGCCGATCCTGGGGCCGGGCGGGGAAGAAATGCGCCCGAACGCGGGCGCGCATCGCAACCGGAAGTAGTAGCCGCCGTGAAGAAGCTGTTCGAAGATCCTCATGTGGAGCATCGGCCGGAGCCGGAGGCGCCGAAGCCGCTGGCGGTCCGGATGCGTCCCCGCACGCGCGAGGAATTCGTCGGCCAGGAGCACTTCTTCGGCCGGGGCAAGCTGCTCTGGCGGATGCTGGAAGCCGACCGCCTGATGTCCGTGATCTTCTACGGCCCGCCGGGCACCGGCAAGACGACCCTGGCTAGGGTGCTCGCGGAGCACACCCGGGCTGCGTTCCACGCGTTGAACGGCGCGGCGTGCGGGGTCGCCGAGGTCCGCGACGCCATCGCCCGGGCATGTGACCGGCTCCGGATGACCGGCCGCCGGACGGTGCTCTTCATCGATGAGCTTCATCGCTTCAACAAGGCGCAGCAGGACGTGCTCCTGCCGGACGTCGAAGAGGGCACGGTGATCATGGTCGGCGCGACCACGCACAACCCGTTCTTCACCATCACGTCGCCGCTCGTATCCCGGTCGCAGATCTTCGAGTTCAAGCCGCTCTCCAAGGATCACATCCGGCAGATTGTCCTGGCCGCTCTGAAGGACAAGGAGCGCGGGCTCGGCACGTATCCGGTCGAGTTCGCTGCCGAGGCGCTGGAATTCATCGCCGGGATTTCCGACGGCGATGCGCGGCGGGCGCTCAACGCGCTTGAGGTCGGTGTGATGACCACGCAGCCCGACGACGACGGCGTGATCCGGTACACGCTCGCCGTGGCCGAGGACTCCATCCAGAAGAAGGCGGTCGTGTACGACCGTGACGAGGATTCGCACTACGACGCGGCGAGCGCGTTCATCAAGAGCATGCGGGGCTCCGACCCCGACGCGGCGCTGTACTGGATGGCGCGGATGCTCGAGGCGGGGGAGGACCCGCGCTTCGTGGCGCGGCGCATGGTGATCTGCGCGGCGGAGGACGTGGGCAACGCGGCGCCGCTGGCGCTCGTGCTGGCCAATGCCGCGCTTCAGGCGGCCGAGTTCGTCGGCATGCCCGAGGCGAAGATACCGCTCGCGCAGGCGGTCACGTACATCGCCTGCGCGCCGAAGAGCAACGCCGCGTACATGGGCATCACGAAAGCCCAACAGGACGTCGAAGAGGGCCGGACGCTCCAGGTGCCGGATCACCTCAAGGATGTCAGCTATCCGGGCGCCAAGCGGCTGGGGCGCGGTGAAGGCTACAAGTACGCCCACGACTTCGAAGGGCACTTCGTCGAGCAGGACTACCTGCCGGTCGACAGGATTTACTACGAGCCGACCGAGGAAGGCCACGAGAAGGAGATCAAGAAGAGACTGGACGAATGGAGAAAGCGGAGGCGCGAAGGGAAGCCGGAAGGCGCATAAAGGCGCTCTCCGACGATGAGCGCAGCGAAAAGAGCGGGGCCGCATGCCGAAACCTGCTCGAGATGCCCGAGCTGCGCGAGGCACGCGCGGTGCTGCTGTATGCACCGCTTCCCGACGAGGTGGACGTCTGGCCGGCGCTGCACGCGCTGGCCGGCGCCGGCAAGCGGATCGTGCTGCCGAAGTGCCGGAGCGACACGCACGACATCCTGTGCATTGAAGTGAAGGACCTCGAGCAGGACCTCGCCCGCGGAACGTTCGGCATCCTCGAACCGCGCGAACCGCGGTCCTGCGACGGAGTGGACGCGGCCGGACTGGACGTGGTGGTCACCCCCGGCCGCGCGTTCGACCGCGAAGGGAACCGGGTCGGACGCGGAGCCGGATACTATGACCGGCTCTTCGCCCGGCCGGGGTTTCGGGCGTTCAAGTGCGCCGTCGCGTTCGACTGCCAGGTCTTCCCCGAAGTGCCCAGCACGCCCAAGGATATTCCGGTCGATGCGGTGGTGACAGAGTCAGGCGTGGTCCGGACGGGGAGCCGGTTCGGCTCGCAATCCCAACAATAGTCGGGCCGCGACCGCAGCGACACCAAGCGAGGCGAAGACGATCAGAGGCGGCAGGAACGCCGCGCCGGACACGACCGCGCCGGCCGCCCAGAACGGCGAGATCGGGGTCGCCCAGGTCGGTGAGAGCCCGCCCTCCTCGCGCAGCAGATACGCCGCAAACGACACCACCGCCGAAAGCACAAACGCGGCCGGGTAGTACCAGGCCGTCGCGCCCGGCAGCCGCAGCGCGGCCCACACCGCAATCCCAATCACCAGCAGCAGGACCTGGCTTCGGATGACTGCCCCGGCGCCAACCTCGGAGGTCCGGAGCGTGAGAAGGAGCAGAGGCGTGGTAAGGACGAGCATGCCGGCGAGCCGGCCGGCCGCACCGGCGGCGTCCGCCAGGACCCGGGCGCCGCGGGCGCGGTGTTCGAACAAGGGCCAGATCACGACCAGGAAGAACGTTTGCCCGATGACCAGCGCGACGGTCGCGTTCTCGATCTCGACGGATGAGCGCCACCCTTCGACTGAGAACACCTCCAGGGTGGCGACACAAACCGCGGCGGCGCACACCACGAGCCACACTGTCACGACGGCAGTCCAGCGCCGCGAGTCTTGTCTTGAAATGCCGGATGGCAAGGGCGCCTCCGTTCTTCGGCCTCACACGCGTGCCCGCGAGGATCCCTCGAACAGGGTCTTCTGCGCGGGCACCGGCCGCGCCGGAGCGCCCGGCAGATTCACATCCTGCCGGACGAAGGCAGGGATGTCCAGGTTTTCCCCGTCGTACACGGTCGGGTCGCCGACGTTGGAGAACGGTGGTCCAGCCTGCTGGGTTCGCTTGCGTTCCTTCCACCGCCCCGCGCCGGACGCCAGCTTGCCCGCCAGGATCGTGGCGCGGGTCTCGCCGAGGTCCTCATCAATGGAGATGCCGTGGCGGATCTCGGCCTTGGGGAACAGATGTTCGAGAATGGGCGACACGCGGCGGGCATCGTCCAGCGGCATGTTCCTGCCGCCGACAACGTGCGCGAAGACAGACCGCGCCGTCTCGAGCTGAGCGGCCGGCGCGAATGAATTCTTCGCCGCGTTGCGTAGGGTGTCTTCGACCGTCTGTCCGCGGCCGGCTCCGATGCTGGCCCGGCAGTGCCCCGACAGCACCGCGGCGATGTCGGTGAAGTCCATATTGACGCCGTCGTCGGCAGCCGCTGCGACGAGCAGGCCGCGTACCGAGGCAGAGAGGCGCTGCGACCAGTTCGCCATCGCTTCGCTGAGCGTCGGGCCCGCGCCGGCCTGTGGGCCGGCGGGAAACAGTACGGTCGCGTCGGCGGACCGGCTGACCTCCTTGGCCAGCCGCGCGGCCGCCTCGGCCTTGTAGGCCGAATTCGTCAGCAGCGGCTCCACCAGGATCGCCACCGCCAGGGCGTCTTGCTCACGGCCCAGCGCCGCCGCCTCGGGTACGAACGTCTCTTCCCGGCCGGTGACGGCTGCCACGGTGACCAGCATCTGTGCTCCGGCGAGCGCGGCCCCCAATCCGCGGCGCCAGTCGACAGGGCCGCGCATCGGAAGCAGCGCCGGCGAACCCGCGATCGGCCGCGTAGGCGACGCCGTGACATAGAGCTTCCTCACCACATCCGGCACGTCGTTGAGGTCGTGAACGAACGAGGCGCCGTCGCGCCCTACGCCCAGCAAGACGATTCCGTCACGGACCGGCTCCGGGGTGTGTGGGCTGCTTTTCGACAAGGTGGCTCTCCTAGAACAGTTGCCTCAGCCAGCCGAGCAATCTTCCCGCCGGATTGGATGCGGCGACCGGCGACTTCTCCCGCGTTCGGGCCTGCATTGCCACCAGCAGCATCCCGGCCACGGTAGCCATTTCGGGGCCCATAGGGCCGAACGCCCCGTCGCCGCACCGCGGTCTGCCGAGGCGGACCGGGCAGCCGAGGATCGTGCCTGCCAGGGTATCCAGGCCGGGCATGCGGCTGGTGCCGCCGGTCAGCACGGCGCGGACGCTGGCCGGCCGGATCCCGGCCCGCATCAGTTCGCGACGCACGACATCGAGGATCTCACGGACGCGGCAGTCCGCGATCGCGTGGAGGCGCCGCGGATCCACCGCGTACGTCTGGCCATGGGTAACACCTCGGAAGGTGATGGGGCGTCCGACGGGCACCGGGCCGACTCCGGCGTGCTCCTCCTTCAATCGCGCCGCGTCCGCCAGGCCGAGTTCCATTCCGGCCGCGATGTCGTCGGTGATTTGGTCTCCGCCAATCGGCACCACCGAGGAAAAGACAGGGGCGTGATCCCGGTAGAGCATAATCCCGGTCGTGCCCGCCCCGATGTCGATGACGGCGACGCCCAGTTTCTTCTCGTCGTCGTGGAGGACCGCCTCACCCGCGGCGTACGCGGTGAACACGTATTCCTCGATTCTGTGCTTGGTCGCCTTGACGCACGACTCCATGTTCTCGACGGTGGTGCGCGCGTCGGTGATCACGTGCACCTCCGCCTCGAGCCGGGCGCCCATCATGCCCTCGGGGTCCCTCACGTGCCGCACGTCCTCGACCGCATATGAGCAGACAAGCGTCCCGATGGCGGCCGCGTCCTCCCGGAGCGGGACCCGTCGCGCCGCGGCGAGCACGTTTCGGACGTCCCGGGCGTTGACCGTCCGTTCCTCGCGGGTGATGGCGATACAGGCGCGGTTGTTGATGAAGCCGACGTGCCGGCTCCCGACACCCAGAAACACCGACCGGACCTCGACGCCCGCCCGTTCCTCGGCACTGGCGATTGCCCGGCTCACCGAGTAACCGGCCGAGGCCAGTTGGATGATCTCGCCCCGCCGTACACCGCGGGAGGGCTCTTCGCCCCGCCCGATGACCTCGATGCGCCCGTCGCTGATTTCAGCGATGAGGCAGCGGGTCTGGGAGGACCCGATGTCCAGTGCGACGGCGAACTCGCTAGCCGTTGTCTCCATCCGTGATCAGTCTCCTCACCACGACCGCGGCCCCGGGAAACCGGATGCTGAGTTCCCGGTTGCTGGTTGGGTTGCCTTGAAGGATGAAACGTTCGAGCTTCTGGATCTTCTCCTCGACCGGCAGTTCTCCGGGCTTCTCTGTATCGGGCGCCCGGCCCCACTGGATCTCGCAGTTGCTCTCGGCAAGGACCCGGAATGGGCTCTTGGTCGGGTTGTGGCCGTCCGAGTTGCTCACGTCCACGCCCGTGATGTGGATGGCTTTCCGGATGACGTCGCTGGATTGGAGCAGCCGGACGATCTCGATCGCGCCGGTAATGCCCTTGTCACTCCACCGCTCACCCGGCTTCGGCAGCTTGGCTTTCACGCCCTGGATGAACGGGATGTTCAGCCCGCTCGGCCAGTTCCCATAGGCCTTGGGCAGTCGGACCCCATCTTCGCCGACCAGGAAGTATGCGGTTCCGCCGCTGGTCCGGCAGGCGACGGCGGCCGCCGGCCAGCGAAGGAGGACGCTCGCCTCGACCTTCCTCGGGAACTGCTTCTTGACCCACTGGACCTCCTTGACCCACGGGCACGCGCGGTAGCCCTCGGCGATCTTTCCGAGGACTGAGTCGTCGAATATGCTCATCCCGTCGGCCAAGGCGCAGCTCTGATTGATTTCATGCTCGATGTCTTTGTCCCACCAAGCCGGGACCGGCTCGCGGAGAGCCAGCTTGGGCGCGGCCACCCGGTACCGGGGAGAGGCCAGCACGTGGTACCGGCTCCAGCGCAATCCCAGCCCGCAGAGCGCAGCGAACGCGATCGTGGGCAGCACCCAAATCAGGACCGGGCGTTGTGCGAGCTTGAGCACTCCGAGCAGCCGTTCGTTGACGCTCGGCCCGGAAGACCTGACCCTTACGGCCTTTCGTCGATAGCCCATCCGTCTACTCCTGGTTCGCGGTTCCGTTTGCGCGCGGCAGTCCGCCGGAGCGCGTACCGCGCGAGCGTCTCGCACAGTTCGGGGAACTCGATGCCCGCGGCCCGGGCGGCGTCCGGCACGAGGCTCACCGGCGTCATGCCCGGGATGGTATTCACTTCGAGCACGAAGGGGGTGTTGTCTTCGGCCAGGATCATGTCGACCCGCGAGACATCCCGGCAGCCGAGCGCGTTGTGGGCGCGGAGCGCCACCGCGCGGACTTCACCGGCGACCCCCTCGGGCAGCTTGGGGTTGATGATGTGCTGCGTCACGCCATCCGTGTACTTGGCCCGCTCGTCGAAGACCGGGCCGGGATAAATGAGCTCGATAATGGGAAGCGTGTGCCGGCCCAGGATGCCGACCGTCAGTTCCCGGCCGCGGATCATCCGTTCCACGAGGGCCCGGTTGTCCAATTCAAAGCATTTCTTGAGGCCATGCGTCGCCTCGAGTACCGATCGCGCCGCGGTCACGCCGATGCTGGACCCTTCGCGTGCCGGCTTCACGATTTGCGGAAAGCCCATACTCACGACCGCGGCGCGTATCTCTTCGTGTGGGCTGTCTTCGCTGAGGGCGGCGTACTCGGGGGTCGGAATCCCGTGCGCGGCGAAGCACTCCTTGGCCGCCGGCTTGTCCATCGCGAGCCGGCTCGCCTCCACCCCCGACCCGGTGTAGGGGAGGTCGCGCGTCTCGAGCAGCAACTGGACCTGTCCGTCTTCACCGAACGCCCCGTGCATGGCGATGAATGCCAGGTCGCAGTCAGCGCGGTCGAGATCATCGAGCGAGCGGTTGCGCACGTCGACCGGCCGGACGTAATGGCCGCGCTCATCGAGCGCCGCGGCAACCGCCTCGCCGGTCTGGATGGAGATGTCGCGCTCGGACGAGTCGCCCCCATATAGGACGGCGATTCTCCACTTTGTCTGTCTCACCATGGTGCCCTCGTTCTCAGTTCCAGATTTCAATTTCCAATTCGAGGCCGATCTTGAACGCCTTACGGACGCGGCGCCTGACCTTGCTGATGAGCGTTCGGACGTCACGGGCGGTGGCGCCGCCCTCGTTGACAATGAAATTCGCGTGCTTGTCCGACACGACTGCGCCGCCGATGCGCTCGCCCTTCAGGCCCGCCAGGTCGATCAGGTTCCCTGCCCCGCGCACCGCCGGGTTCTTGAAGATGCATCCGGCGCTCCAGCCGGCAAGCGGCTGCGTGCCGGCCTTCTCCTTGAGCACCGACCGGCGCGTATCGGCAATGCCGGCCGGGTCCTTCTCGACCAGTTCGAACGCGGCGCCCACCACGATTTCCCCGTGGAGACGGGCGTGGCGGTAGCCCAGCTTCAGTCTCTTGGCCGGCCGCTCGCGGACGAGCCCGTACCGGTCCAGCGTGGTGGCGGAACGCAGTGCAGACACGATGCCCCCGTGCTTGCCGCCTGCGTTCATTGCCACGGCGCCGCCGACCGCGCCGGGGATCCCGGCCAGCGGCTCGAGTCCGCTCAGGCCCCACTGCTCGGCCACGTGGACAAGGTGAGGGAGCGGGACGCCGGCTTCGCAGGTAATCCGTGTGCCGGAGCGGGATATGCCGGTCATTCTGGAGAGCCGGAAGACGGCCCCGGAGACGCCGCGGTCGGAGGCGAGGATGTTGCTGCCGCCGCCGAGCACGCGAACGGGTATGCCGTCGTTCATGCACCGGGCGAACAGTCGGATCAGCTCCTGGAGGTCGCGCGGTTCGATGAAGTACTGCGCCGGGCCGCCGATGTGGAACGATGTCACGCTTGCCATCGGCACGGCCGCGCAGACGGCGTGCTCGAAGCCCTCGAACGTCGAACTCATCGTGCTTCGGTCCCTTCCGTCTAGCCGCCGGCGGCTTCGGCCTGCCCCGGCGCCGAGGCCGCCTGCTTCATGGCCTCGAACAGGGCGTCGCCCACTTGCCACACGTCGCCGGCGCCGATGGTGATTACGGTGTCGCCCGGCGCGAGCTCCGCGGCCAGACGTCCCGCCACCTGCTTCAGGTCCGGGACGAGCTCAAACTTGACATTTCCGTGCGCCTTCACGTGCCGCGCGATGAGCTCCGAGCTCACTCCGTCGATCGGTGGCTCAGACGCCGCATAGATGGGCGCGATCAGCAGCAGATCGAGCCGGTCGAACACCGGCCCGAATTCCTTTTGCAGATGCAGCGTTCGTGAATAGCGGTGCGGCTGAAACACTCCCACCAGCCGGCCGCCCTGCGACTTGTCGGCCAGCATTCTGGCCGCCTCGAGCGTGGCGCTGATCTCCGCCGGGTGATGGGCGTAGTCATCGTAGACGGTGATGCCGTGCCGGCTGCCGCGGTTCTGGAGGCGGCGGTCGACGTGGGACGTATCGGCGAGCGCCTCCAGCACGCCGTCCATCGGCAGGCCCAAGTCCGTCGCCAAGGCCAGCGCGGCGAGCGAATTCCGCACGTTGTGCACTCCGGGCAGCGACAGGACTACGTCTTTCACCGCGCCGCCGGGGAGCCTTGCGTCGTACACGGCTCGCCCGGGCTGGAGGCGGACGTTCTCGGCGGCCACGTCGCCGCGCTCGATCCCGTACGTGATCTTCCTTCCGCCGATCCGCTTGAGGATACCGCGGACGCTGGGGCAGTCGGCGCAGGCGATTACGGCGCCGTCGACATCGCCGGTCTTGTCGGCGAAGTGGGCAAACGCCTGCTTGATCTCGCGGATCCCGCAGTAGTAGTCGAGGTGGTCCCGGTCGATGTTCGTGATGATGGGGTACTTGGGGACGAGATGGAGGAATGAGCCGTCGCTCTCATCGGCCTCGGTGACAAAGATGCGGCCGCCGACGCGGGAGTTGCCGTTCAGCTCGGCGACGTTCCCGCCCACTGCGACGGTCGGATCGGCCCCGCACCTGATCAGCATGTTGGCGATGATCCACGTCGTGGTGGTCTTGCCGTGCGCGCCGGCGACGGCGACCGTGTCGTGTCCCCGCTGCAGCCAGGCGAGCATCCGGCCGCGCGAGACCACCCGAATCCCGCGCGTCAGCGCCGTCTGCAACTCGGGGGTCTCGAGCGGAACGGCGCTGGAATAAACGACCACGTCAATGTCGTCGAGGTGTGCGGGCGAATGCCCCACGTGGCAGGTGAAGCCGCTGCTCCGCAGCGCGGCAAGGATGGGGCCGTCGGCCCCGTCGCACCCGCTCACGACCGCTCCCTTGGCGGCGGCGATCCGCGCCAGGGCGCTCATGCCGATGCCGCCGATCCCCACGAAGTGAACTCTCGCTGTGCTCCACTCGAGCTGCGGAAAGCCATCGACCATATCTTCCTCCCAACAGTTCAGTCTGCGCCTTCTGTCACCGCGGCTTCGCCGGCCGGGAATTTCTCCGCATCTTCCGTGACTGCTTCCTCGGCGCCCGAGGCCAGCGTGTGCAGGGTCTTGACGATGACCTCGTCCGCGTCCTCACACGCCGATGCGAGGGCCGCCTGCCTCATCGCGCTCAGCTTCGCTCGGTCCGCCAGCATCGCTTTGATCAGCTCTGCGACGCCCTTCGCACCGAGGTCGGCCTGATCGACCATCACGCCCCAGCCCTGCTCGGCTACGCCGCGCCCGTTGGCCCGCTGGTGGTCGTCCTTGGCGTACGGATAGGGCACGAGGATCGCCGGGAGCCCTGCGACGGCGAGCTCCGCGATGGAGGTCGCGCCGGCGCGCGAGATGGCCAGGTCGGCGGCGGCATACGCGAGGTGCATCATCTCCAGAAAGCTCGACACGTGCGCCGCCAGCGCAGCGGCCCGATACGCGTGAAAGACCGTCGGGCTGTCGGCCTGCCCGGCGGCATGGATGACCTGGATCTTCTCGCCGGCGAGGCGCCCGGCGGCTTCTATCATGACCATGTTGATCGCGTGCGCGCCCTGGCTGCCGCCCATTACCAGCAGCGTGGGGACATCCGGGTCGAGCTTGAAGAACTTCCTCGACTCGGCCCGGTCCAGCGTTCGCGCTTCGAGGATCTCGCTCCGCACCGGGTTGCCGGTGGGCTTCGCCCGGCCGCCCAGCTTCCGGGCGGCGCATTCCCACTGGCAGCAGACCTGAGCGGCCCGCGACGCGAGCCAGCGGTTTGTCCGGCCCGGGACCGCGTTTTGCTCCAACAGCACCAGGGGCCTCCTGCTCGTGATGGCGGCGATCGCCGGGCCCAGCGATGCGCCGGCGCCGAGGCCCACGACGACGTCGGGCCGGAATGAGGCGAACAATCGCCGCGCCCTGAGCCAGGCGCGCGGTATGCCCAGCGCCGCGGCGGCCCGGCCCGTCGGGCGCTCCGCTATCTTGGTCAGAGCAAGACCACGGCGGGCGATCATCCGCTCCTCGACCTCATTGGCCACGCTCGCGAAAAGGACCTCGGACCCGGGGTGGACCCGAAGGACCCTTTCCGCGAGCGCGACACCCGGTGCAATGTGGCCGCCGGTCACTCCGCCGGCGAACAGGACTTTCATTTCCGCACCTCTTTCCGCGTGGCGCCCCGCACGTACAGCATGCTCTCGCTCGGGCTGTGCCGCGAGACGTTGAGCAGCATGCCGATGCCGATCGACAGCGCCAGGATCGACGACCCGCCGAAACTGACCAGCGGGAGCGAGATTCCCTTGGTCGGCATGGCCGAGGCGGCCACGCCGATGTTGATGAGCATCTGGGAGCCGATCAGGACGGTGATCCCGACCGCGAGCAGCGCGCCCAGCACGTCGGGCGCCGCCCTGGCGACGCGGAGCCCGGCGTAGACCAGCGCCGCAAACACGGCGATCAGCAGGACACACCCGACGAACCCGTGCTCCATGCCGAACACCGCGAAGACGAAGTCGGTCTCGGCCTCCGGCAGGAAGCCAAGTTTCTGGAGGCCGCGTCCCGGGCCGACGCCGGTCAGCCCGCCGCTGCCGAGCGCGATGAGCGACTGGCACACGTGGTATCCGGCGCCCTGCGGATCGGCCCACGGGTTGATGAACACGATGAGCCTCTGCCAGCGGTACTCCTTCATCCGCAGGAGAACGAGCAGGATGGGGGCGGCCGTCGCGGCCAGCGGCGCCACGTGCTTCCATCGAACGCCGGACACGAGCAGCATGGTCATCGCCACCGCGGCGATCAGCACCGCCGTACCGAAATCGGGCTGGAGCATGATGAGCCCGAACGTCACCCCCAACACGATCACCGGCGGCACGAAGCCGCGCCTGAAGTCGCGCAGTATCTCGTGCTTCCGGCTGACGAATCCGGCCACGTACAGGATAATGACGATCTTCGCGAACTCCGATATCTGAAGACTCAACGGGCCGAGCCGGAGCCATCGCTTCGCGGCGTTCTGGCGGGTCCCGAAGACGAGCAGGGCGGCCAGCCCGGCCAGGGTCAGCAGCACGAAGATCCGGCTGTACCGCGCCAGCCAGTGATAGTCGACGTGCGCGAAGACCGCGATCGCCGCAACGGAGATCACAACCGCTGCGATCTGCCTGAGCAAGAACCTGTTCATCAGCGGGTGGGTGCCGCACGACACCGCCGTGTTGCTGTAGACCATCACCAGCCCGGTCAGCATCAGCGTCGCGACGCAGCCGATGATGATCTCCCTGTTACGCATACTTCTTCGTCTCCCTCAGGCAAATCGCTTCCGGAGCCTCTCTACGATCTCCCCGCGGATCTGGCAGATGCGAGACTCTGTCAGCCTGAGCACCTCGCCGATCTCGCGCAGGTTGAACTGCTCGTAGTAGTACAGCGTGACCACCAGGAGTTCGGTCTCGTCGAGCATTTTTCGCACGATCTCGGCGATCTCCTTCTTCTGCAGATGGTGCGCCGGGTCGGTCTCCCGCTTGTCCTCCAGTATTGCCGAGGGCGGATCGTTAGCGGAGCCGTCGTTCTGCGCCCAGTGCGCGATCGGCGCGTCCAGCGAGACGAGCGTCCGGCTCTTGGTGGCGACCAGCTTGCGCGCCTCCTCCTCAGACATGCCCATCTCCTCGGCGATCTCCTTGTCGTTGGGCGCCTGGCCGGACTCGCTCTCCAGCTTCTTGACGGCGCGTTCCAGCTTGTTCAGCTTGGCCCGGGTGGCGCGCGGCGTCCAATCCCACGACCGGAGGTCATCCAGCATGGCCCCGCGGACACGCGGCGTGCAGAAGGTCACAAACTTGAACCCCTGCCCGGGGTCGAAGTTGTCGATGCAGTCGATCAAGCCAAGCGTCCCGGCGCTCTCCAGTTCCTGGACGCTGACGACATGGGACAGCGCCGTCGCGACCTTCTGCGCCTCCCGCCTGACGATGGGGATGTACGCCTCGATCAAAGCGTTGCGCGTTTCGATGTCGCGCTTCTGGATGTACAACTCCCACAACTGGTCGTAGTGATCCGTTCTTGAGCGCTTCCGTCGCGTGTGCAGCTTGGCTTCCGAGGCGTCAACCGATGTCCGGGAATTCATGTTCTCTACCTCCCTGTCAGGAATTACCCCACCATGCGCCCGACCGGAGAGCCTTCGCGGGCTCCGGCGGCGCGTTTGTCGTCTTCCCCAACCGGCGCCGCCAAGTACGGCTCAAACGCCGGGACCTCCGGCTCTCGTCTGTCCACGGCGCCCAACCCGTTCTGGACCTGTTCGACCACTTCCTCCAGCTTCATGCTCCGTGAGCCCTTGAACAGGACTACGTCACCGGGCTCCAGCAAATCGAGCAGTGCTTGGGCCAGTTGCTGCTTGGAGCCCGCGAGGAGCAGTTCGTCTTCGCTCATCCCGTGCTCGGCGGCCGAACCCAGCAGTTCAGACGTGTTCGGCCCGATGCCCAGCAGGTAGT
>CAZDHT010000003.1:0-13337 GCA_964505325.1 uncultured Planctomycetota bacterium | reverse complement strand
GTCGAACTCAAAGGCGGCGATGATCTCGCCCAGGTTGCGGTGCGCTTCCACCGACCGCTCGCCGAGCTCGAGCATGTCGGCGACCACCAGAATCCTTCTGCCCCGGCATTGCATGTCGTGCAGCGTTTTCGCCGCCGCCTCGAGCGAGACGGGATTCGAGTTGTACGCGTCGTTCACGATCGTGACGCCCGAGTGCGTGCTCAGTTCCATCCGCATCGACGGCAGCTTGAAGGTGGCGAGCCGCTCGGCGATGGTTGTCCAGTCGATGCCCTGCTTCCGCGCCACGGCGATGGCGGCCAGCGCGTTCATGGCGTTGTGCTGGCCCGCGATGGGGATGTGGATGCGGGGGCCTCCGTTCCGCACCTTGAAGCTGATGCCGCTCGCGTACGAGTGGGGCTTGAAGGCGCGCAGCTCGGCCCGGTTGTCAATGCCGAATGAGCTGAGCGTGCCCTTGGTCTTCTTGGCGATCTCGCGGGACCAGTAGTCGTCGGCGTTGTAGAACGCGCCTTCCCGCCAGGCGGTGTGTTTCAGGAGCACGGATTTCTCGCGGGCAACGCCCTCCTCGCTGCCCAGCCGTTCGAGGTGCGTTCCGCTCACGTTGGTCAAGAGCCCGACCACAGGATCCGCGATCTCGCACAGCCGCGCGATCTCGCCCGGGGAATTGGTGCCCATCTCGACCACGGCAAACACATGTGTCGGCCGGATCTGGAACAGCGTCAACGGCACCCCGATGGCGTTGTTGTAGCTCTTGATGGACCGGGCCGTCGGCAGCACGCCGTCGAGGATGTGAAAGAGCATGTCCTTGGTGGTTGACTTCCCGTTGCTGCCGGAGATCGCGATGACGGTGGCGGGATACTGCTTGCGGTGCCAGTGCGCCAGGTCGCCCAATGCCCGTGTGGTGTCGCGCACCATCACCAGCGGGAGGTCGGGTACGCTCTGCGCCGCGCCCTTCCTGTGGACCACCGCCGCGCCGGCCCCGAGCCTGGCCGCATCGGGCAGGAAGCCGTGCGCGTCATGCCGTTCGCCTTGGATCGCAAAGAACAGGTCGCCCGGCGTGAGCGTTCGCGTGTCGGTCGATATTCCGGTGAGTTCCTGGTTGGGTTTGCCGCGCAGGATTTTCCCCTCGGTCGCCTTCTTCACTGTTCGCAGAGTCATGGTCACCATCGATTACGCCTCGGATTGAACGACGGCCGGCTGCGCTGGATCGCATTCGGCGACGGCGCTGCGCAGCACCTCGCGATCGTCGAACGGGGTCTTGACTTGTCCGATCGTCTGATAACTCTCGTGTCCCTTGCCCGCCACGAGGAGCACGTCCCCGGGCTCGGCGGCGTCCACAGCCGCCCGGATGGCCAGTTCCCGGTCGGGGACCACGTGGGTCGGCTTGGAACCGTTCATCCCCAGTTGGATCTCGCTGATGATCCGCAGGGTATCTTCGCTTCGCGAGTTGTCGGCGGTCAGGAAGATCAGGTCGCAGTATTCCTGGGCGACTTCGCCCATCTTCGGCCGCTTGCTGCGGTCCCGATCCCCGCCGGCGCCGAATACGATGATGATCCGTCTCGTCGCCAGCGCCCGGATCGTTTCGAGCACCGATTGCAGCGCCCCCTGGTTGTGGGCGTAGTCGACCAGCGGGCAGAACCCGGGCGCGGGGATTCGTTCCAGGCGTCCGGGCACGCATTCCCTGCGCTCGAGGCCTGCCACGATGTGGTCCAGCCCGACCCCCGCCGTGTGCGCGGCAGCCGCTGCGGCCAGGTCGTTCATCACGTTGAACCGGCCGACGAACGAGGAGTGGACCTCGGCGCTCCCCGCCGGCGTGTCGAGACGGTAGTCGGTGTGCGTCATGTCCATCGCGAGGACCTCGGCCGTCACGTCCGCCTTTGGGGCCGTTCCGAACCACAGCGTCTCGCACCCGTCAGAGACGCGTTCGGCCATGTACGCGCCGTGTTCGTCGTCCGCGTTGATCACCGCGACGGCGCCGCGCGGCAGCATCTCGAGCATCCGCCCCTTCGCGTCGCGGTAGTTCTCGAACGTGAGGTGGAAATCGAGGTGCTCGTGGTCGGAGAGGCAGGTGAACACGCCGACGTTGAAGTCGACGTTGCAGACGCGGTGCAAGGCGAGCGCGTGGGACGAGACCTCGACCACCGCGTGCGTGGTGCCCGTCTCCACCATCTGCGCGAACAGGTCCTGGATGTCGAGGCTGTCCGGGGTAGTATTCTTCGCCGGGATGTTCCGGCTCCGGATCCGGTATGCGATGGTGCCCAGCAGGCCCGTGGGGTGGCCGGCGGCTTCGAGGATGGCTTTCATTCGGAAGCTGGTGGTGGTTTTCCCGTTGGTGCCGGTGATGCCCGTGACGTGCAGTTCGGCGGTCGGGTTGCCGTGGAAGATCGCGGCCAGTGCCGCCAGCTTGCTTCGCGCATCGTCCAGCACGAAATGGAGGACGCCGTCACCGAGCGGGACCTGGCGCTCGGACACGACCACCGACGCTCCGGCGCGGACCGCGTTGGGGATGAAGTTGTGCCCGTCGGTCTGCAAGCCGCGCAGGGCGACGAACATGCAGCAGGGTTTCGCGCGGCGCGAGTCGTTGACAATCGCACTGATCTCCAGGTCTTCAAATGTCGCGCATTTGAGCCGGTCTCCCGCGGTGCCGCACAAGACCGGCAGGAATTCTCTCAGCTTCACCTGTTCCCTCCGTTGGTTGGTGCCGCCTACCTTTCGCTCACGGCCACTACCGGGGTGTGCCCCAGACGGATGGGGCTGTCTGGGCGCTCCGACTCGGGGAGACCGGCGGTGGCGTCGGAGACCGAGTCCAGTATGGCCAGGGACTTCTCGATGATGTGTCCGACCGCGGGCGCGGCGACCTGGCCGCCGTAGTACCGGCCGCCCTGCGGCTGATCGACCATGACGAGCACGCAGATCTTCGGCTGATTGACGGGCGCGAACCCGACGAACGACGCAAGGTACTTGTCCGAGTACCCGCCCGCCGGATCGGCGACCTGCGCCGTCCCGGTCTTTCCGCCGATGGGGTACTTGCAGCCGCGCAGCACTTTGCCCGTGCCGCGCTCGACCACCTGTCCCAGGATGTGCCGCATCTTGGCCGAGGTCTCGGGGCTGATTATTCGCCCGAGTTCGAGCGGGGTCCGCGGGGGCATGTTGCCTGTGTTCGGGTCTTCAATGCACTCGACGATGTACGGCTGCATCAGCCGGCCGCCGTTCACCAGCGCGCAGAACGCGGTGACGAGCTGAAGGGGAGTCCCGGCGATCTCCTGACCGATCGGAACGGAGGTGGTCGTGAAGTACGTCCAGCGCGGCAGCGGCGTGACCAGGCCCGGTTCTTCGGCGGGTAGCCTGATGCCCAGTTTCTTTCCGAAGTGATAGAGCAGGACGTACTGCCGCAGGCGCTCGTTGCCGAGCAGCAGCCCCAGCTTGGCGGCGCCGATGTTGCTGGAGTGGACGATGATGTCGGTGATCGACATCACGCCGTACGGGTGGTGATCGTGCAGCCGCCGCTTCCGGTACACCCACCGGCCGTTCTCGCAGTGGATCCGGGACTCGGGGGTGACGAGGCGGAGGTCGATGGCGGCGGCCGCCACGAAGGGCTTGAATGTGCTTCCGTACTCATACACGCTCTGGACCACGTGGTTGCGGAGGCGCCGGCGCAGTTCGTCGCGGCCCATTTCTCGCATCGTCGAGACGTCGAGGCCGGGAGCGGAACCCATCGCCAGGATGCGGCCGGTGGATGGCTCCATTACGACAGCGGATGCCGACACGGGAGAGAACTCGGAGTACACGTTCTCCAGCTCTGCGTCCACGATCGGCTGGATGCGTGAGTCGATGGTCAGGTGCAGCTTGCACCCGTGGCGGGGCGGAATGGTCGGCTCGGCGGAATCGGCGATTCTCTTGCCGCGGCCATCTCGCCTCAAGCGGGCTAGGCCGGGGCTCCCTCGGAGCGGCCGGTCGAAGAGGAGTTCGAGGCCCTCCAGTCCGCGGCCCTCGGCGCTCACGATCCCCAGCCACTGGCCGATGCTCATCCCCTTCGCGGTCGTCCGCCGGTGTTCGTATCGGACGCAGATGCCCCGGATCCGGAGGCCCTCGATCTCGCGGGCGCACGCCTTGTCCGCCGGACGCTTCAGCCAGACGAAGCGCCGTTCTCGCGAGAGGGCCCGGCGCAGGCCCGCCTCGGGGAGGCCGAGCACAGGGGAGGCTTTGCGGGCGGCCTCGGCGATCCGGTCGTCGACCGCCGAACGGAGGCGGACCAGCAGAGCGTTCTCCGGCACGCGCAGGAACTTCGCCAGTTCCTTGACGACGTGCACCGTGCGCTCCAAAGTGGGGTCGTTCACCGCATCCCGGATGTCGCGACGGGACATGAGCAACTTCTTGAACGTCGGCCGCGGCACGCCGAGGAGGTTCGGGAGCCACCTGCGTATCTTGGCGGGGACGGCCACGATGCCGGGATCGGCGAAGATGGCGGGCGTCTTGAGGCTAAAGGCGAGGGGGACGCCGTTGCGGTCACAGATCGTTCCGCGCACCGCGGGGATTTTGACCGTGGTCTCGCTCTGCTTTCTGGCCAGTTCGACGAGGAACTCGTGGTTCTGGATCTGGATGTTGTAGAGGCGGCCGACGAGCACCGCTACGCCGGCGAGGAACAGCGGGAACAGCAGTCCAATTTTCAACCGGCCAGGTTGCGACTCGCGTACCATCAAGCCTCCCACTCCTGCGGCGGCCGTGTCGGCCGCCCGATGCCGTCACTCACATGAGACCTTTCCTCTGAACCGCTCGCAGTTTGGCGCTCCGCGCCCGCGGGTTCGCCCGAATCTCCTCTGCGGTCGGCATCAGCGGCCGCTTGGTGAGGATCTCCCAGACGCCTTCGCGCGCCTGGTTGCGGAACACCGTCTTTGCGATACGGTCCTCATTCGATTGGAAGCTGAGGATCAGGGCCCGCGCGCCGGGTTCCACGATGTCCTTCGCCGATGTGAGCAACTCTTCGAGGTCCTGCAGCTCACGGTTGGTCCATGTCCGGATCGCGAGGAACGTGCGAGTCGCGGGATGGATCCGGGATCGGCGTGGGCCAACTGCCCGTTGAATGATGGCAACGAGCTGGCCCGCGGTCTCGATGGGGCGGCGTTGGCGTTCGCGGCAGATGGCGCGTGCGATCCGGCGGGCGCGACGCTCGTCACCCAGTTTCCAGATGACGTCGGCGAGTTCGCCCTCGGAAGCGCGCGCGATCAGTTGGGCCGCGGTCTTGCCGGACGTCGGGTCGGCCCTCATGTCCAGCGGCGCGTCGGCGTGCCGGAACGAGAACCCACGGTCGGGGGCGTCGAGTTGCAGGGACGAAAGACCAAGATCAGCAACGAGTCCGTGCACCTTTTTGGTGCCATTCTCGACGAGCACCCTCGCTGCGTCCGCGAAGTTCGCGTGGACCAGCGTGACCCGCTCGCCGAACTTCTCGAGCCTCCCAGCCGCGACGGCCAGAGCCGCCGGGTCGCGGTCGAGTCCGATCAGCTTCCCATCCGGTTGAGAAAGAGCCAGAATTCTTTCCGCCATTCCGCCGCCGCCCACGGTGCAGTCCAGATAGCACCTGCCCGGCGCGGGGCGGAGGATTTCGCACACTTCCTCGAGCAAGACCGGGCGATGGGGTACATCGGCCACTGCACGCTACGCCTGTCCGGGTCGGTCGAAAACCTTTTCGGCGTTCTTTCCGATGTCGGGCTTGGACTTCTTCCTGTCCTCTTCCCACTTGACCCGATCCCACACCTCGATCCGATCGTTCACCCCGGCGATCACGACCTCCTTCCCGATGCCCAGGTCCTCCAGCAGCGCCGCGGGCAGCAGCAGGCGTCCTTGCCCGTCACACTTGGCGAAGTCCGCGTTGGAGTAGATCTCGCGCTCCAGCCGTCTGCCGGCCTCCGTCTGTCGTACCCGCGTGTCGGCAGATGCGGCGCTGACCTCTTCAAACCTGGCGACGGTCTGGACGACGATGCACTCGTCGATCCCCCGGGTGACGTAATATCCTTCGTGGCCCTGCGGGCCGCCGGCTTTTCGCATCTTGGCGGGGATTATGATTCGGTTCTTGTCGTCTCGGGTGGTAAAGGACTTCCCGGAGAACGGCGGCAAGAAATCCTCCTCCAGTTTCCAGCCGGCTGAATCAAACTTGACCGGCCACGGGACCCAGGTTAGAATAGTGACGATAGGGTTGTGGTTGTGACGGCGTTGAGTAAGGCTGGCGCCTTTTCCTGACTAACCCGTTGGAACGGTCGGTCGAAAGGCCCCTCGAAAACGCGCCAGTCTGCCCAGACCCGATGTCTGGAAACACTCCGGTGCCCGCCTGGCCACCAGTTCCGCCCATTTCACACCACAAAGCACCACAGTAACCTACCCCACACCCCGCGTCCTGTCAAGCCGTTTTCTCGCGAGAAATAGAGAATTCTTTTGCGTAAGAGACGCTGAATCAACATGTTGCGACGTTAGCACTGTCGGGCACAACATCTGGTAGTCCCCGATCGCATCTCGGGCGCGGCCGGTCCAAAAAAATCTGGTCGCACGAAGCCATCGGCGGGCGGCGAACGGCCAAAGACGGGCAGGAATGTACCGCGGCCCGATCCGGTCTCAGATGTGAACGCCCTTAGTTATTGCCTGGGGAATGGTTACGGCATTGAGCAGGATGGGCGGACCGGGGATCTGCGGTGGCACGTTGTGGTGGAAATGGAGCGGCGGCGGCGGCTCTGATAGATTGTGGTGTGGAAACGGCCTCAGGAGCGTTCGCTCTTCAGAAGCTGCTTGGCGTCGCTCACGACGGCCCTGATGGCCTTGCTGAGCGGGCCTTCCATGGTGATGCCCGCTGCCCGGGCGTGGCCGCCCCCGCCGTACTTCCTGGCCAACGCCTCGACGGGAGGGCCCCCTCTCGAGCGTAGGCTGACCCTGACCTTGCCTCCGATTTCACGGAAGAACAGGATCAGCTCTACCCCGCGCAGGACCCGGGGGATGTTGGTGAAGCCCTCGGCGTCTTCCTGAGTTGCCTTGGCCTCTCTGAGCATCTTCTCCGTCGCGTGGAAGTACGCGATCCGCCCGCCGCATTCGCTGCAAAGGGTCCCCAGCACCTGCCTCATCAGCGCCATCCGCTGCCAGCGGAACGTCTCGTACACCGCCTGGTATATCCTTTCGGGCTTGACGCCGCTCTGGATGAGTTCCGCTGCCATGCGGAACGTCCTGGGGGTGGTGTTGGGGAAGCGGAACCAGCCGGTGTCGGTGGCCGCCGCGACGAACAGGCACTTGGCCACGTGGGGGGTGATCGGAACGCGCAGCGACTTTGCCAGGGAATAGATGAGCTCGCCCGTGGAAGCGGCCGACGTGTCGACGATGTTCACGTCCGCGAAGGACGAATTGGTCTTGTGATGGTCGATACAGATCGAGCGGAGGTCCGCCCGCTGAATCATCATCCCGGCGCGTCCCAGGCGGTCGAGCGAGCTGGCGTCGACGGCGAAAACGAAGTCGCATTTCTCGATGCGGGCCTCGAGTTTCTTGGCGTGAACCTTGGCGGTCCGGCGTGGGTCGAGAAACCGGTAGATCTTCGGCAGCGGATGCTCATTGACCACGAGCACTTTCTTGCCCAGCCGGCGCAGGATCTGGGCAAGGGCCAATTCCGATCCGACCGCGTCGCCGTCGGGGAACACGTGGGTCGTGATCGCGAACGAACGGTGCCGGCGAATGAGCGTCTTGACCTTGTTCCACACGGAAGGGCTGTCCTCAGACATCGGTTGTGCGGTACTGGGCTGCGCCTTCCTCATACAGGTCCCGGCCGGTAACGTCGTTGACCACGAACACCGGGAGGTCTTTGAACTCGAGCCGACGCACAGCCTCGGGGCCAAGCTCGGGGAAGGCGACCACGTCGCAGGCGACGATCGACTGCGCGATCCGCGCCGCGCACCCGCCGACGACCGCGAAGTACACCGCGCCGTACTGCTTCATGGCTTCGACCGTCTCCACGGATCGCTTGCCCTTGCCGATGGTGGCGCGGACGCCCGCCTTCAGGAGCGCCGGCGTGTAGCGGTCCATGCGCCCGCTGGTCGTCGGACCCGCCGAGCCGATGACCTCGCCAGGCCTCGTCGGCGACGGCCCCGCGTAGTAGATGGCCTGCCCGTCGAGCGCGAACGGCGGCTCCTCTCCGTTCTCCAGGAGCTTGACCAAGCGCTTGTGCGCCGTGTCGCGCGCGGCATACGCCACCCCCGACAGGAGGACCCGGTCGCCGGCACACAGCGCCGCGACGTCCTGCTTCGAGAGAGGCGTGGTGAGTGGAATCGGCTTCTGCTGGGCGTCGCTCACAGTTCAATCCTCTTGTGGCGGTGCGCGTGGCACTGGAGCACGACCGCGACCGGGAGGCTCGCGATGTGGCACGGCATCAGTGCGGCGTGCACGGCGAGCGCCGTCGTCCTTCCGCCCAGCCCCGCCGGCCCGACGCCGAGCCGGTTGATCCGCTCGAGCACCTGCGCTTCGATCCGCGCAAGCCTCGCGTCCGTCGATGGATGGCCCAGGGGCCGCGTCAGGGCTTTCTTGGCGATCTTGGCGGCGAGGTCCAGGTCGCCGCCGATCCCGATCGCGACAACGAGGGGCGGACACGAGTTCACCGCGCCGGCGCGGACCGTCTCCACCGCATAATCGATCACGCCCTCTTCGCCCGCGCCGGGTGTGAGCACGGCGGCCCGGCTCATGTTCTCCGACCCGCCGCCTTTGGCCAGGAAGTCGATCACGAGGCGGTCGCCCGGGACGAGATCGACGTGGATCATCGCCGGGGTGCTGTCGCCGGTGTTCTGGCGGGTGAACGGATCGCACACCGTCTTGCGAAGGTAGCCGTCGGCGTTGCCCTTTCGGACGCCTTCCGTCAGTGCCGCATACAGCCCGCCCTCGACGCGGACATCCTCGCCCAGCTCGGCGAATATGACCCCCAAGCCGGTATCCTGGCAGATGGGGAACTTGCCATTGCCGGCAATTCTCGCGTTCTCAAGGATTTGGCCCAGCGCCTCGCGGCCGACGGGGGAGGGCTCGTCTTGCAGCGCCTTCTCCAGGGCGCGAACGACGTCCTCGCCGAGCACGTAATTCACCTCGATGGCCGCCCGTGCGACGGCATCGATCACACTGTCCGCAGCTATTGCTCGCAAAGTTGCTCCTCTTGCCTGCGTGCGTCGCCCGCGTGAGCGTCCAGGGCACGCGGGTTATTTGAGCACACGCCGCCTGGGTCGTCAAGGCCGGTGGCAGGAAGTGTCCGTCTGTCCGGACAGACGGACACTTCCCCTCACCTGCGCGAAGTGACCAAGACGCGCAGCCTGCGGTTGTCCTTTTCGATTCCTTCCATCTGGATCAGCCTGCGGCGGATCAATCTCACCACGTCGTTGTGCAGGGGGTCGTCCTCGGTGCGCAATGCGTAGAATACCTCGTTGGCCTTGTGCTCCACGGTGACCAGGCGGCAGCGATAGAGATACCGCAGGTGCCTGGCGACAGTGGACCGAGGGCGCTCCAGAAGGTCCGCCAAATCGGTGGCGGTGAGTCCTCCCGCCTGAGCGATGACGTTCAGAATACGCACGCGCGTTCGATCACAAAGCCCTCTGAACAACTGGACGGCGGGCAGTAGTCTCATTGCACTTCCTCCTTCTTGCCACCTCAGCGGGCGGCGGCAAGTGTCCGTCTGTCCGGACAGACGGACACTTCTCCAAACATCTCGACCTCTGCGACGGGTCACACGCGCCGGCGAGGCCGAGAGCGCTGGGCCGGCGCTTCCTACGGCCGGCCCATCGCGGCGATGATCGCGTCGCCCATCTCAGACGAGCCGACGGCGGTTGGGTCGTCGCGGTACGGCTTCATGTCGTACGTGACGGACTCCCCGCTCTTGATGACCGCGGCCGTCGCCGCCTCCAGCCGGTCCGCCGCTTCGCGCTCGCCGAGGTGCCGCAGCATCATCACCGCCGAGAGGATCAGCGCAGTGGGGTTGACCTTGTTCAGTCCCTTGTACTTCGGGGCGCTGCCGTGCGTGGCCTCGAACACAGCCATGTCGTCGCCGATGTTCCCCCCCGGCGCGACGCCGAGGCCGCCCACCAGGCCGGCGCACAGGTCGGACAGAATATCGCCGTAGAGGTTCGGCAGCACGAGCACGTCGTACAGTTCGGGTTTCTGCACGAGCTGCATGCACATGTTGTCGACGATGCGGTCCTCGAACTCGATGTCGGGGTACTGCTTGGCGACCTGGCGCGATACGTCCAGGAACAGCCCGTCGCTGAATTTCATGATGTTCGCCTTGTGGACCGAGGTCACCCTCCGGCGCCCGTTCGCCCGCGCGTATTCAAAAGCGAATCGGACGATTCGCTCGGTATTCGTGACCGAGATGGGCTTGATGCTGATGCCGGAGTCGGGGAGGATCTTCCTGGCGGCGAGCTCCTCGATCTTGTCGATTAGTTTCAGCGCCCCGGGCGTTCCCTTTTCGAACTCGATGCCCGCGTAGAGATCCTCGGTGTTCTCACGCACCACCACCAGGTCGATGTTGTCGTACCGCGACCTCACGCCCTCATACGACTTGCACGGCCGCAGGCACGCATACAGGTCGAGCTGCTGCCGGAGCGCGACGTTCACGCTCCGGAACCCGGTCCCCACCGGCGTGGTCACCGGCGCCTTGATTGCCGTCTTCGTGCGCCGGATGGATTCCATGACGCGGTCCGGCAGGGGCGTGCCCTCTTTCTCGTAGACCTCGGCCCCCGCCTGCTGGATGTCCCATTCGATCTCCACCCCGGTCGCTTCCACGCACTTCCGCGTGATGGCCGCGATCTCCGGCCCGATCCCGTCTCCGTCGATGAATGTTACGCGGTGCGTCAATTCACTGCCTCCTTACAGCGGGTTACAGCCTTTCGGCCGCCGCCGGGGCGATCTCTTCAGTCCCCGACACGATGAGGGCCCCGGCGTCTTGAAGGGCGGCGGCCTTCTCTTCCATCTCGTTGGGCTTTGCCGAGGCGAAGTCGCCGTGGGCGCCGAGGTTGATCCCCGGCGGCGCGCTCCTGCCGGGCAGATAGGCGACCACCGGCTTGGTCACCGCCTCCTCGATGAAGGCGGCGGCGGCGAACTCCGCATCACCGCCCACGCCGCCGATGATCACGATGACCTCGGTGTCGGGGTCGGCTTCCAGCATTCCAAGCACATCGACCAGGTGCGTGGGCACGATCAGCGCCCCGCTCGTGACCAGGCAGGAAGACTGGCCGATGCCCTCCCTGGTCAGGGCGGCGGCCGCCGCCTCTGCGAGCACGTCGCACCGGGCCACGATGGCAACGCGTCCCGGGCTGAACACGTCCACGTTCAGCGTTCCGACCATCCCCGCGCCGGGGGTGATCACGCCGCCGCTGCCCGGGCCCAACAAGCGGATCTTGTCCTCGTGATGGCGGGGTCCGGCCAGGTCGGTGGAGCCGTGAACGTAGTTGATGACCTTGACCATGTCACGGGCGGGCACGGCGCGGGTCTTGCAGACGATGAGCGACAGGCCCGCGTCGACGGCCTCCATCATCGCATCCGCCGCCGCGCTGGGGAGGGCGTCGACGAACGCCGCGTTCGCACCGGTCTCCCGCACCGCGTCCGCCGCCGTAGCGTAGAGCGGGGCCGCTTCGCACGAGGCCGGACCACCCGATGGCTCCACCCGTGCCACCACTTCCGTGCCGGCGGTGCGCATTCGGTCACAGCACCCGGCGCGGTTCCTGGCCTGCGTGCCGAAGCACAGGACCCGTGTTGTGGAGTTCGCCATGACGCCCATCAGCTTTTTCCCACCGCGGCCGCGGCCTCGGAGGCGGAGCGCGCCGCGCTCAGCACGTCCGTCACTTCGCCCAGCCCTGTGGCCGCCGCCCGCGCCGCATCCGAAGCAGCCAACACGACGACCCGCTTTCCCGTCGCCTGATCGCCCAAGGCAAGGCGGATGCCGGAAACAACCCGCCCGGCGAACTCCGGATCGCGCGGGACCTCGACGATGACGGCGCGGAACGATTCCTCGCGAAGTAGACAGGTGATGCCGTACGCCGCCTTCTCGGCGGATTCCTCACCGGCCAGGTACAGGATCCCGCCCGGCCGCGCGCCGACGTCCGCCAGGTGATCCAGCATCACCAGCGCCGAGCCGGTCGCGGTCATGACGCAGCCGACGCGCCCGGCGAGAGCGACGTAGCGCATCCATTTCTCACGCAGCGTGTTCTCCGTTTCACCAAACTCGGCCGGGTCGCGAAGCGCCTCGATCTCGTGGTGGCGGAACAGCGCGTTGGTGTCAAACCGCATCCTCGCCTCCAGGGCGACCAGCTCACGTTCGGCGGTCAGGCCGAGCTCTCCGATCTCGGCCTCGATGCACTCGCACTCGATGAACGCGCGGTACAGCCCTGATGCGACCGCGGTGACCTGGGGCACCATCGACCGGTCCAGGCCGAGCGCCGCGGTCACCTTCCACCACTGGAACGACAGCGTTCCGAACCGGGGGTCGATTACCTCGCGCGATACGGCCTCCGTCGGCATCGCGCCCGGCTCGTGCTGCGGCACTGCGCCGCTCGCCAGCATCACCGGCGCCACGAGGCTCGGGTCCATCACGACCGCCAGGTACAGCGAACTCTCCGCTTGCACGTACTGCTCCAGCAGCACCTTGGTGACGGGCCTCCGGCAGAGCGGGTCCCTGCCGAAGCGCTTGCCGATCATCTGGCGGGCCAGAGCCGCGGCCTCTTCGGCGGACCGCGCCAGGCTCTCGCCGCGGCCGCCCTCGGGTATGAACCCGTAGCTCTGCGGTTTCACCACGGCGGCATCGCCGGGCAGACCTGCGAAGATCTCCGCCGCCTCGTCCGGGTCCGTGGCCACCTTGCCGGGCGGCACGGGTACGCCGAAGTCGGACAGGATTTGTTTCGACTGGTATTCGTGGATTCTCACGCCGACTCACCCATCAACAAGGCCAGCGGCGATTATAGACCTTTTGCCCCCCGGAACAAGCGGGGGCTCCGGTTCGGCGCTTCGACCGCTCATCTTCCTACTTCTCCCCCTTCTCCCGCCTCAGGATTTCTTCTTTCAGCGACTGGAGCTTCATCAGCGCCTCGAGCGGGCTCATCGTCTCGGTGTTCAGCTTCCTGAGCGCGTCGATGGTCGCCTCGTGCGGCGAGCGGAACAGCGTGAGCTGCATGTCGGACGGCTTTTTGGCCTTGACCTTCACCGGTGCCAGCCGCGACCGGTCCTGCTCGTCCAGGTCGCTCGCTTCGAGCTGCGCCAGGATCTTCTTGGCCCGCTCGACAATCGACCTGGGCACGCCGGCCAGCTTCGCCACGTGCACGCCGTAGCTCTTGTCCGTGCCGCCTTCGATG
>CAZDHT010000002.1:36958-62235 GCA_964505325.1 uncultured Planctomycetota bacterium | reverse complement strand
CCGGGTGCGCAACGCAAACTCGAAGTCCGGCGAATTCCCGATCCTCGACTTCGACACACGGGCCATCAAGACGTTCCTCGACGCAAACAAGGGCAAGGAGATCACCGCCGTCCTGTCGGTCAAGGTCAGCCGCGTCCAGAACGGCCCCGCCGCGCTCCGCGTCGCGCCGCTGCACTCGACCGTCGACTGGATTGAAGGTACCCAGGTCCAGAACAAGGCAAACAAAGGCACCACGTGCTACGCCTGGGCGCGGTACGGCGAAAAAAAGTGGACCAACGGCGAGGGGGTGGAAGTGCCGGACGTGCGAGCCACGTTCTACGACCGCGTCGGCCGCAAGCTGTTGAGCAAGGAAAACAGCAAGCCGGTCGAGGTCAAAGCCGGCGCCCGTGAGGTGCACGTCGTGCTCGACGACTGGCTGGTCAAAGACCTGGCCGAGAACCCGAACAACCGCGGCCTGATCCTCTTCACCGCTCAGTCGGTCGACGGCAAGCAGGCGATCCTCGATTTCCACACGCGCGAGGCGAAGCGGGGCGCCGTGCTGCGGCTGTCCACGCCAGACGCCGGGATGGCGCCGCTGCCCAAGCCGACCATCCGGGGGAAGACCGCGGTCTTCCAGGCGTACCGCGACGCGCGGATCACCTGCCACCCGACCGAGGAGACGATGAACTCCGGCAGCAGCACGCGGCTGCGCATCAAGAACGTCAACTCAAAGTCCGGCGAGCTGAGCATCCTCGACTTCAACACCGACGCGATGAAAGCATTCCTCGACAAGCACAAGGGCAAGGCCGTCAAGGCCACGCTCGTACTGCAGACGATGGAGCTGCAGTACCTCCCCGCGACGCTGCAGGTGACCGGGCTGGTCTCGGCGACCGACTGGCGCGAGGGCGACGGCGTGATGAGCCCGCCCAAGCCCGGCCAGTGCAGCTACAAGTGGGCGCAGCACGACAAGCTGAAGTGGAAGAAAGCCGACGGCACCGAGGTCGCCGACGTCCGGGCGCTCTTCTACGACAAGCCCGGTCAGAAGCCGCTCGTCAAGATCAACTCCGGCACCGTTGAGATCAAAGCCGGAATGAAGACGGTCGAGGTCCCTATCGACGACTGGCTGGTCAAGGACCTGGCCGAAAACGCGAACAACCGCGGGCTGGTGCTCTTCGTCGCTCAGCCGATGAACGTGCCCAAGGCCGTCATCGACTTCAAGAGCAAAGAGGCAAAAGGTAATCCCCATCTCAAGCTGGAAGTAACGGAGTAGCACGCGTTCTATGAGCAGCCAAAAACCGAACGTCCTCTTCATCCCCATCGACGACTTGCGGCCGCAGTTGTTCTGCTACGGGCGCGAGCAGATGGTCAGCCCGAACATCGACCGCGTGGCGCACGACGGCGTGGTCTTCACGCGCAGCTTCTGCCAGGTTCCGGTGTGCGGCGCGACGCGGGCCAGCCTGCTGTCCGGCGTCCGGCCGACGCGAGACCGGTTCACCAACTACTACACCTGGGTCGACGAGGACCTGCCCGGCGCGCTCACCCTGCCCGAGCACTTCCGTAACCACGGCTACGTCACGCTCTCCAACGGCAAGGTGTTCCACCACCGGACCGACTGCGCCGAGCGAAGCTGGAGCGCCGAACCGTGGCACCCGGCCGGCATCGCGAAGGAAAGCTGGCGGAACTATCTGCTGCCGGAGAACAAGGCGCTCGACGTCGCCCATGACCACCGCGGGCCGCCGTTCGAATGCGCGGACGTGCCCGACAACGCGTACTTCGACGGCCAGATCGCCGACCGCACGATCACCGACCTCCGCCGGCTGGCCAAAGAGGGCGAACCGTTCTTCCTCGCCGCCGGCTTCATCAAGCCGCACTTGCCGTTCAACGCGCCTAAGAAGTACTGGGACTACTACCAGCGCGACGAGATCGAGCTGGCCGACAATCCGTTCAAGCCGCGCGGCGCGCCCGACGCGGCGATGCACAACTGGGGCGAACTGCGGGCCTACTTCGACGTGCCGAAGGAGGGCCCGCTCCCCGACGAGATGGCCCGGACGCTGATCCACGGTTACTACGCGGCGACGAGCTTCACTGACGCGCAGGTCGGGCGGCTGCTCGATGAGTTGGACGCGCTGGACCTGCGCGAGAACACGGTCGTCGTCCTGTGGGGCGATCACGGCTGGCAGCTTGGCGAGCACAGCCTGTGGTGCAAGCACTGCAACTTCGAGACCTCGCTCAACGCGCCGCTGATCGTCAGCGCCCCGTGGATGGCGGGCGACCGGCGCTGCGACGCGCTGGTCGAGTTCGCCGACGTGTATCCCACGCTGTGCGCGCTGGCCGGGCTGCCGCGGCCCGACCATCTCGAGGGCACGAGCTTCGCCCCGCTGATGGAGGAGCCCGCCCGCCCGTGGAAGCCGGCGGCGTTCAGCCGGTACAACGCCGGCGACTCGATCCGCACCGACCGCCACCTCTACACCGAGTGGACCGACGACGAGGGGAGCCTGACGGCCCGGATGCTCTACGACCACGAGGCCGACCCGGACGAGAACGTCAACATCTCGGAGGCGCCGGAGAACGCCGCCCTCGTCGCCGAACTGAGCCACGCCCTGCACCGCGGGTGGGAGGGCGTGAGGCCGTGACGCCGGTAAACGCGCTGTGAGTTTGGGAGACAGGAGACCATGCGGAGTTGGATCATGGCGGCTGCGCTGATGTCGGTGCCGGCGGCGAGCGCCGGCGAAGAGGCCATTCCGATCGGGAACCGGCGCGAGCTGTTCGTCGACCACCACCTGATCGCCAAGCTCGACGGCGCCGAACTCCGGCTCCACCGGCCGGTCATGCGCGAGGTGGTCCTCGAGCACGACAAGCCGTGGGAAGGGAACACCAGCGGATATCACACCGTCTTCCAGGACGGCGACCTCTACCGGATGTATTACCGCGGCTCCCACCACGAAGGAAAGAAGGAGGCCCATCCGCCCGTGACTTGCTACGCCGAGAGCAAGGACGGGATTCGCTGGACGCGGCCGGAGCTCGGGCTGTTCGAGTTCCGCGGCTCGAAGAAGAACAACATCGTCTGGGCCGGGAAAGGGACGCACAACTTCTGCCCGTTCGTGGACAAGAATCCGGCGTGCAAGCCGGACGAGAAGTACAAGGCGGTCGGCGGGCTCAAGCGACTGGAAGGCGGCCTCGTTGCCTTCACGTCGGCCGACGGAACCCGCTGGCGGCTAATGTCCGACAAGCCGATCATCACCGACGGCGCGTTCGATTCGCAGAACCTGGTCTTCTGGGACGCCGTCCGCTCCGAGTACCGGGCGTACTACCGCGATTTCCGCAAGGGCGTGCGGGACATCAAGACCGCGACCTCGAAGGACTTCCGCCGCTGGACCCGGGGCCGGTGGCTCCAGTATCCCGGCGCTCCGACCGAGCACCTCTACGTGAACCAGGTCCAGCCGTACTACCGCGCCCCGCACCTGCTCGTCGGGTTCCCCGTCCGCTACATCGGGAACCGCGGCTCGCTGGTCGAAGGGCTGTTCATGACCAGCCGGGACGGCCGCTCGTTCCAACGGTGGGGCGAGGCCATCATCCGGCCGGGCGGGAACCGGGACCGCTGGCACAACCGGAGCAACTACATCTGGCTCGGCTTGGTCGAGACGAAGTCCGATCTCCCGGGAGCGGGCAACGAGCTGTCGCTGTACACGAACGAGCGGTACTACAAGGGCCGTGGCGTGAAGACGCGCCGCTACACGTACCGCATCGACGGGTTCGTTTCGATCAACTCCCCCTTGCGCGGCGGGAGGGCGCTCACGAAGCCGCTGACGTTCTCGGGCAGGGAGCTTCGGCTCAACGTCGCCACCTCCGCCGCCGGGTCGGTTCGCGTTGCGATTCAGACCGCGGCCGGCGGGCCCATCGACGGCTTCCGCCTGGGCGACTGTGCGGAGATCTACGGCGACGACCTGGGCCGCGTGGTGAAGTGGCGAGGGAGCGCCGACCTCCGCGCCCTGGCCGGCAAACCGGTTCGCCTGCTCCTCGCCCTCAAGGACGCCGACGTCTACGCCTTTCAGTTCGTGGGCCGGAAGCCCTGATGTTGCTGTCTTGAACGGAATGCGGGGGAACCCTCTTGGAGAGAAGACCCCTCGGTTCGGCTCACCCTAAGCTGGTGACAGGGAGCGCAGCCTGCGGACGACCTCGATCATCGACCGGACGGTGTGGTAGCTGATCTTCCATGCGTGGCCGAGCGCGTCGTCGATCGGATTCCCCTCGCGGTCGACTCGCTCATACCATTCACCTCCCGCGTCCATCACCACGAGTTTGTCGAACACGAAGTCGTATACGTTGCGGAACGCGGTCCAGCATTTCTCGTCGCCGAGCAGGGAGCAGGCGTCGAGCATGCCGATGAGGACCTCGGCCTGCTGCCAGAACTGCTTCTCGGTCTTGAGGGGCGGTCGGGCCATCGGCACGTCGGCGTAGACGCCGCCGAGTTCGGCGTCGAGGC
The DNA here is from genome assembly GCA_964505325.1 of uncultured Planctomycetota bacterium. Taxonomy (GTDB): domain Bacteria; phylum Planctomycetota; class PUPC01; order PUPC01; family PUPC01; genus CAZDHT01. The sequence continues at coordinate 57,773 of CAZDHT010000002.1, read as the reverse complement.
CGAACTCAACGCAGTGGTCGCAGATGCGGCGGACCACGTCGGCGTGCGTGTGGCGCGGCACGCCGAGCACATCGTCGGCGTGGAGCAGCAGCCAAGCCAGCTCGACGTTGTGGCCGGGCGATGTCATGTCGAGCGGGTGGGCCGGCCCGCCGTCGGGCTCGGCGTCGCGGCCCCATTCGGTCTCGAACAAGATCGCGGGCAGCGGCGTCCAGTCGAGCGCGAACTGGACGTAGCCGAGGCCGGTCTCGGGGTGGAGCGTCCGCGTGAGGATGAGGTCGATCACCTCGAGCAGGCGGCAACGGTGCGCGTCCTCCCCGGTGAGCTCGAACAGCGCCGTGAGCGCCTCCATCATGTGCATGTGGACATCGAGCGACTTACGGTCGCCGCCCGCGCGGCCCGGCGGCTTGGGCCGCCAGTCGGGCTCCATCAGCTCGAAGAACCCGCCATTCCGCGGGTCGGTCATGTGGCGCGAGATGGCGTCGAGCGTGCGCAGCGCCGCGTCGCGGCCGCGCCCGTCGCCGGTCGCGAGGGCATACTCGCTGAACGCGTACATCGCGAAGCACTGGCCGTAGCCCACCTTGTCCGCGACGGTTGGCCGGCCCTCGCGGTCGGCGATCCAGATCCAGCCGTCGTGCTCGTTGTCCCAGTAATGGTCGAGGATGAAGCGCGCCCCCATCTCGGCGAGCTCCGCGCACCGGCCGCCGCCGTAGCCGGCTCGGTGGGCGGCGGCCATCGTGAACAGCATTCGGATCTGCATCAGGAAAGTCTTGGTCGCCTCACCGGTGGCCCGGCCGTGGCGGTCGAAGTAGGTGAGGAACCCGCCGCACTCGCGGTCGGGCGAGCGCTCGATCCAGAATGGCAGGAGCGTCTGCGTGAGATACGTCTCCGTCCGGTCCAGTAGATCAGCGATCTCGTTCGGGTCGGGCATGGAGCGCCTCACTCGAGAGCAAGGAGCCGGAGCACGCGCTCGAGCTGGGTGAAATCCGGGATCACGAGATCGGCGCCGGCGCGGACCAGGCGGGCCCGCTTGGCCGGGTTGAGGCCGAACCGCCGGACCTCATCGCTGGCCACGCCAACGCAGATGCCGCCCCGTTCGCGGGTCTCGCGCATCTCCACCGGCCCGTCGCCGAACGTGACGAGCTGCGGGCCGCTGAGGTCGTGCTCGCGGAAGATCTGCTCGAGTACGATGCGCTTGGCCTCGACGCGGACGTCGCCAACCGAGCCGAAGATGCGGCCCTCGAAGAGGTCGGCGTAGCCGAGCGCTTCGGCCTCGGCCACCACGTCCTCGACGTCCGTCCCGCTGGCGAGGTAGAGGCGGACGCCCCGGCCGCACAAGTGTTCGAGCAGCGCGCGAGCGTTATTGATCTGAAAGTCGTGCGCGGTCAGCTCGCCGCGCTCCAGCTTCTTGATGCGCCGGCCGACCATGGCGAGCAGCTCGTCGTTGTACAGGTCTTTGTAGCCCCGGGCGTCGAGGATGTCGGAGTCAGGCACGCAACCGAACTGCCGGACCATCCCGACCAGCCCTTCCATCTGCACGAGCGTCTGCACGCCGGTCGTTTTGTCGATGAAGCGGCGGACGTGATCGACAACCTTGGGATAGAGCGGTTCGTCGGCGTCGTGGTATCGGTCGCCGAGGATGGCGCGGATCATCACCGGCTCCATGATCTGCTCCCACCCCTGGCGGAGCGCCGAGACGGTGCCGTCGTGGTCGAAGATGGCGTGCTGGATGTCGAGGTCGTCGGGCAGCTCGTGGATGAGTTCGATCTCAGAGTCGTCGAGATAGCGAGCGCGGCGCGGGTCCTCGGCCAGTTCGGGGAGGTAGACGTAGTCGGGCTCGGGGCCAACGGCGCGGATCTCATCGGGCGTCGCGGTGCCGGTAGTCTGGAGTTTGCGGGCAGTGACCGAGGCGGCGATGTTGGCGAGTGTCGCCGCGGTGAGGGCGTTGCAGCCCGAGCCCAGCGCGGCGGCGAGCGCCGCGACCACCGTATCGCCGGCGCCGACCGGGTCAGTCCGCTCGACGATCTGGATGCCGGGGACGTCGTGCACACCGGCGCCGTCGACGACGAGAATGCCGTTGGCGCCGCGGGTGACGAACACCGGTTTCCCGGTCTGGTCGCGGAGCCGCTCGGCGAACGACCGGGCCTCGTCGGCGGTGATTCGCTCGTCGAATGGGCATCTCTCGCCGACCAGTCGGCCGGCCTCGTGGGCATTGAGCTTGAGGATCGCCCCGCGGTAGAGTTCGGCGCGGTGGCGCGAGTCGGCCAGGAAGCAGCACTCGGGGTGCGCGGTGACGACCTTGTTGATCCGCCTGATCATCGCGGGCGTGCTGGCGCCGGACGGGACCTGCTGGTTGAGAATCACGGCGTCGGAGGCGGCGGCCGCCTCATCGAGTTGCTGTGCGAGGGCGTCGATGCTGGCGTTGCTCACGGCGTTGAAGGCGCCGAAGTCGATACGGCTCTGCTCGTCGTCGCCGACGTATGGCTTGGCGTAGACGAGCGTCTGCCAGTTGCCCTGCGAGCGGAGCAGACCATCGGTGTTGACGCCGCGCCCGGCAAGCAGTTCGAGCATCTGCCGGCCGAACAGGTCGCCGCCGATTAACCCGATGGCGCGGACCTCGGCCACACCGAGGTCGGCGAGGTTGGCGACCACGTTGCCCGCGCCTCCCAGGCTGTACGTCTGCCCGCGGACCTTCCGCACGGGCAGCCCGGTCTCGACCGACGGCTCGCCCTCGTCCTCGTCGATCCGCCAGTAGGCGTCCAGGCAGAAATCGCCGAACACGGTGACGCGCGCCCGACTCACCGAGGCCAGGCACTGCTCGAGCCAGCTTTCGTCCAGCGGCATGACGTCTCCTCTTAAGAACCTCGTCACTGTCGCAGCGGCGCCCGATGGCTGGGACGCAGGCGAGGGGCTATTTGCTCCCGGTGAGTCTGGCGGCGAGGAGGATCGCGGCCACTATGCTGGCATGGTCCGCCTTTCCTTTCCAGGCGATGTCGAAGGCGGTGCCGTGGTCGACGCTGGTCCGCACGATCGGGATGCCCAGCGTCACGTTCACGCCATCTCTGAAGCTCAGCGTCTTGAAAGGGATGAGGCCCTGGTCGTGGTACATGCAGACGTGCGCGTCGTGGAGTTCGAGGGCGGCTTCGGTGAACGCGGTGTCAGGCGGGACCGGGCCACTGACCAGGAGGCCCTTCGCGCGGGCCGCTTCGACGGCGGGGGCGATGGCTCGCTTTTCTTCGTCGCCGAACAGGCCGCTCTCGCCGGCGTGGGGGTTCAGGCCCAGCACGGCGATGCGGGGCGAGTGCCCGAGCACGCCGGTCATCATCTGGTGGGTCAGGCCGATAACGCGGCCGATGCGCTGCTTGCTCAGCGCCGGCGGCACGTCCCGCAGCGCGACGTGCGTGGTCACCAGCGAGACGGTAATGCGCGGGCTGTGAAGCATCATGACCGCGCCGGGGGTTTTCGTCCGGTTCTCCAGAATCTCGGTATGCCCGGGGAACCGGATGCCCGCGGCGTTCAGCGCCTCCTTGCAGACGGGAGCGGTGGTGACGGCGTCGAAGTGGCCGGCCATCGCCCCTTCTACGGCGTAAAGGATGTAGCCATACGCCGCGTGGCCGCAGACGGGGTCCATCCGGCCGGGGATGAAGTCGTCCAGGCCCATCACGTGCATGTCCACGATCGCCGGGCCGGCGGGGGTGATGTGGCCGTCGAGGTCGTCACGATGAAGCTTGTCGGCGGAGAGGGGGATGTCGAGCCGGCGCGACAAAGCTTCGAGCACTTGAGAGTTGCCGACGACGACGGGGATACAGGCGTCGAGGACTTCCGGATCGTTCAGGGCCTTCAGGCAGATCTCCGGGCCGATGCCGGCCGGGTCGCCCATGGTGATCGCGATGACGGGTTGGCTCATGTGTCTCATTCCTCTGCGGATTCCGATACGCGGTATTCGCCCTCGAACCACTTGCCGAGGTCGATCAACTTGCACCGCCTGCTACAGAAAGGGAAGTCTTGGTCCGCGGACAGGTCGCGCGTTTCAACCTTGGTCTTGCAGACCGGGCAGATGGAGCGGTAAACGCGCATTCTACTTGTCGCTGTTCTTGGACGGTTTTGTCTCGTCCTTACCGCCCTCGGGCTTTTTTTCGGCGCTTTTCGATTCCTTGGCGCCCGAAGGCTCTTCGGACCGTTTCCGCCTGTAGTCGGTCTCGTAGAACCCGCTGCCTTTGAAAATCACGCCCGCGCCGGCCCCGATCAGGCGCCGAACACGGGCGCCGCAGCGGGGGCACTTGCGCAGTGGCCTGGCGGTGATGGACTGGAGCTTCTCGAACTTGTGCCCGCAGGACTTGCATTCGTATTCATAGGTTGGCATCGTTCAGCTCTCTTCCTGTTCTTCCTCTTTGCTGGCATCGTCCTCGGCCTCGGCTTTCTGCGGCGCGGCGGCCACCTTGACCTGTGCCGGCCGGACCACGAAGTCGCCCATCATGAAGCCGCGGCCAAACTCCTCGGTAACCGTTCCCGGCGGGACCTTGTCGGTAATGTCCGTGGTGACCGCATGGTGAACCTCCGGGTCGAACGGCTTTCCGACCGACTGGATGGGCCGGATGTTGCTGTCGCTGAGTATCTGAAGCATCTGAGCTTCGATGAGGCGGAATCCTTCGATCAGCGCGGCGGCGTCGTGCGATTCCTGGGCGGATTTCAGCGAATGGGACAGGCTGTCGATCATCGGCAGGAGCTTCCCGACGAACGCAACGACTGCAAACTTACCCGTCCGCTCGCGCTCCTTCTGAAATCTCTTGTGGGCGTTGGCCAGATCCGCCACCGCGCGGCGATACTTGTCTTCCAGCTCGCCCAGCTTCTGTTCAGGGGTCTTCTCTTCCACCTGCTGTGCGGCCTCCGGTTCCTGCTGTGCCTGCTCCGGCGGCGAGGTCCCTTCGTCCTGGGGGGTCTCGGGCGCGGGGGGATGCTTGTGTCGCCGTTTACTCATTTCTCGCTGATCTCCGCTTAATCAATGAACTTGCCTTTGAGCCGGTCGAAGAATCCTTTCTTATGAGGGTTGACCTTTGTACTCTCGAGCTTGGCCAGTTCTCGGAGGAGCTCTTCCTGCTGCGGGTTCAGTTTGTGGGGAGTCCGGACGATGATCTGAACGAGCAGGTCTCCTTTGCCGCTGCTGCGGAGGCGCTTGATGCCCCGGCCCCGCAGGCTGTATATCTGGCCCGACTGGGTGCCGGGTTCCACCTTGAGTTGTGCGGTCTTGCCGTCGAGGAGCGGGACGCCGACCTTCGCCCCGAGCGCCGCCTGGCTGAACGAGACGGCGCGCTGCATGACGAGGTCATCCCCGTGCCGTTCGAAGATCGGATGTTCCTTGACGGAGAGATGCAGGTACAGGTCGCCGCGTGGGGCGCCGGGGTCGCCCGGCTCGCCTTCGCCCCGGAGGCGCAGCGTCTCTCCGTTTTCGACGCCGGGCGGAACGGTAACGTCGATGGTGCCTTGCCACGGCGTGCGCCCGGCCCCGTTGCACTTGGGACAGGCCTTCTCGATGACTGTGCCCTTGCCGCGGCACCTGGGGCAGGTGGTCCGCACGGTGAAGAAGCCTCGCGACTGCTGGACCTCGCCGAGACCGCGACAGTAGGGACACTGCGCCGGGGACGAGCCGGGGGCCGCCCCGCTGCCGTGACAGGCGGGGCAGGCCTCATTTCGCTCGATCTCGACCGGCCTCTTGCACCCGAAGGCGGCCTCTTCGAAGGTGAGCGTGAGGCCGCGCTCCAGCGAGACGCCGCGGCGGGGTCCGCGACGCCTGCGGGCGGTCGTCCGGCCGAACATGTCGCCGAACAACTCCCCGCCCCCGAACAGGTCGCCGAACGCGCTGAATACGTCCTCGAAGCTGTCGCCCTGGTAGGAGTGCATGGTGGTGCCACGAAGCCCTTCGTGGCCGAACTGGTCGTAGCGCTGTCGCTTCTCCTTGTCGCTGAGGACCTCATATGCCTCGGCGACCTCCTTGAACTTCTCTTCCGCTGCCTTCTTGTTATCGGGGTTCTTATCCGGGTGGAATTTCGCGGCGAGTTTGCGGAACGCCTGCTTGATCTCGTCAGAGGTCGCGTTCTTCCCTACGCTGAGGACCTCGTAGTAGTCGCGCTTCGCCATGAATCATATGCTCGCTTCGCGGGGTGCGACAGACGACGGAAGGAGCTTCTCCCCGACTAGATCCCCTTCAGGCGGCGCCTGAAAATATCCACGAGGGTGATCCACTCCGGCTCCGTCAGGTTCGGGCGGTATCTGATTCTGATGCCCGTGAGCGCGGTCGCCGTCTCCGCCACGGCTTGGCGAATCTTGTCATTCCTTTCATACATCAGTTCGATCAGGTGACGAGCCGCCTTCTTCTTGTTGACCTTCTTGATGATCTGGAGGGACCTCAGTCGGACCGGCATCATCTGCTTCTTGTCTAGAGCGGTGCTCAGCCGAAAGCTCAGCTCGGGTTCATCCTTGATCACGATGTCAATCTTCTTGACTGTCTCGTTCCACCAGTCATTGAATGCTTTTATGATGGGGGCACGCTGCTCGGCCTTACGTGCGATCAGCCATCTCCCGTCGGCAGCGATGTCGTAGCCCAACAGTTCCTTGATCGCCTCGGCCGCGCTGTCCCTTTCGTTGATGTCCTCGCTCTCGAGCCGGGCGGCCAGCCTGGGCACGACCTTGAGCGCGGCGCCCAGCACGCCGAGCGCGTCCATTGCGTGCAGCCTGACGCTTTTCTCCTTGTCCGCCAGGAGGTCGAGCAGGGTGTCGGCGCTGGAGAAATCGCCGATGCCGCCCAGGGCGTCGGCCACTCTCAGCCGGACCACGGCCTGCTCGTCTTTGGCCAGCTTGTGGAGGTGCGGGGCCGCGGCCGGGAACCGCATCACGCCTAGGGTCTTGATGGCGAGGTAGCGAATCCCGGGGTTCTCATCGGGCAGCAGCGAGACCATCGCCGGGCCCGCTTCGCGCAGATCGGCAGGGTCCCTCATCGTGCTCAGGGCCGTGAGAGCGACGATCTTCACCGAGCTGTCCTTGGTCTGCTTGATCAAGCCGAGAAGCTCAGGGACCGCTCTCGACCCGGCCGCGGTGAGGCCCTTCTGCGCGTTGAGCCGCATCTGCGCCCAGATCTCGTCTTTCTTCTTCTCCCATGTCTCCTTGCTGTGGCCGCCTTGAGGTTCTTCCGGGGTCTTCGGTGTGGCAATCAACCGGATCCACACGGGTATGCTGCCGGACGCGCGAGAACTCGGGCCCGCAGCCACCCCAGCGGCGACGAGAAGCGCCACCAGGACAGCCACACTGTTCCTTGAAGTCACAGGAGTCCCTTTCCGCTTGATGGGCCTCGGGCGACCCGTGCCGACGAGCGAGCGCTTCGCGCGCGCCGTCAGGAGACGCTCTCCAAGACCGGTTCCTCTTTCTCCTTGATCTCCGCGACCATCGTGCTGGTGGTCAGCAGCAGCCCGGCGATGCTGGCCGCGTTGGACAGAGCGGTCTTCACGACCTTCGCCGGATCAATGATGCCGGCCTTGACCAGATCGACGTACTCGCCGGTCAGGGCGTTGAGACCCACGTTCTTCGGCTTTGCCAGGACCTCGGCGACCACGACGTCACCATCCAGCCCGGAGTTCGCAGCAATCTGGCGGAGCGGCGCTCGAAGCGCGCCGGCCACAATGTCCGCGCCAATCTTCTCGTCGCCGCGGAGCTTGGCCCTCACCGCCTCCGCCGAGGGGATCACGCGCAGGCAGGCCAGCCCGCCGCCGGGAACCGTCCCTTCCTCGGCCGCCGCCTTGGTGGCGTGAAGCGCGTCATCGACCAGCGCCTTCTTCTCCTTCATCGCCGTCTCGGTGGCGGCGCCCACGTTGATCACCGCCACGCCGCCGGTCAGCTTCGCCAGCCGCTCCTCCAGCTTCTCGCGATCGTAGTTGGAGGTGGTGGTCTCGATCTGCCTGCGGATCAGGTCGCAGCGCGCCTGAATGGCCGACTTCTTGCCGGCGCCCTTGACGATGGTGGTGTGGTCCTTGGTGACGGTGACCTTTTCGGCGGTGCCGAGATCGCCGAGCGACACCGCGTCGAGCTTGATGCCCAAGTCCTCGGAGATGACGTTGCCGCCGGTGAGAATCGCCATGTCTTCGAGCATCGCCTTCCGCCGGTCGCCGAAGCCGGGGGCCTTGACGGCGCAGCACTTGAACACGCCGCGCAGCTTGTTAACCACCAGGCCGGCCAGCGCCTCGCTCTCCACGTCCTCGGCGATGACCAGCAGGACCTTGCCGGTGCTGACCACCTTTTCGAGCAGCGGCACGAACTCCCGCAGGTTGCTGATCTTCTTCTCGTGCAGCAGGATCAGCGGCTCTTCCAGGACGGCCTCCAGCGTCTCGACCTTGGTGATGAAATACGGCGAGATATAGCCCCGGTCGACGCGCATACCTTCCACCACGTCGAGCGTGGTGTCGATTGCCTTGCCTTCTTCGATGGTGACGACGCCTTCCCGGCCGACCTTCTCCATCGCGTCGGCGAGCAGGCCCCCGATCACGGAGTTGTTGTTCGCCGAGATGGTGGCGACCTGGGCGATGCCGCTCTTGCCTTTTACCGGGGTAGCCATGTCGGTGATGGCGTCGTTGGCAGCCTCGACCGCTTTGTCGATGCCGCGCTTCACCGCCATCGGGTCCGCGCCGGCGGCGACCATCTTGAGGCCCTGCTTGAATATCGCCTCGGCCAGTACGGTGGCGGTGGTGGTGCCGTCGCCGGCGTCGTCGCTCGTCTTGTTCGCCGCCTCGTGCAGGAGCTTGGCGCCCATGTTTTCGAACGGGTCTTCGAGCTCGATGTCCTTGGCGACGGTGACGCCGTCTTTGGTGACTTTGGGGGAGCCCCAGCTCTTGTCCAGTATGACGTTGCCGCCCGCCGGGCCCAGGGTGACCTTGACCGCTCCGGCGAGTTTCTCGACGCCGCACAGGACCTTGCGCCGGGCCTCCTCGTCATACATCAACTGCTTTGCGTTGGCCATTTGGGGTTGCCTCCTGTCTACTCGACGATTGCCAGTATATCGCTTTCCTTCATGATGCGACAGTCTTTTCCTTTGATCTCGACCTCGTCGCCACCGTACTTCGAGAAGAGCACAATATCACCCTTCTTGATCTCCGGCTTGGCGCGCCCGCCCGACTCCAGCGCCCGGCCCGGCCCGACGGCGACCACCTTGCCCTGCTGCGGCTTTTCCTTCGCGGTGTCGGGCAGGACGATCCCGCCTGCGGTCTTCGATTCCGCCTCCAGCACCTCGATCACAACTCTGTCGTCCAGCGGTTTGATTGCCATCTTCCTCGCCCCTCCTGAAAATGTCGTCCTTTTGGCTCTACTTGGTTATACGCTCTCTACCTGTCGGCCATTACATCATGCCGCCCATGTCGCCCATGCCGCCCATCCCGCCCATGCCGCCCATCCCGCCCATGCCGCCTGGGCCGCCGGGGGGCATCGATTCCTCTTCCTCTTTGGGCACCTCGGTGATCAGGCAGTCGCTCAGCATGAGCACGCTCGCGACGCTCGCGGCGTTCTGCAGCGCCGACCGCACCACCTTGGCCGGGTCCACGACGCCCGCCTCGACCAAGTCGCAATACGAATCGGCGTCGGCATCGTAGCCGAACCCGCCCGCGCCCTTCATCACGGTGTCGACGACGATGCTGCCGGTCTGCCCGGCGTTCTCGGCGATGAAGAAGAGCGGCCGGGTCAGCGCTTTCCTGACGATCTCGACGCCGGTGGCTTCGTCGCCCTTAAGCTTCAGCGAATCGAGCGCCGGCAGCGCCCGGATCAACGCCACCCCGCCGCCCGGTACGATACCCTCCTCGACGGCGGCGCGGGTCGCGTGGATCGCGTCTTCGACTCGGGCCTTCTTGGCCTTCATTTCGCTCTCGGTGGCGGCGCCCACGTTGATCTGCGCCACCCCGCCTGCGATCTTGGCCAGCCGTTCCTGGAGCTTCTCCCGGTCGTAGTCGCTGGTGGTGGTCTCGATCTCGGTACGGATCTGCTTCACCCGGCCGCTGATCTCCGCCGCATCTCCGGCACCTTCGACGATGGTGGTGTTGTCCTTGTCGATCAGGACGCGCCGGGCCCGGCCGAGATCCGCCAGCGAAACCGTGTCGAGCTGGATGCCGAGATCCTTGTAGATGGCCCGCGCGCCGGTGAGTGCGGCGATGTCGCCGAGCATGGCCTTCCGGCGATCGCCGTAGCCGGGGGCCTTGGCCGCCGCGCACTGGACCACGCCGCGCAACTTGTTGACCACGAGCGTGGCGAGCGCGTCGCCCTCCACCGTCTCGGCAATGATGACCAGCGGCTTGCCGGCCTTGCTGACCTTCTCCATCAAGGGGATGAGGTCCTTCGCTGCGGCGATCTTGTCTTCGTAAACAAGAATCAGTGCGTCGCGGAGGTCGACCTCCATCAGTTCGGGGTCGGTAACGAAATGCGCGGAGAGGTAACCACGGTCGAACTGCATTCCTTCGACCACCTCGACGTCGGTCTCAGACGTTTTCCCCTCCTCCACGGTGATCACGCCATCTTTGCCCACTTTCTTGAAGGCGTCTGCGATGATCTTGCCGACCTGCGGATCGTTGTTCGCCGCGATGGACGCGACCTTTGCCACCGTCTCGGCCCTGCCCGCGACGGGCTCTGCGGCCTTCGCGAGCTCGGCGACGACCGTGTCGACGGCTTTCTGGATTCCCCGCGTGAGGTCGAGCGGATTGGCCCCCGCCATGGTGTTCTTGAGGCCCTCCAGGAACATCGCCTCGGTCAGGACGGTCGCCGTGGTGGTGCCGTCGCCGGCGACGTCGCTGGTCTTGGAGGCCGCCTGCTTGACCATCTGGACGGCCAGGTTCTCATATTTGTCGCGGAGTTCGATCTCCTCCGCCACGGTGACGCCGTCCTTGGTCACCGTCGGACTTCCCCAGCTCTTCTGAAGCACCGCGTTGCGGCCGCGGGGACCAAGGGTGCTCCTGACAGCCCGGGCCAGCTTGACCACGCCATCCCGCAACGCCCGCCGGGCTTCCACGTCGAATGCCATTTGTTTCGCCATTTGACCCACCGCCTCCTCAGACAGTTGCGAATGGACAGGCTCTCTTGCCCCACGGGCCCGCGCACAGCGCGGTGACCCACAGTATGGGGAACGGCTAATGATATACAAATAGCGTGCCGAAACAAGCGCAGAAGCGAACGGTCGGCGGAGAATTAACACAAGTAATTGAAGAACAAGGAGTTACGGGCCGGTCTCTTTTGTGCAGTGGCGGGCGCTCAACCGGGTCTTATGTCACTTTGGCAGTCGGAAGCCCCGAACCCGGCGCCATAATGACAGAACGAGGCGCCCGCGGGCCTCCGAGGAATTGCCCGTCCGAGCGGTCCCGTTCCTGCTCATTCGGACGGTTCCGGCTCCCCGTGCCCGTCCAGGTTCTTCAGGAGCCTCATCACATTCTCGCCCAGGATCAGCTTCCGGTCGGCCTCCGGCAGGCCCAGATTGAGGATCGTGCGCTTCGATGTGACGGAGTCTCCGAAGGGATAATCGCTGCCGTAGAGCAGCCGGTGCGGGCCGTACCGGTCGAGGAACCTTCTGATGTCCTCTTCGCTGGCGGCGCCCGCGGACATGTCGGCGAACGTATTCTCCCGCCGCCAGAAGTCTTCCTCGAACAGCCTCCTGATCCCGCCGTTCAGGTAGCCCAGGTGCGGAATAATGACCGGAATCCCCTTGCCGATGTCGTCCACAAATCGCATCGTGTTCTCATATTCTTCCTCAAGCACCACGACGAATCCAAGCTCACGGATGGCGTCGAGCATCGCCGCGCACCGCGGGTCGTCGTAGCGGTACGTCGGCTCGTCCTCGTGGCGGTGCCACTTGATCCCGCAGTAATTCTCAAGGCCCGACGTGTCGAAATCGTTCCATACGAAGTAGAAGGGATAGATCCGATGGCGCCTGTCCTCGAGGCTGAGCAGGTAGTCTCGGGAGCTCTGCCGCCGTTTCCGCCAGTCGTCAGTGTCTTCGAAGTCCGGTGCGTAGCGGTCGTAGATTTCCATCACGGGTGAGAAGCAGACTGCGGCGTCTACGCCCGCTTCGTCGAAGTACGGCGCGATGTCCTCGTAGCTCTGTGGGGCCGAATCGTCCAGCCTGCCGCAGTGGACGTGGCAATCGACAATCAGCATACGGTCTCCCTCCCATTGACGGGTGCAAGAGGTGTCGAGGTCACTTCTTCTTCTCGAAGCGGACCTTGCGGGTATCCTCTTCCCTGTCGCTCGGTACGGTCAGCTCTCCGTAGAGGTCCGGGCGGCGGGTCCGGATCCAGCGCTGCCCCGTGCACATGTGGATCCGCTTTGCCTCCAGGTCGGCCACCACCATTTCGTCGGCCGCCTTCCACGTCTCGGCGAGGATCTCCCCGTAAGGGTCGAGGATCATTGCGTTTCCGGTCCGCACTTCGTCGTCGTCCAGGCCGACCCCGTTGCTGTAGACCAGGAACATGCCGTTGTCGTGAGCGCGTGCCGGCAGCCAGCGCATCAGCCACGCGCGTCCCTTAGGGCCGCGCAACTCCGCTTCGATGGCCCATGGGTTCTCCGCGCGGTTGTTCCACAACTCCGGGTCAATCGCGCCCATGCAGCCGGGGCTGGACGTACGACAGCCGCCGGTCTGGTGCGGAGCCAGGAGGATCTCCGCCCCCCGGAGCGCGGTGATCCTGGCGTTCTCGATGATGTTGTTGTCGTAGCATATGAGAATCCCCATCCGGCACCCGAGCGGCGTGTCGAAGACGGTGTACTCGTTGCCCGACGCCATGTGCTCGCTGATGAAACAGTGAAGCTTGCGGTGCCGGACCGTTTGGCCGTTCGGCATGGCCACGACGTAGGCATTGTAAAGCGTGCCGTCCTCGGCTCGTTCAATCAGTCCGGCGCCGATGGTCATGTTGTGAGCCTTGGCAAGGGCCACGAGCTCCTGGGTGGACGGGCCGGCGGGAACCGGCTCGGCGAGCGCGCCGATCTCGTCGCGGGAAAGATGGCGCAGATGCCAGTAGCCGGTGATGCACATCTCAGGAAATACAACGAGGCCGACCTCTTGCCCGGCGGCGCGCTTCACGAACGCGCGGATCTTGCCCAGGTTGGACTCTTTGTTGCCCGGCGCGTGCTGGAACTGGACGGCGGCAGCTCGGATGTCCTGCATGACCAATGCTCCTTAACCGGCCGTAAAGAAACGTCTGATCTATATGTCACCAAACAGCCCCTTGAAGGGCTTGTTGAAGTCTTCGCCCTTGGAGCAGTTGCATTCCACCTCGTTCAGATTCGCGCCACAGGTGGGGCAGATACCTTTGCAGTCGCTGCTGCACAACAGCTTCATGGGGACGGCAAGCGAGAGAGCTTCCACCACCTGCTCGCCCAGGTCCACTTCGCCGCCGGAGTAGTACAGGACTCGCTGGCTTTCGCCTTCGGCCCGGTGGCTGGCGGGGCCCGTCATATCCATTTGACTGGACGGAACATACAGCGCCTCGAAGGTCGCGGCGAGCGGCATTTCAAACTCCTCGAGACACCGCGCGCACGCCGCCCTTACGACGGCGGTCACGTCGGCCGCAACCAACAGTTCCTCCTGAATCTTGTGCACAACGGCTTTCACGCTGATCGTGCCGCGAAACTCCAGGCCCGACCCGGCGATCCACTCGCCGTACGCGGATGGCGGCACGGTGGATTCGAGAGCGTGCCTGCCTCCCCGCAAGCTTGGGACCGCGATCTTCATTCGACGTTGGTCACTCTCTTCCAAGCAGCTTCTGGTATTCGCCGGCGATGGCCTCGACCATCACCTCGCCGCGGAAGCGCCGCTCGCAGATCTGCCGGCCGACCTGTGCCATCGCCCGGGCGGCATTCAGATCATCCAGCACCTCGCACACCGCCTCGGAAAGCCCGTCGACCGACTCCGGTTCGACCAGCCACCCGGTCTCGCCGTTCACCACAACTTCCCGGGCGCCATCCACGTCGTACGAGACGACCGGCACACCCGACAGCAGGGCCTGGGGCAGCACCCGGGCCAGTCCCTCGCGGAGCGACGTGTGAACGACGAGGTCCATCGCCGAGATCAGCTCCGGGATCTCGCGATAGTCGCGCAGGCCCGCCCAAACGATGCGCTCGAACACGCCCTTCTCGCGGGCCAGCTCCTCCATCTCCGACCGGATGTGCCCATCGCCGACGAAGAGCAGTCTGACATCCGGGTGCTGTTCGAGAATCTTCGGCGCGGCGCGGATGATGAACTCGTGCCCCTTGAGCGGGCTGATCCGCGCGATCACGCCGACCACGAGGTCATCGTGTGAGATGCCAAGTGAGCCCCGAACCGCCGCCGGATCATGCTCTCCATTGATAAACGGCTCGACGTTCATGCCGCTGTACACGGTGACGAACTTCTCGCGCGGCGCGACCCCGGCCGCGACCGCTTTCGCCGTCATCGCGTCGGCCACGCTGATGATGAGGCCGGTGTAGCGCGCGGCGTTTCGCTCCAGCTCGATGTAGAGCTTGTTCACCCACGCCTTCTCGTAATCGTGGAAGGGCAGGCCGTGGATGGTGTGCACGATCCGCGGCACCTTCTCGTCTTTCGCCGCCTTGCGGGCCAGGATCCCCGCCTTGGAGCTGTGGGTATGGACGATATCCGGATGGTGTTCGCGCATCCAGCGCCGCAGGGCGCGATAGGCTGCGAGGTCCCGCCATGGGTTAATCGCCCGCCGCATCGCGTCGATTACGACCACGTCGACGCCCGATTCTTTCGCATCGGGAACCATGTCCCCCTCCGGGCCCAGCCCGGGGCCGGTGATGAGCACGGCCTCGTAGTCCGGCACCCTGGCCAGCCCCTGAACAGTGAGCAGGGTATTCTCCTGCGCTCCGCCGCGAATGAAGCGGGTGATGACGTGCGCGACCTTGATGGGCTTTCCAGCACCCGGGCTCATTTCGGGGACCTCGTTTCGGGGACCTCGTGAAGAGGGGACGCCACCGCACGTGCTGATTATATTTCCGCTCCCGCGGCGGGTCAACAGAGACCAGAACAGGCCGCCTTCCACTTGCCTCCGCGCCGGCCGTTTGACCGGCTGGGTAGACTTGACGCGGAGGGGAACGCCCGCTTATACTACTGGATGAGGACCCCGGTGAGAAGGATTGCAGATGCGTGACCTGCGCGATGTATTGAACGACCCGTTGCTGCTGGACGGCGCGATGGGTACTCAGCTCTTCGGGCTGGGCCTGGAGGGGGACTGCCCCGAGGTCTGGAACGTAGACAAGCCCGACGCCGTTGAGGGGATTCACCGCGGCTACATCGAGGCGGGCGCCCAGATTGTCCTGACCAACACGTTTGGCGCGACGGAGTGGAAGCTGGCTCTGTCGGGCCACGCGGCCGACGTGGAACGGTTCTGCCAGGCGGCCGCGGAGAACGCTCTGCGGGCCGCGGGCGACGACGGTATCTACGTGCTGGGCGACGTGGGGCCGACGGGCGAGCTGCCCGCGCCGTACGGGACCCACTCGGTGGAGGAATTCGAGGCGGCCTTTACCGCGCAGATCGCCGCGCTCGCCGGGGCGGGCGTTCACGGGATCATTGTCGAGACGATGGGCAGTGCGGTAGAGGCCGCAGCGGCCGTCCGGGCGGCGAGAAATACGTGCGACCTGCCGGTGCTCGCCTGTGCGACGTACTCGGCCGGCAAAGTCGGCTACCGGACGTTGATGGGCGAGACAGTGGCGCAGGCGACGGAGGCGCTGCTGGAGGCCGGCGCCGACGTGGTCGGCTCGAACTGCGGGCTGGGCACAGAGGAAATGGTGGAGGTCGTGAAGGAGGTCAAGGCCGTGGCCCGGGGGCCCATCATCGCCGAGCCGAACGCCGGGCAGCCGAAGCTTGTCGAGGGACGGACGGTGTTCGACGAAGACGCCGAAACGTGGGCTGCGAGAATACCTGAGATCGCCGCGGCAGGGGCCAACATCGTCGGGGGATGCTGCGGCACGACGCCGGAGCACATCGCGCGGGCCGGAAGGCTTTTGACCGGGCGGGCATGAGTGCCCGCTGGCACCCGTAAACGGTGGGAACGGACTATGGCTGAGAAAGTGCTCATCGTCGAAGATGAAGCTGACATGCTGGCGGGTCTGGAAGACACCCTCTCTCGGGAGGGCTACGAGGTGATCACCGCGCGGGACGGCAAGGAAGGGCTGAGGGCCGCGGCGGAATCCGCCCCAGACCTCGTCATCTTGGACGTGATGATGCCGGAGATGGATGGGTACGAGGTGTGCGCCGCGCTGCGCGGTCGCGGGGTCCAGGCGCCGATCATCATGCTCACCGCCCGGGACGCGGAAGACGATAAGATCCGCGGGCTCGACACGGGGGCGGACGACTACGTGACCAAGCCGTTCAGCATGCGGGAGCTGTTGTCCCGGATCAGCGCGGTGAGGCGACGGTACGAGGGGCGGAAGGAGAAGATCCGCGAATTCTCGTTCAGCGGGATACACGTGGACTTCGACCGGCAAACGCTCACCCGGAACGAGCAGGCCGTCCGGCTTTCTTCGTTCGAATCGGAGCTGCTCCGCCTGCTGGTGATGATGCGGGGCGAGCCGGTCAGCCGGCAGACCATTCTGACCGAGGTCTGGGGCTATGATTTCCCGCCCGACACGAGAACCATTGACAATCATATCGTCAGGCTGAGACAGAAGATAGAGGATGACCCTCACCGGCCGAAGCACATTCTCACGGCGCACGGCAAAGGCTACAAGTTCGTCAAGTAAGCCGGCCGACTGAGTGGGAAATGCCGGCCAATCTCCCGCCCAGATAATTTTACAAAATGGCGCAACGATTGTGCAGATGTTGAGCTATAATAATTAGCTGTGGAAGCGGAGAGGGATTTTGCGCCGTTCCGGCGCATTTGGCCGGCCAAGACTCGTATGTCTTTCGTCGGCCTGTAGCATTAAGAGAACCCGGCCACCGGGCGCGGTGTGACCGCCGCCAAGGAGGTAGTGCCATGTTGTATCGCAGGATGCACCGGATCGCGGGCTTGCGCCGGCAAGGCTTCACCATCATCGAGATGCTGGTGGTGATCACGATTATCATGATTCTGGCCGGGATGCTGCTGCCGTCGCTGCGGGAGGCCCGGCGCGAGGCGCGGATCACCCACTGCCTGGCCAACCTCCACACGTTCGGCGCCGCGCTGCTCATGTACTCCCAGCCCTACGACGGGCGGTCCAGCGCCTACCCGCCCTGGCTCACCATGCTCACCAGCACAGGCGGCAAGAAGAAGTTCATAGATGAACCCAAGAGCATGCTTTGCAAAGAGGACTCCAGCGCCGGCGAGCAAGGGGGCCGGCCGGACGGCATGAGATACCAGGGACAGACCAAGCCGATCGACCAGTTTGAGATGGCCGACATCGACGAGCATTCCGGCGCGCTCAACGGCAGCAGCTCGAAGAAGAACGCCAAGACCGGCGGGATCAATTGCAGCTACATCTTCGAGTACAGCGGCGAGCCGTGTGACTGGATCTACACCAGCGGCCCGCCGGTGACCTCGGGCACGATCGGCGGGGTGCCCGTCGCGCCCACCTCGCCGGAATGGCAGTGGACCAAGAAGACGCCCGCGAACTTCGCCGAGTTCAAGTCACTGGCGGATGCCAACCAAGACGGGGTGCTTTCGTGGAACGAGGTGAAGACCCTGTCCCGAAAGGGCAACAAAGAGTACGGCCTTCCGGAATGGGGCCTCCGCGTGCCCATTGCCCGGTGCTACTGGCACGTCGACGGCCAGAGCATACTGAAGAATGACAGCCTTGTGCTGGACCTGCTGGGAGACGCGCATGCGATAAAGAGGGGAGTGCCCCCATGGTTTAAGTGAGCCGTCCGGTCCCACTCACTTTCCGAGGGTAAAGAGTCATGTCCAAGTTCGTTCGCTTGCTGGCCGTTGTGTGCTTGTTCACCGCCGCGCCGGCCGCTCCGGCGTCCGGGCAATCCGCGCCGGTCAAGGGCACCAAACTCGCCAGTCTGATGACGTCCGCGCAGAAACTCTACGACGAAGGCAGGTACAAGGAAGCCAGCTCGGTGCTGACGGAACTGCGCGCGCTGGCGCCCGCGTACCCGGGCTTCGCGGAGTTGTCCAAGCGCGTGGAAGCAGCCGTCGAGCGGGAGCGGCTGTCCCTTTATCGCGCGGCTGCCTTTGCCGGCGATTCCGGAACGGGAGTGCGGCCGACCCGCAAACCCGTTCGCACGGACGACATCGCGGCAACCGCAGCGGAGCAAATGCTGGGCAGAACCCCGACCGTTTCCGCGCTTCGGGGGGATTCCCGGCGGCTGTACCAACGCGCCGAGGAGTTGCTCGACAAGGGGCTGTACGACGGGGCGCGGCGGGTGCTCGCGGAGATCATGCCGGGCGACAAGGAGTTCGATCGGGCCCGGATGCTCCGCGCCCAGATCGACGCCTGGGAGGCACTCGCCCGTACGCGCCGAACCGTCGGCCCCGGCCACAAGGTGCTGATGGACGCCGGCCTGAGGAAGAAGCTGGACAAAGACCTGGCCGCGGCGCGGCTGCTGTTCACTGCGGGCAAGTGGCACGAGACGCTCGACGCGTGTGAGAAGATGCGCCGGTACGCGCCCGACGATCCCCGCGCGCGGCGGTTAACGCAGGATGCCACCATCGAGTTGGCGGACGTGCGGGTCCGCGACATCGAGGCCCGCGCCGAGCGGCGCGTGCGCGAGGCCATCGGCGAGGCCGAAGATATCATGACGCCGCCCGACAACATGCCCAAGCTCACCCGGCCCAAGCTCGAGCCCGACGTCCGCATCCCGACCGCGGGCGAGCTCGAGCTGGAGAAGAAGCTGAACGAGAAGGTCTCCATCGACCTCATCGAGGCCCCGCTGTCATACGTGCTCGATCTGCTCGCCCGCTCGGTCGGCATCAACATCATCGTCGACCCGGCCGCCGTGCAAGACAAGACCCTGACCATCAACGTGCAGAACACCACACTCAAGGAGGTGCTCGACTTCATCACGCGCAACGAGGGCGTGAGCTTCACCCGGGGCCAGAACACCATCTACGTGACCACGCCCGACCAGCCCATGCTGACCATGCGGATCTTCCGGCTGAGCAAGGGCCTGACCGACGTGGGATGGGACATTACCCCCCAGGGCGGCGCCACCCCCCAGGGCGGAGCGGGAGGCGGCGGGGGCGGCCGGCAACCCCAGCAGCAGCAACAACAGCAGGCGCAGGGCCCCGGGGCGAAGCCCAGCGATACCTCCGACATCGAGAAGCTGCTCGAACAGCTCCCCATGCTGATCACCTGGCCGACCGGCAGCACCTACTACCTCGACCGCAAACGCAACGTGCTGTTCCTCCGCAGCACCCCGGAGACCCTCGACAAGGTCGAGAAAATGATCATGGCCCTGGACGAGAACCCGATCCAGGTCCTGGTTACCACCCGGTTCATCGAGATCGACGCGGAGGCCTTCGATGACATTGGAGTCAACTGGAACCTGACCAACGACTACGCCCTCAGCAAGGAGGGCGGCGCGAACAAGCTGGTGGTCGATGCCTCCACCGGCACGGTGTTCGACCCGCGGGTCTCCACCGAGGCGCTGGATGTAATCAGCGCCGCCGACGGCCTCACCTTCGGCCTGACCGGCATCCTGACGGAGCCTCAGTTTCAGATTACCCTGAAAATGGTCATGGCCCGATACAAGGGCCGGGTCGTCAACGCACCGCGGATCATCGCGATGAACAACTCGCCCGCCCGGTTCCAGGAGACGGAGGACCTGTGGTACGTGGAGGATTACGAGGACCGGCGGACCGATCTGACGGGCTCGGAACTTGTCGGGGTCGAGTCGAGTGAGCCGGCCTTTGTGCCGATCTTTGTCCGCGGCCCGTCCATCGGCTTCGGCCTCACCGTGACCCCCAGCGTCGGCAAGGACAGCCGCGACATCACCCTGCTGCTCGAGCCCATCTTCCGAAGGAAGAGCGTTGATTCGATCACCAGCCCGCTGATCCTGCCGGGCGACATGGAACCGGTCAGCATCGAGCGGCCGGTGATCATCGACCGCAGGATGTGGGCGAAGGTCACGGTACGTGACGGCTATCACGTCGTGCTGGGCGGCATGGTCTCCGCGAGCAAAAAGCACTTCGAGGCCAAGGTGCCGATCCTGGGCGACATGCCGCTCCTCGGATGGCTGTTCAAGCGCAAGACCACCCGCAACGTCAGGAAGCACCTGCTCATCTTCGTCAGCGCCAAGATCCTCCACCCGACGGGCAGCGAATACAAGACCGAAGACGAGGAAAAACACGAAGCGGAAAAGAGGATGGAGCTGCTGCGCGGCACGGCGCTGAGTTCTGACCTGCCCGAAGGTCTGGGTTTGAAGTGGATGAGGAACCAGGAGACCCGGCAGATCCTCGGCTCGGGCAGAACCACGCCCGTCGAAAACGACGTGATCGACCTGAAGGAAATCGACAGCAAGTGAAGCACAGGGCCGCAAGGAAGCACGGGCGCCGGGGAACACGCGGAGGCACGCGCATCCGCGCGCGCAGGGCACTGCTGCTCCTCTTCGGCTGTGCGGTGTTGTCGGCGGCTGTGAGCGCTCAGGCCAAGCCGACGGCGCCCGTCGTGCTGGTGGCGCGGGTCGTGAGCACCGACGCGGTCTCCGGGACGGCCCGGGTGGAGATCGCCGCCCAATCGCTGATCAAGGCGGACGCGGTGGTGGTGAAGTGTGAGCTGCCGAGGGGCGCGGCTATCGTGCCCGGCTCCGGCGGGTGGACGACAGACCGGCAAGGGCGGCAGGTCCTGAGCATGCGCCTGGCCCTTCCGCCGGATGGAGGAAAGCTGATCATCAAGG
>CAZDHT010000002.1:32152-36948 GCA_964505325.1 uncultured Planctomycetota bacterium | reverse complement strand
CGCATCGATGTCGTCCGTGTTGGGGCCGTGGATATCAAGGCCGAGCTGCGGGGCAACCAAATCAAGACCGGTGTGACGGCCGGCCTCGCACTGCCCCGGCCCGGTGCACCCGGCCACGCGAAGACGCCAACCCTGCCGAAGACACCGCCGCGGATCATCAAGACCAGCAGGGGCGAGCGGCTGAGGCTGCACAAGTAAATGCCGATGGCGAGAACCGCGAAAAACAGAGCCGGCAGTTTCCTCCGCGCCGCCTGTGGGGCGCTGCTGGCGTGCGCCATCCCCATTGATGCGCTGGCGAACACCATCTCCGGCACGGTGCGCTACCAGGACAAGATCCACAGCACGGCGGACGGGACGGTGACTGCCACGCCGATGACGGCGGCGCGGTACGTCACGCTCGACTTTGTCCGGGCATCCAACCTGGTGACCGTGCTGGGCTCCACCACCACGGACGCCTCCGGCAACTTCACGTCACCGGACGTCGGCGCACACACAAACATCGTGATCCTGGTCAAGGCCACCGGCACGTACGAGAATCAGACCGTTGTCATCCGCGACCAATCTACCGGCGGAGGAGCGATACAGTCATTTCAGAGCGCGGAGTTCGATCTGTCGGGCGGCAATCTGGCCGGGCAGGTGGTGGACTTCACCGCCGACGACATCTCCGGCGCGTTCAACATCTACGATTGTTTCATCCGGGCCCACAAATATGTGAGGGAGAGCTTCTTCGCCACCCCGCCCACCGTCGCCGCCTTCACGCTGACCGTGCGGTGGGAGGACGGCAAAGACAGCGAGTCGGGCGCCCCTTCGACGAGCTACTTCAGCGCCGCCGGCGGCCAGTTGTTCATGAACATTCTGGGCGACACGAGCATCGACTCCGACGCGTTCGACGACTCGGTCCTGACCCACGAGTATGGCCACCTGGCCGCTCACCTGTATTCGAATGATGACTCGCCCGGCGGCTCGCACTCCCTCGGCCAGGCACTGGACCTCCGCCTGGCGTTCTCCGAAGGTTGGGCCGACTACTTCTCCTGCGCCGTCCGCGGCACCCACTGGTACGTGGACACCACCGCCGGGCTCCCGCTCATCTTCGAGATCGACACCCCCGCGGCCACCGGCGCGCCTGGCCTGACCGTGACCGGCCCGGAAAACGAGCTGGCCGTGTGCGCCGTCCTGTGGGACATTGCCGGCTCGGCCATTACGATCAACAACGGTGCCATCGACACGCCCCTCGAGGCGCTGTGGGACGTGATGGACAGGTACCTGCCCACCGCGGCCGCGCAGGATGTCTGCCTGGAGGACCTCTGGGACGGCTTCTTCGAGGACGCGGCGACCCCCGACTACGGCAGCGCCAACCGGACGGCTTTGAACAACATCTTCAACGGGCACGACGTGCGCTACTTCGTGGATGCGTTCGAGCCGAACGCCAGCGCGGGCGCTGCCACCCCCATCCTCACCGACGGCACATCGGTCACCTGCACCCATTACTACGATGCAAACGGCGACGGGCGCGGCGAGGGCGACGAAGACTGGTTCTCGTTCAACCCCGAAGCCGGCAAGACCTACACGATCGAGACGCTGAATCTGGGGAACTCGGCCGACACCGTGCTGCAGCTCTACGATACCAACGCCACCACGCTGCTCGCCACCAGCGACAACATCAGCGCCGCAAACCTCGCCTCGCAGATCGTGTACTTGTTCCCGGCGGCCGGCAAGTATTACCTCCGCGTCACGCGTTCCACCGGCCCGCTGCCCATTGTCGACCCGCCGCCGGACGACCCGGACCCGCCCCAGGGCACGCGGGCGAACTACGGACACTACGACCTCCGGGTGACCGAAGGCGGCACCGCCCCGCCACCCACTGTCGCCATCATCTCGCCCTCCAACGGGGCCGTGAACGTCGGGATCTCGACCCGAGTTGTCGCCACGTTTTCGCACCCCGTGCAGGCGGGGACGGTCACCACCTCGAGCTTCACCGTCTCGACCGGCGGAACGCCGGTCGCGGGCACGGTGAGCCTCAACAGTTCGCGCACCGTGGCGACCTTCAGGCCCAATACGGGGCTCCTGTTCAACACGACGTACACGGTCAACCTGACGAACGCGATCAAAGACGACGCCGACCAAGCCCTGACACCGTTCACTTCGACGTTCACGACCAAGGAACCCACCGTCGCGCCGCCCGGCGGGCTGACGCGCGTGCCACAGGCGCAGATCGCCTCCGGCGACGGGTACGTCGAGGTCGAGTGGGTATTTCCCACCGGGGCGCACGACGGGGTCATCGTGGCGGTCGGTCAAGAGCGTTTCCCCACCATCGCCGCCGTGGAAGAGGACGGAGTCGTCAACCTGGTGGTCAGTCACGGCACCGAGGTCTATCGAGGCGACGCCGAGACGCAGGCGCGCATCGAGACGGCGAACGGCCAGCGCGCCTTCGTGACGATCTGGACGTTTGCCGGCACCGACGTGAGCGAGCCGGTCTATGTCGCCACGCGGGCCTCGCGGGGCGGACGCGGCATCGTGAAATCGCTGAACCCGCCGGGGCCGGGCCCGCAGCCCGGAGGGCCCACCCTGCGAAGGCCCGCCAAACTGCAGGTCGCCTCGGGGGACGGATACGCCGACATCGAGTGGGTCGCGGCGACGGGCAACTTCGACGGCGTGGTCGTCGCCGTCGGCAGCCGCACGTTCCCAAAGCTCGAACAGGTCAATGACAACGGCACGCTGAAGCTCGTGGTGACCAGGGGGACCGAGGTCTACCGCGGCGACGGCAAGGTCCGGATTCGCCTGGTCACGGCGAACGGTGGCAAGCGGCTGTGTTGCGTGTGGACGTACAAGGGCATCGAGTATTCCAGGCCGCTCTGCGCCTCGACGCGCGCATCCAGAGGCGGCAGGGGCCTGTCGAAACGTGAGAGCTTCTACGGTGACGATTTTGAGGCGCCCGACCCGGATGAGGAGCCCGAAGCCGGCGGGTAGGAAATGAGCGACACCGCACTAGGGATCGATATCGGCAGCCATGCGGTCAAGGCCGTCCTGTTGAGGCGGCGGGGCAGCCGCATACAGATTGTGCGCGCCGGCTCCGCCATGCTGGAAGAGCTGGGCCACATGGAGGACAGCCACCGCAAGATCAGCAAGGAGGCGATGATCCTGCGGAACCTGCTCCGGTCGATGGGCGTCCGCTCGCGCCTTGCGCGGATTGCGGTCGCCGGCCGCAAGTCCATCATCCGCTACACGCGCGTGCCCCCCGCGCCGGCGTGGCGCCTCAAGATGCTCATCGATTATGAGATCGAGGGGGATACCGAGGGAAAGAGCAAGGACCTGGCCTACGACTTCCGGCTGCTCGACCTGCCCACGTCGCACATTGAGTTCACCGTCATGATGGCGATGGCCAAGAACGAATTGGTCGAAAGCCGCTGCGAAATCCTCGAAGAGGCCGGCGTCCGCGTCGACAACGTCACCCTCACGCCGTTTCCCGTGTTGAACACGTTTCTCCAGAGCCGAGGCCCGTCCGTCGAGGACGACAAGACGACCCTGCTGGTGGACATTGGGTCGGAGAACCTGAACCTGGTGGTGGAGCGGAACGGGCGGCTGTTTTTCGCGCGGAACATCTCGCCTGGCGGCCGGGCGTTCACCGAGGCGGTGCAGGACGAGTTCCGCCTGTCCTTTCCGGAAGCTGAGGAGCTGAAGTGCACCAAAGGCCGGCTGCTGCTCGGCGGCGAGGCCCTCAGCACCGATGAGACCCAGATCTCGCCCAGCGCGGATGCGCCGACGGAGATCGCCGCCCCCGGCGGCGACGAGGCCGAAGGACTTCCCGGTTTCCTGGATGAGGTGGGGCCGCAGTTGAGCACCACGGACTCGGACCAGACCGCCCAGTTGTCCGAGGCGATGCTTCCGGTCGCCGGCCGCCTGGCCTCCGCCATTCAGTCGTCGCTGATGTACTGCCGGGCCCAGACCCGGATGACCGAGCTCGAAGTGGACGAGATGGTGCTGACGGGCGGCGGGGCGAAGCTGCCCGGCCTGCGCCAGGCTCTCAGCCGGCGGCTCGGGATACCGGTGGTGCCGGCCGACCCGCTCAAAGGGTTCGACCTCAGCCCGCTCAGGCGCGAGGCCCGGGAAGAGGTCGAGAACAACGCCGAGACCTACGCCACGGCGGTCGGGCTGGCCCTCCCGCGGCTGAAGTCGGACACCGTGGACTTCAGCCTGCTGCCGAGAAAGCTGAAGCAGCGCCGCCATTTCCTCGAGAAGACGGTCTACCTGTGGCTGGCGAGCGCCGCGATGGTGGCCCTGATGGTCCTTCTGGGGTACTCGTCCTGGACCAACACGAAGAAACTGGAAAACTACGTGAACCTGAAGGAAGCCCAGCGCGTCGCCAGCGACAAGGCAAAGGTCCGCATGGAGAACCTGCAACTGGTGAACAGCGAGTACGGGGCGGAAGTATCCCTGATGCGGAAGTACTACCTGACCCCGCAGCAGCAGATGAAAGCGTTCGGGGCGCTCGCCAGGCTCGTGCCCCCCGAGGTCGAATTGACGAGCTTCGTCTCCCCGCCCAGGGGCGGGAAGGGCAAGGAGCGCGAGGTCGTAATCGAGGGATATGTTCGGGAGCGGGTCAAGGATCAGAGCGGCCGGGAACGCCGCTTGGACAAGTCCCACGCTCACCCGATCATCGGCAAGCTGAGAGATGACCTGACGGCGGACCCGGTGTTCGATGCGCCCCCGGCGCCCCAATCGGTCATCCAGCGTGAAATACTGCGGCAGGGAAAGAACAGCATCGCTGCGTTCACCCTCAAACTCGTGATCGCCGAGGT
>CAZDHT010000002.1:0-32142 GCA_964505325.1 uncultured Planctomycetota bacterium | reverse complement strand
GTGAAGAATGAATCGGCTGTGGGAGGAAAATAAGGCGTTCGTCGTTGTGGTGGGCGCTTGCCTGCTGTTGCTGATTGCAGTGCGGCCGACCATCATCAGCGCCGGTCCGCCCCTGGCGCGCTGGATGGGGATGGGCTGGAAGCGAGACTACGACAAGCTGGAAGCGAAGAACCAGACGCTGAACGGGCAACTGAAGGAGTACGACCCGGAGAGCGGCGGCCAGGAGATTTCGTTGATTCAGGAAAGGATCGGCGTGAGCAACCGGCGCCTGGCCGAGAACTCCGATCAATACGTGCATTCCCTCGCCTTCGTGCCTTATCATCCCTTCCGGCTCCTGGAGAACGAGAAGAAGCCCGGGCACTACTTCCGGACGGTGCTGACCAACACGCGGCAGGCGCTGCTCCTGCACTGCTCGCTTCGTTCCGTGCAAATCACCGAGGACCTCGGCTTCGCGCAGTTCGACCGGGGTGCGGTGCCTCCCGCCAAGGACGTGGGGAACCTGCTGCGCCAACTTGCGGTCGCCGACACGTTCATCCGGCTCTGCGCAGACTGCCAGATCGAGTCCACGAACATCGAGAACCACCTCCCCAAGCGTGCGACCGGAACCAAGGGCCGGCCAAGCTTCCTGTGGGAATACCCGATGAGGGTCCGGCTGAGGACGACCTTCGGCAAGTTCATGAAGCTCATCCAGCGGCTGAACGGACAGTACGGCCTCGTCGAGAACGTCGCGGAGAACCGCATGAGAGAGATGGTCGAGAAGGTGACGCTCACCATTGGCCGCGAAGATGGAGTCCGGATTGACGACCAGTTCACCATCTTCAAGCGGAAGCCGGGCGCCCCGTGCGGCCTGGTGTATGCGGGGCGGGTGACTGTGACGGGCTTCCTGGACAAGGGATCCGTCGCCAGGGTGGACGAGGATTCGCTGCCGTACGACCGGTTCGACACCGCGCGCAAGAAAGCCCTCGCCATCGAGCGGGGCGACTATGCGACGACCGGGTTCTTCCGCGTTTCGAGGATGGAGATCAAGGCCCTTGCGGGAAGCATTCTGGCCTTCGACAACGAGAAGATCCCGACCAAGATCGAGCCACACCGGCTGGACATCTCCCTGGAAGTGAGTACCATCGGCTTCGATCCAAAGACGGAGCACATCACGGTCAAGAACATCACCAAGGTGACCGGCGGGCGCGTGAAACGAACGGTCAACAAGAAGAAAGGCCCGACCGCCCCCACCGGGCCGGTCCACGCGCGCCCTTCGTGGTAAAGGAGGCTCTGATGGCCGCCGGGAGAACCGGATTCCTCAATGCGGAAAGGGCGCTGCTTGCGGCTCTGGCGCTTCTTCTGGCGACCTTTCTCTGGCGGATGGCCAGCGTCGAGCCGATGCCCGCGCTTCCGAAGGCGCCCCGGCAGGAAGGGGTGCAGGTCACCGAGGGATATGTCGAGCCCTCGGTCGAGTTGCGGTCGGAGGCCGTTCCCGAGTTCTGGTCGCCGGGAGCGCGCAACCCGTTCGCGCCGGCGTACGACTCGTTGCGGGTGATCTCAGCGAACGTGACCGCGCTGATGACGTTCTCGCGATCGTCCGGGATCGCGCTGGTCGACATCGAGTACCGCATCCTGCCGTATCCGGTCTCGAAGTTCCAGTTCCTGCTCCCTCCGGGCGTCGAGCTGGTCCGGGCCGACGGCAGCGGCGTGATCAACCGGTCCAAGCCCGACAAGAAGGACGTCGGCCCTGACGGCAGCCAGTACACGGTACGGCTCGGGACGCCCGTCGTCGATAAGAAGTACATGCTCCACCTGAAATTGGCCTGGCAGCAGAAGGCGGGCGACCAGGTGCTGCGGGTCCCGGAAATCCTTCTGCCGGACGCGACCCACGAGCGCGGTGTGATCGCCCTCGCCGCCTCCCGGAACATGCCGGTGAGGGTCCAGTCCGTGAAGAACGTGACGGCGGTGGCCATCGAAAACCTGCCGGCCAACCTGACCCGCAACCGCCTGCTTCCTCACCAGCGCTGCTTTGCCGCGTTCAGTTACGGGTCCCACCCCTATTCCATCGGTCTCAGCGTTTCGACCCAGGTGGCGAAGAGAGGGAACGGCGGGAACGGCGGGAAGCGGGGTAACGGCGGGCGCAAGCCGCCCCCTCCTCCTCCTCCTCCGCCGCCGCCCCCGCCACCGCCCGTGCCTCCTACGCCCAAGGACCCCAACAAACCAATCCTTATCACTGACAAGGGCGGGCCGACCTGGCGGCTGCCCTTCGGGCTTACCGGCACCATCAAGGTGGGGACCACGCGGAGCGCGCTGCTTGAGGACGCGGGCGGCAATATCCGTCGGCTCAACGAGGGGGACATCGCGCTCGGCATGACCATCGAGAAGATCAACCCGACGTCGGTTATACTGAAGAACGAGAAAGGCCAGCGGTTCAAGCTCAAGGGCAAGATGCTCCAGCAGTACGAATACTGAGTACCGCCGCCGTTGGCCCCCGAGCCATCGCATCCGACGAGGGGCGTTTGCAGACTTGAATCCCCTGACTGCAACTCCGGCCGGTGAGCACCCCGATCCGTCCCCACCAGTGCTCTGGCGCGGCCCGTTCATCCTTGCAGGCACCGTTCTGCTGCTGATTTCCGGATGTCGCGATCCGCAGCCGCAACCGAAGCAGCCCGTCGCCGTCACCCCTCCCGTCTTCTTCGACGAAGGGCGCTGGGGAGAGGAGCGGTTCCTCGGCAAGACGATGGCCGAGATCCGTCGAATGTTGAAGGGGGCGATCGAGACCCCCGTTACGTTCAGCTTCCGCTCCGCCAGCCTGCAAACCGTGGTCAAGGAGCTCAGCCATACCACCGGCCTCGGGATCGGCATCACCCCGGATGTGTACCAGGTGGCCAGGACCAGGCTGATCGACCTCGACGTGCATCACATGCCCGCCCGGCACGTGCTCGACTGGCTGACCCGGCTCATCGGGGCCTGGTACGCCACGGAGGGGCCGCAGGCCGTGTTCATCACCCGCGACCGGACCTGGGCCGGCCAGGACCGGCTCCGGATGCAGAACTACGCAGTGGGGACGTTCGTCCGGGCGAGCCGGCCGGTCGCCGGCCGGTACGACCACACCTACGAATCGCAGAGGCTCCTCTTCGCCCTGCGCTACTGCCTCCGCCACACGATGGCCGGGAATGCCGACGCCGGGCTCGTGCTGGATGAGACCGGCTCCAGGCTGACCGGCATCCTTCCCCGCAGAGGCCACGCCAAGCTCGAGCAGATCATCGAGGAGATGAAGAAGGAGCGGAAATACGAGCCGCCGGGCCCAGACAACGCGGCGAAGGCGCGAGCCGAACTGCTCAAGACACCCGTGGTCTGCAACTTCACGAAGCGGGACATTCGCCGGATCGCCGACGAGCTGGGGAGAAGGGCGAAGGTCCACATCGGCTTCGACTACCGGTTCATTGATGAGCCGCAACGGAACATCGCCCTCGCGCTCGGCCAGACCACCCTGGGGAACGCGCTCACAGCCATCGCGGAAGCGGCCGGCCTGGGCGAGGTCGTGGCGGAGCCGGGGCGCCGCTTCTGGATCCTGGGAAAAGGTCAGGACCGCAGCATCCTCCGCACCACCGGCGAGCTGCCGTGGGATCGCGCCGTCGTCCGCTCCTACTACGTAAAGCAACTCGTCGACGAATTCGTGGGCATCAAGTTTATCTTCAACACCATCCGAAAAGCCGTCACTCCCGGCGAGTGGGACAGCGACCTTCCCATCGCGTTCTACCACAGCCCAACCGGCCGGCTCATCGTCATCCACGACGAAGAATCGCAGCGTAAAGTGGCAAAGCTCATCGATCGAATGATGGACGTGACCCGACCGAAGCCCCCGCCCGGGAAGTGAGCCATGTCTGAGAATGAGCTGGTCGCCTGGCTGCGTCGCCGGATACGGGCCGCGGGGTCCGTGCAGGTCGGCCCGGGAGACGACGCGGCTGTCCTGGTGCCGAGCCCCGGCAGCCGCATCGTCGTGACGGTCGATGTGTTCCTCGAGGGCTCGCACTTCCCGTCGGGCTCGCAGCCCGCAAAGATCGGACACAAGGTCATCGCCGCGAGCGTCAGCGACATCGCCGCCATGGGATGCTACCCGTCACACTGCCTTGTCACCCTCGGGCTGAACGAGGCGTGCGGGGAGGAGTTCGTGCACGAGCTCGGCGAAGCCATGATCGCGGCGGCGGAGAAGTACGGCGCCCCCGTGGCCGGCGGGGATGTGACGTCCGGGCCTTCCCCGCTGGTGGTGTCCGTGACGGTGCTGGGCGAAACGCGCGGCCTGAGCCCTGTGCTTCGGTCCGGCGCCCGGGCGGGGGACCGGATATTCGTCACCGGGAGCCTCGGCGGGTCGCTGCTGGGTAGACATTTTGAGGCCGAGCCGCGCATCGAGGAGGGCCTGTTCCTGAACCGCAACGTGGGCGTCACCGCGATGATCGACGTCAGCGATGGGCTGTCCACGGATCTCAACCACATCGCCGCTGAGAGCGAGGTGGGAGCGATCATCAGCGAGACGGCGATTCCCGTCTCTGACGACGCCCGTGAACTCGAGCGGCAGGACGGAGTGGCCGCGATCCGTCACGCGCTCGAAGACGGCGAGGACTTTGAACTCCTGTTCACCGTCCCGGCCGAACGAACGGCGCCCCTGCGCGAGTCGTGGCCGTTCGACGTGCCCGTAACCGAGATCGGCGAGATGGGCGGCGACCAGGTCCTGATCGAGCGGGCCGACGGAACGCGCCAGCCGCTGGAACCGCGCGGCTACGAACACACGTGGAGCGGGCAGTAATCAGTGAGCAGTGATCAGTCGGCGGCGCCGATCATTATCGAGACGACCTCGCCCGAGGAGACGGCCGAGCTTGGGCGGAAGCTCGGCGAGCGGCTGCGGCCGGGCGACGTGCTGGCCCTCATCGGCCCGCTGGGCGCGGGCAAGACGCAATTCACCAAGGGCCTCGCGCTCGGAGTGGGCGCCGAGAACACCGTGACCAGCCCCACGTTCAAGCTGGTCAACGAATACGACGGCCGCATCCCGCTCTATCACATCGACGCGTATCGGCTTCGCGGGGCCGGCGACCTGGTGTCGCTCGGTTGCGACGAGTTCTTCGATGGCGACGGCGCGGCCGTCGTCGAGTGGGCCGACCGCGTCGCCGCCGCGCTGCCTGACGACTGCCTCGGCGTCAGGATCGAGATCACCGGCGAGACCCGCCGCCGCCTTTCCTTCGCCGCTGGCGGCTCCCGCGCGGCCGAACTCGTCGCCGGCGTGACCTGATCCCCACCGGCGGATTACTGCCCCATCGCCTCGTGGATGCTTAGCACAGCGTCCCACACCGCCTCACCCGCCTCCACGCCCAAGGCCACTTCGTCGAGGTCGGGATTGTCCACCTCGCCGGTGGTCACGGCGTAGAGCACGTCGCCATCGTACACGGTATGGAACGGCTGGATGGCGCGGGCCATCGAGCTGTGCACCTGCCGGGCGAACTGTCGCAGCATCCGATAGCCCAGCTGTTGGTTGGTGATGACCACGGTCAGCGTGGTGTTCCCTACCGAGGCACAGCCCTCGCCGCCGGCTTGGCGCAGCCGAGCCAGCTCCTCGACGTAGTGGTAGTGCTCGCCGGTCTCGGGGACGAGGTGGCCACGGACCACGCGCCCCTGCCGGTCGCAGATGGCGCCGAGCGAGTTGACCACGGAGAACGCGGCGATCCGGGTGGAGCCGATGCGGCGGAAAGCGCCGCCCTGCCCCGACGGCTGCCGGCCCTTCTGTTCAGGGCCCCGGCCGCAGCGGGCGGAGCATCCCGCGCCCCGCGCCCCCAGTGGGAACCAGTTGGGCCGGGCCGTCCGCAGCGCCAGGCGGCCCAACTCCTTGTCCGCGTAGATCGCGTTGTCGCGCGGGCGGTAGTCGTAGATGATCGCGCCCGAAACCTCTGCGATCTGGTCGAACGCCGTCCCGTAGTCACATTGGGCGAACAGCTCCGCGGACACCCCCGCCGCGGCTTCCAGCCCGTAGGACGATCCGCCGGCGAAGCAGATGGCGTGGTTCCACTCGTGGTTGCCGGTGGCGCCGACCGCCCCGCCGCGCTGGTCCACCGACGTGGCGACCGGCTTCCGAAAGTGAAACACCGTGCAGCCCGTCGGCCCCGCGGGGTACTCTGCCACGCCGACGCGGAACGCGGGGAAGTCGTACTCCAGCGTCGGCCCGCCGCTGGGGATCACCGGCGTCAGCTCCGTGTTGTCGTTGGTGATCATTGGGATGCCTCCTTGTGCTTGCTGCCGTCCAGATGGTAGGCGGCGCCGTCGCAGGCGTCAAGCGGCAAAGCACGCCTTCGCAGTTGCGCTCGCCGGCGGACCGGGTTAAGGTACGGGCCGCGACGACGGCTCACTCATTGTAGAAAGGTCCGCTGATGGCTGACGCTTCCCAAGCTCGCTGGCGCGACGCCGGCGAGTATCATCCCACCACGTTCTGGGGCCCCAACCCCGGCGACGCGCCGGAGTGCGGCCCGCTGCTCCGCGAGATCGGCATCGACGGCACGAACGTAACCGAGTGCGAAGCGGAAGGGATGGGCCGCCACCTGCCGCGCTTCGGGCTCCGGGCTGCGCCGTTTCTCGAAGGCCAGCCCGGCGTCTTCTTCTTCGGCCAGCGGCACGACGAGGAGGCCGTGCCCGCGTTCCGCGCCGACCGCGAGAATCCCGCGCGGCGCGTCCGCGTCCCCTGTTTCAACGACCCCGCCGTCCAGAAGGAGCTCTTCGCCCGCGTCGAGCGCCGCGTCCGCAGCTATGACCCCGACGACGTGCTCTACTTCAGCGTCACCAACGAGGGGACGATCACC
The DNA here is from genome assembly GCA_964505325.1 of uncultured Planctomycetota bacterium. Lineage (GTDB taxonomy): Bacteria > Planctomycetota > PUPC01 > PUPC01 > PUPC01 > CAZDHT01. The sequence goes on along the minus strand of CAZDHT010000002.1, from coordinate 25,321 downwards.
CACTGTTGTTCGCCGTTCGACTATTGCAGTTGCCCGCACTGCGCCGCCGGGTTCCGCGAGTGGCTCCAGGAACAGTACGGCGGCCTCGGCGCGGTCAACGCCGCCTGGGGCAGCGACTACGACGACTGGAACCAGGTCGAAGGAATGACGACCGACCGCGTCAAACAGATCTTCACCGCCGACCCCGGCGCGTCGCTGGCCGAGTGGTTTGCCTTCCGGCGCTTCATGGACCACAGCTTCCACCGGGTCTTGTTCGCCCTGCGCAACCGCATCCGCGCGCTGGCGCCGCGCGTGCCCGTGGCGCTGACCGGCGTGTGGCCGCCCGGCGCCTTCGGCGGGCAGGACTGGGAGCGCATCTCGGGCGAGTACGACCTGCTGGAGTGCTATGACGAAGCAGGCGAGATGGAGCTGGCCCGCAGCCTGTGCGAACGGACCGACCTGATGCACACCATTCCCGGCCGGGCCGACCCGAATCACTGGGACCACACCGCGTGGTTCGCGTTCATCCACGGCTATCGCTCCGAGCTGATCGACCCGTTCAGTTCGCTGATCGACCGCACGACGGTGAGCCTGGCCGAACACGCGCCAAGAATCGCCGGCTGGATCCAACCGCTGAAGAAGATGGCCGCGGTGCTCGCCGGCTTCACCCGGCAGAACGATCCCATCTACGTGCTGCATTCGCACGCCAGCCTCGTCCGGAAGTGGGTCGAGACCGAGCTGGCGCTGGACGAGGACTGGGCCGGCCGCGAGTGGGCCTACGCGCGCGAGCACGAGACCTACCTCATCAATGAGATGGGCTGGTACCGGCTGATCGAGGACGCCGGCCGGCAGTTCGAGGTGGTCAGCACCCGCGTCGGCCTGCCCGAGGTCGACGGGGCGGGCAAGTTGCTGATCGTTCCGATGGCCGTCGCCCTGTCCGACGCCGACATCGCCTGGATTCGTCGTTTCCTCCAGACCGGCGGGACCGTGCTGCACGACAGCGAGGTGGGGCGGTTCGACGAAGAGCTACGGCTCAGGCCGGGGAGGCTCGGCGCTCACGAGCGCCTGATCCACTTCGAGCATGACCTGACCGCGTACCCCCGGCGGCGGTGCGAGACGTTCGACCCGCTCCCGCCGCAGGAGGCGTTCCGGCCCATCGTCGACGGTGTGCTGCCACCGGCGCGGGTGCGAATCGAGTCCGCCGACCCGGGCCGGTTCGAGCTAACCACGTTCGTTCGCGACGGCGAACGCATCCTGGCGATCCAGCGAAACGACGCCCGCATCGCCACGGGCCAGCCGTTCCCCGACAACGAGCGCCCGCCGGCGAGGGTGACCCTGCGCTTCACCGAGCCTTGGCGGATCACCGACGTGTTGGAAGGAACCGACCACGGCGTGACCGACAGCGTGACCCTGACCGTCGACCCGATCCGGGCGACGTTCCTGAGGTGTCGAACAGCGTAGCGTGCGAAGGAGCTTGAGTCTGTGGGTGAGCCACGCGGCGACAGATACGCCCCGCGATGCGAGCGGGGCGTTGCCCTCGCCTCGGGCGACGTACCCGCCGGGCGTGCCATCCAGCGACTCGATTGCCACGGACTATCAGGCCCGTCGTTGGACGCCTGGCCACGCACAACGACGAGGCAACCGCTGAGGGACTTGATCCGGTACCTGGAGATGGGCCGCCGCGTCGCTTGAGTTCCCGGCAGGCGTCGCTATACTCTGAACTCACGTACCGTCCCCTTAACCACGGAGCGAATGAGGCCGATGAGCAAGCGTCCGAACATCCTGTTCATCACGAGCGACCAGCAGCACTGGAACACGCTGGGCGTTTTCAACGACGAGATCAAGACGCCCAACCTCGACCGGCTGGCAGGGCAGGGCGTGGTGTTCACGCGCGCCTATTGCACGAACCCGACCTGCACGCCGACCCGCGCGTCTCTCATCACCGGCAAGTACCCCAGCCAGCACGGTGCCTGGGCCTTGGGGACTAAGCTGCCCGAGACCGAGCACACGGTGGGGGAGGACTTCCAGGCCGCCGGCTACCGCACGGCCCTGGTCGGCAAGGCGCATTTTCAGCCGCTGCGGGGGACCGACGAGTATCCGTCCCTCGAATCCTACCCGATCATGCAAGACCTGAAGTTCTGGAAAGACTTCCACGGGCCGTTTTACGGCTTCGGCCACGTCGAGCTGGCGCGCAACCACACCGACGAGGCCCACGTCGGCCAGCACTACGCCATCTGGATGGAGGAGAAGGGCTGCACGAACTGGCGCGACTACTTCCTCGCGCCGACCGGAAACAAGGAGCCCTCGCGGCACAAATGGCTCATCCCGGAGGAGTACCACTACGACACGTGGATCGCCGAGCGCACCAACGCACTGCTGGAGAAGTACGCGAAGAATGATGAGCCTTTCTTCTTGTGGTCCAGCTTCTTCGACCCGCATCCCGTCTACTTGGTCCCCGAGCCGTGGGATACCATGTACGACCCGAACACGCTGACGGTGCCCCAGGTCACCGAGGGCGAGCACGACCAGAACCCGCCGCACTTCCAGATGACCCAACAGGAGGCCCCCGATTTCTCCGCTTGGGAGGAGCCGGACGGCAATGGCATGCATGGGTTCCACTCCCATCTCCGGGATCGGGAGCTGCTCGCGAAGGACATCGCGGTCTATTACGGCATGATCTCGCTGATGGACAAATACATCGGCGTGATCCTTGACAAGCTCGACGCGCTTGGCCTCGCGGAAAACACGGCCGTCGTGTTCACCACCGACCACGGCCACTTCTACGGGCAGCACGGCCTGACCGCCAAGGGGGCGTTTCACTATGAGGACATGATCAAGGTGCCATTCATCGCGAGCTGGCCGGGCAAGTTCCCCGGCGCTGCGCAGAGCGACGCCCTGCTGTCGCTGGTCGACCTGCCGCAGACGTTCCTCTCGCTCTGCGGCATTCCGGCGCCGCGCGGGATGACGGGCGTCGACCAGAGCAAGGTATGGACAGGCGAGGCCGACTCCGCTCGCGGCCACGTCATCGTCGAGAACCGCCACCAGCCCACGACCATCCACGCGAAGACCTACGTCGGCGAGCGCTACAAGCTGACCGTCTACTGGAACCGCGACTACGGCGAGCTGTTCGATCTCGAGGAAGACCCCGGCGAGGTCAACAACCTGTGGGCGGAACCCGAGGCGGCCGAGCTGAAGGCCGAGCTCGTGATGAAGCTCCTCTTCGCCGAGATGGGCAAAGAGCCGCTCTGGATGCCGCGGATCTGGGGCGCGTGAAGATGGTGTTCCGTGTCCGTCAGGTCACTCTCAGCCCGCTGATGATTCTTGCCCGCTCCGGCTCGGTGAAATCACGGCCGTAGAACCGAAGGAACAGTTGCTTCCGGGTTGCGGCGGCTGTCTGAGCGCCGGCTTGGACGATGCCGGCCCGTGCCAGGGACTTGGCGGTCGTGAACATCCGGCAACACATCGCCAGGCGCTCCTCCGGCGAGAGCCGCCGCAGCAGGTCGTTGAATCGCCTCTCGGCCTCCGGCGAGGTGTCCTTCATCCGTTCCTCACCCGCACCAGTGAATCGTTGATCCCGAGAACCAGAGCCCACTTCTCGATGTACGGCCAATCCAGGTCGGCGGCGGATTCCGCTATCGCGCGAGCGTCCTCTCGCTGAAGCTCCGACCCGGAATCCTTTCCCCAGCAGAGCTTCGAAAGAAGAAGGTCTTCGGGTGCCGCGACAAACACCGACACGCCCTCGATGTCGATGCGTCTCCGTCGCCCGAACTCCGCTCTTCTGTACTCCTCATCCTTCCGGACGATAAAATCGGCCTTGATGACCCAATCGTTGTGGATGATGTTGAACATCGAACGCCGTGCGATGGCATCTCGGACGCTCTCCTCGTCCACGTAGCAGTCGGACTCGAACAGGCGCACGATCCTTTCCGCATCGCCCGGACGACAGGCAACGACGACGACGACGTCCCTGGTCATGCGCGGCGTGGCATACAGCGCCATCGCCACAGAGCCCGTCAACATGTACGGGATGCCCGCGGCCTCCAGCCGCCTCGCGATCTGCTTCACGAACTCAAGCTGCTCACTGTCCATGCAAGGGCCTCTGACAGGACCCCGGTGGGGCAAGCATTCGTACTTGCCATCCGGCGCAGGCGCGCGGCCCGCTGCTACTTCGCCGACGCCAGCGCCCCCGCCTTCGATTCGACCGACTTGATCAAGTCTTGGATGGCGTCGACTTCCTTCTCCTCCAAGTACGCCTCGCCGCACTGCTCGCAGACCCAGGCCGGCACGTCGTCGAGCATGAGGTGACAGCCTTTCCGGTCGATGTGGAAGGGCGCGGTCCCCCGCTTCATCTCGCCCCGACAGTGAATGCACTTCATTTCTCTTCCCTCGTCCTGAAGTCCGCCGACCATTCATCGGGGTCGGGCAGGTAGGCCGTGATGACGGCCAGATAACCTTCCTTCGGAGCGCAGACGACGTGTATCGGGCGCCCGCTTTCGCCGAGACCCAAGATCAGGCAACTGTGCCCGCGCGGGTCCTGCGGGTAGTGCTCGATGACTTCGCCCTGCTCGACGACCGAGCGCACTTCACCCGTGCTGATCAGCCGATCCGGTCGTGCCATTTGCCGCACGGCGTGAGGGAGGAAAAGCACCCTCCTTCTCGCAGCCGCCCTGGCCTCGTCGAGAATGCCCGGTTCGTTCCCCATGACAACAGCATACACGGGTCACAGGCCGCACGCAATGGTCTGAGACCCGAGAAAGACACGTCCCATCCGCTCCGCGTCGTTCCCGGCGCTTCCGCGTGGACATTTCGCGGTTTGCTGATATGATATGCGTCCGGCGGGGCATTTCGGCTCCCGCCCGAGCACGAAAGGATGTGAAACCGATGCCGAAAATCTACATCCTTGACGTCACGAACCGCGATGGCGTGCAGACGTCCCGGCTCGGGCTCGCCAAGCTCGAGAAGACGATGATCAACATCTACCTCAACGAGATGGGGGTGTTCCAGAGCGAGTTCGGCTTCCCGTACACGTCTCACGAGAGGAACTACATCCGCGCGAACCTCGAGCTTGCGGCTCGCGGCGAGTTGCAGCCCATGATCCTGAGCGGTTGGTGCCCGGCGCGAGAGAGCGAGATCGAGCTCTCCTTCACCGGCACCAGCCTCAGGCACATCAGCGTCTCGATCTCGACGTCGGAGCAGATGACGAAGGGCAAGTTCGGCGGCCGCGTCGTTCGGACACCCGAAGAGAGCCCTGACGCTATGAATCTCATCGACATGATGCTCAAGGGTGTCGAGCTGGCGCGGAAGCATGGTGCAATCACGGTCGGGGTGAACGCCGAGGACGCCTCGCGGACCGACGACGAATTCCTGCTGCGGTTCGCCCGCGCGGCAAAGGAGGCCGGCGCCGACCGGTTCCGTTTCTGCGACACGTTGGGGTATTGTGATCCGCTCACGATCTACGAGCGGGTCCGAATGCTGGCCGAAGAGGTCGGCCTGCCGATGGAGATGCACTGCCACAACGACCTCGGCATGGCGGTCGCGTGCTCGGTGATGGGCGCGAAGGGAGCGGTCGACGCCGGCGTCGACGCGTATATCGACACGACGGTGAACGGCATGGGCGAGCGCGCCGGCAACGCCGACCTCGTCTCCGTGATTCTGGCGGTCAAGAAGTCGAGCGGGCTGGAAGGCCAATACGTTCTCGACGAGCGGGTGGATCTCAGCAAGGCGTGGAAGATCGCCAAGTACGCGTCCTATGCGTTTGGCGTGCCCATTCCCGTGAACCAGGTCGGTGTGGGCGACAACGCGTTCGCCCACGAATCGGGCATCCACGCCGACGGGGCGCTGAAGGACCGGCGCAACTACGAACTCTACAACTACGAGGAACTCGGCAGGGGCGATCCGGAGATCATCGAGACCGGCCGGCAGATCACCTGTGGCGAGTACAGCGGCATCAAGGGCTTCCGCGACGTCTACGGGAAGCTCGAGATCGAGTTCCACAGCGACGAAGAAGCCCGGGAGATGCTGGAGCTGGCCAGGTTCGCCAACGTCCACACGCAGAAGCCGCTCACCCAGGACGAGCTGCGCTTCATCGCGAGGCATCCCGACCTGGCAAGGAGGATCATGACGATGACGCCACTCGAACGACCCGGACAGGAAAGGAAAAAGCAGAAATGACTCGGATCACCCAGGTGATGTGCTTTGCCGCCCTGGTCGGCCTGAGCCTGTGGGCGACCGCGAGCCCCGCCCTGGCCAGAAGCGGGAGGCCGAAAGGGTTCCAGACGACCGGCCTGGTGAGAACGACGAAAGATGACGGAGGGCGGCTCACCACGGTCAAGATCCACGACGACCGGGGGCCGCTGTATCACGTCACGCTCGACAAAAAGGGGCTGGAGCTCGGCGCCGAAATGCACGGGGAGAAGACACAGGCGACCGGGGTCGTCTCCAAGAAGGGCGACGAGACGTGGCTGACCGTTCGCGCGTACAGCGGCCTGGAGATGGCGGCCACACACGAACAGTGGCGCCGCATGCGCTGCAATTACTGCGTCGTCGGGCCCGCGCTGGTCAACGCGACCATCCCGCGGGATTTGCAGGGCGCCAAGCCAATCGACGGGCGGCCCTTCTCGTTCAAGCGGCAAATCGTCGCCTGGACCCGAGACGAACGGCACCTTTGGGTCGCTACCGACAACGAGCTGTTCCAGATCGGCCTCGCCGGAAAGCGGCTCGCCAAGTCCTACCGCCGGAAAGACGGCCTGCCCGACCAGGTCATATACCAGTTGTTGAGTGACGGCAAGACGGTGTGGGCCGTCCACCGCGGAGGCGTTGCCGCGCTGACGATCGGCCAGGCCAAGATCGCGGACCTTCCCGCGTTGAAGTGCAACTTCGCGCGCCTGCTCGCCGGCGAAGGGTGCGTCTGGGTAATCGCGGACACGGGCACGTTTCGCCTGAAGAGCGCAGCCGACAAGCCGGTCAAGAAGCCGGCACTGCCCACGGCTGAGCGGATCACCAAGAACGTCGTGAACGGCATCTGGCTGCCACACTGGCAGCGCAGGACGGCCCACTTCCTGAAGACGCCGGTGAGCGTGGGCGGCCGCGTCTACGTCAGTTCATACGGAGACATCTACGAGCTGGACGGCGGGAAGTGGAGCCAGGTCGAGAAGAACGCCTCGGACCTGCGCGCCGGCGCCGGCCGGCTCTGGTTTCTCTGCTCCAAGGGGCTGGGGGAATATGACGCCGCCACGAAGAAGAAATCCTACCACTCCGCGCCGAACATCCCCGAGGGGACGTGCAAGCAGCTTCTCGTGACTGACGCCGCCGTCTGGGTCGCCGTCGAGCCTCGGCGGGCGCCGCAGGGCTTTGTGGGCGGAGGGCTGGCACGGCTCGACTTGGGCTCGCGGAAGTGGCAGGTGTGGTCCGAGATCCACGGGAAAAAGGTCGACCGCGTTGCGTGTCTCGAAGAGGCGGACGGCGCCGTCTGGGCGGCCGGCCTGACGGGGGAGTACAAGAAAAAGGGCGCTCATCCAGGGATGACCTACGTCAAGCGGACGGTTTTCGCAGCCGCCGGCTTCGCCCTGCATCGCTTCATGGCAAAGGAAGACAAGTGGGAAACCGTTACGATCGGCCTGCCGACGTTCGAGCAACGGCTGATCATCGGGCAGGACGGCTCCCGCAAGCATGACGTCATCGTCCCTCAAACAGTGGAAGATGTTTCCATCGGCCCTGCGCGCGTGTTTGCCGTGATGCGGCTCTTCCCCTCCGCGTACTTCTGCGGCTACTACCCCAGCGTCGAGCAGCTCGCCGTGCGCAAGCCGAACAGTCCGACCTGGACCGCGAGGTTCGAGCACCGCCCCGAGGACCTCGGGCTCCAGGGCGAGCAGCCACGGATCCTCAACATATCCAACACCGGCCGGATGGTGCTCGAGGGCGTCGGCCACGACAACGTGCTCGAAGTCTTCCTGCACGAGAAAGAGCATTGGGCCATCACCGAGGGCCGGGTAAGTTGTTTCGACGCTGCGGCGGGCCGGTGGAAGACGGTGTTCGAGCCCGGGTTCCGCTTCTACTGGCGGCCGACCGCGGCGCTCGACAACGGTCGCGCCCTGTACGTGGGCTCGGACCGGGGGCTGGTGGCGTGTCTGGACTTCGAGACGGGCCGTTTCGAGCTGCTCACGTGTCTCGACCAGCGGTCCATATCTCGGATTGCAGAAGATGACGCCGGAAACATTTTCGTGGCTTCCCAGCCGTCACCGCTAGGAATCCTCCCCGTCCAATTATGGCGGAAGCTCCAGGCCGAGGATTGGGCCGTTGCCCGTTTCGATGGGAAGACATGGGCCCGGTCCGACGCCCAGGCGATGCCCCGCGGGTCGAAGCCGCCGTGGTTTGTCAAGCGAATCAAGAAGCGGCACCGGATGGACAAGTCACGGGGCAACTGTCTCTTCGGGCCCACTCCGCAGGGCCCCAAGCCCAGGCTCTACGTGAAGGGCGTCTTCTATCCGAAGTTCCTGTGCGCCAGCCCCGACGGTGACCGATTGTGGCTCTCCACCTATTCCGGCCTGCTTTGCCTGGACGGCGTGAAGAAGCTCCTGGGACCTGAGAATTAGCCTGGCAGGGAGTACGGAATGCGGCGCGAGACACTGGCGTTGGTCTGGCTCTGGGTCGCGGCGTGCGCCTGCGGCGCGGTTGTGATGGCGGTGGAGTTTCTCGGGGCGCGGATGCTGAGCGTCGGGTACGGGAGCAGCCAGACGGTGTGGGCGGCGATGATCTCGGTCACGCTGTTGTCGCTGACCGCCGGCTACTTCATCGGCGGCTTCCTCGCCGACCGATACCCCCGGCCGGGCCTGCTCTATGCGGCCATCCTCGCCGGCGGCGCGCTGCTTACCGCCTGCCCCCACGCTCGCTTCATTCTGAAGGCATGCTACAACAGCTTGGGAATTGAAGGCGGTGCGCTGGCCAGCTCGATGGTGGTGTTCTTCCTCCCTCTGGGCCTGCTGGGGATGACCAGTCCGTTCGTCATCAAGATCATCACCGAACGCGGCCGCAAAGTGGGCATGACGGCGGGCGGGGTGTATGCCGTCTCGACGGTCGGCAGCGTGGCCGGCACGCTGCTGACCGCGTTCTATCTGATACCGCAATGCGGCGCGCCGGCAGGCTTTCGGATCACCGCCGCCGCGGCCGCGGCCGTCGCCGCCATCGGCCTGATCACCACCCTCGGCTGGAGAGGGGCCGCGGCACTGCTCGTGCCGGTCATCCTGTCCGCCGTTCCGAGCCCGACGCCCCGGGTCGGCAACACATACGCGGCGCCGGGCGGAGATGTCGTGGTAAAGCACGTGCGCGATTCCCACTACGGCCACATCACGGTGCTCGACAAGGGCGACTACCGCCTGCTGGTAGTCAACGGGATCGTGCAGACCGGAATCGCGCAGAACCTGGCTCGCATCGGCAATGCACAGCACCTCCTGGACAACTACTTTCAGGAGCTCCTGCCCTACACCGTGGACGACCCCGAGTCGAAAAGCGCCCTGCTGATCGGCCTCGCCGGGGGCCTGACCGCCAGGCTCCTCGACCGGTACGGCATGCGGGTGGACTCCGTGGACCTGGACCCGGAGATCATCGAGGTGGCGCGCGAATGGTTCGGGTTCAATGGCAGCGCGGCGGTGGCGGACGGGCGGCGGTTCCTGGAGGACTGCAAGACGCGGTACGATTTCTGCATCATCGACACGTATTCCGGCGACGGCTTCCCGTTCTACATGGCCAGCCTGGAGGCGTTCCGCGCGGCGAAGGGCGTGCTGAACCCCGGCGGCGTGCTTGCCATCAACTTCATCGGATCGCCGGCCGGCCGCCCCTTCGCCTGTATGTACCGGACCCTGAGCGAAGTCTTTCCGAACGTGCGGGCGCTACGCGGCGAGGATCCCCGCGAGGCGGCAAACCCCGATGACGTGCAGACCATAACCATCTTTGCATCGGACAACCCCATCACGTTCAACAAGGGGTGGATGGACTTCCTCGATTTCGAAGACGGGCAGCGGGTCTCACGCAGCATCGAGAAGCTCACCGTGGTTCCCAGGAGGCGGGATGGGTTCCTTTTGACCGACGCTCACAACCCGATCGACCTGATGCGCTCGCGGGAGGCCCTTCGGTGGCGGGAGCGCACAATAGAAGATCGGATCGGAAAGGACGTCCTGTTCTAAAGCTCCATCCGACAAACATGAGCTCTACGGCAAATTCATCAGCACACTCTGGCGAGCCGGAAGTGCGGCCCTTGATCGTCCGGCGGGCGGTCGAGTTCGTACTGCTCTTCTTCGGGTTGCCGCTGGCGTGCGCGCTGCTGTTCCCGCCATTTATGATCATACCGTTTCTGCTCGTGGTGGCTGTTATCTGTCTTATCGTGCTGCTCCGCGACCGGAGCTTCCCCCGACGCTGCCTGTGGAACGCGGCGGCCGTCAGGAAAGATGTCGCGAGAGTCCTGGTGATCTTCCTCTTCGGCGGGGCAGCCCTGGCGGCGGCGGTGCTGCTCTTCGAGCCGCCGGGGTCTTTCTTGCGCTTTGTCAAGCGGGCGCCGCGCACCTGGGCGCTCGTCATGGTGCTCTATCCGCTCCTCTCCGTATACCCGCAGGAGCTGGTTCTCCGGGCGTTCCTGTTTCATCGTTACCGGGCGTTGTTTCCACGGCCGTGGCTGATGGTCGCTGCAAGCGGGGGCTGTTTTGCGTTCGTGCACATCGTGTTCTGGAACTGGGTGGCCATCCTGCTATGCCTGGTGGGCGGGGTGCTGTTCGCCTGGACCTACCAGCGGACGAAGTCGCTGCTGATGGTGGGGATCGAGCACGCGCTGTATGGGTGTCTCATCTTCACGGTGGGACTGGGCTCGTATTTCTTCCACGGCACGATGAGAATGGCGCAGAGACTGGCGGGGTAGGGCAGACCTGCGGAAGTGACCGCGCACTCAAGCCGTTCAGGCCCCGGAGAGCATCGAATAGGGAATCCCCATTCGGTGATCCGAGACCTCGACCAAGAGAGACAGAGCCAGTGCTCTGCCCCTTTGGTTCTCTCGAACCGCTCCGCGAACCAGCCGTCCGAAGACGGCTGGTTCACAGGCGAACAATCTCTACGCAAGGACCCGTAGAGGTCCTACGCTTGAAGCCCTTCTTTCCGTCCAAACTACCCCGACGTCCCGGTTGACTAAGTCTTGGCGGGGGGCGAGGTGACGGGCGGCTTCGGCTTCGGCTTCGTTTGCTTCTTCTTGTCACACCCGGCGAAGGTGCAACTGGCCACCACCAATGCGATCAGCAAAATGGCCTTCATCCCACATCTCCTCAAAAGAACTGAAAAAAAGAACGAGTCCACGAACGGCCCCAGGAACGCCGTGACAACATGCTGATGGCGCTAAGGCCCTTTCCGCTCTTCCTTCAACCCGCGGCACACGCTGCGGGTCTCCGCGAATCTTCGAAGGGTGGGCGCTCTGTTACGCCGCAGAGGACCGGCGCTGAAACGGTCAGAATCCCCCGTTCCCCTGCACACTCGGCCGGCAAAAGCCGGCCCGCTATGCTCGCCTCCGGCACCCCACAAAACAATCGAACAATCCGCGTACAAAGTATAAACGCCCGCGCCAGGTTCTTCAACAAAAAAATCGCCGAAATGCGAACATTGCGCCTGGACTGTTTCCTCCTTCTTCCCTGGTAATTCACAGCAAATCGAACAGGCTGTCCGACCGCTTCACATAGGTCCGCGCGTCGAGACGCTCGCCGCCCCGCTTCCCATCAACGTACGACTCGTACTTGTACTCGGTCTTCATTTCGTAGGGCGGGTCCACCTTGTACGGTTTGAACTCGGCGGTCCGCTCACAGGCACGCTCGGCGGCGGCACGGATCTGCTCGCGGGCCTTGGCGGGCGACAGCGAGATCGCCGCGTTGCGAGAGAGCCCCCACTTGGTGATGACCGTCTCGACGTCGCCCAAGAACTCCTCGGCTTCCCGGCATCCCTCGGCGCAACTCGAGACCAGAATGACCGGCACATCGAAGGCCCCGGCGCACGCGCCGTCGAACCCCATTTCGCCGATCTTGCGGCCGTTGAGCCATATGTGCTGAATGGCGGCGCCGGAATAGCTGTGAGACAGGACCCCCTTCTCCACGCCGGCCATCGGGTGGTAAGCCACGAGCATCACGCCCGCGAAAGACGAGTCCAGGCCCAGAAACCGCCGCGGCCTCGGAGTGCCGAGCAGGATCTTGGCCTCGGGGTGAATCTGCTCGTGCAGCATGCAGACCCCGCCGTCGTGGGCGTCGTTCACGAGCACCTCGGTGGCTCCCGCCGCCAGGGAGCCCTCGATCGCTGCGTTCGCCTCGGCGGTGACGATCCGCTGCGTCTCCTCGTACAAACGGCTGTCGCTCAGTGTCTTGCCGGGTTCGCTCACCACGCAAGCCGCGCCTTCGAAATCCACCGAGATGTAAATCTTCAGTTCTTGCATATCCCATCCCCTTGATTCTGGCGGCTGCCGGATGTCGTGCTTGCGACATACTCTATCGGTCTGTCCGAGCGCTGTCAAGCCCGCCGCCGGCCGCCGGGGGACTTGGGTTCGGGCTCGCCTGCTGTTGCCTCGTGCGCCCAAATACGATATATTCGTTTCCCCGACGGATGCGGCACACAAGGGAGGGATTCATGCGAATCGTTGTGCTCGATGGCTCCGTGCTGAATCCGGGTGATAATCCGTGGGATGAAGTTGCGGAGTTGGGCAAACTCACGGTCTACGACCGCACGCCGGATGACGAGATCTTGGCGCGGGCCCGCGACGCGGAAATCATCCTGACGAACAAGACGCCCCTTTCGGCGGAAACACTTGGCCAGCTCCCCAAGCTGCGTTTCATCTCGGTGCTGGCGACGGGGCACAACATCGTCGATGTCGAGGCGGCGCGGCAACACAACATCCCGGTGTCGAACGTGCCGGTGTACAGCACCAACTCCGTGGCGCAGCATGTGTTCGCCCTGCTCCTGGAGCTATGTCTTCACGTCGCGCTGCACGATCAGGCGGTCAAGGCGGGCGAGTGGTCCAGCTCGATGGACTTTGCGTTCTGGAAGACGCCGCTGATCGAGCTGGAGGGCAGACGGATGGGGATCGTGGGGTTCGGCCGCATCGGCCGCCGCGTAGGCGAACTCGCGCACGCCTTCGGGATGGACGTCTTGGCGAACGATATTCGCGAAGTCGACCCGCCCGACTACGAACCGTTCGCGTGGCGGACGATCCCTGATCTCTTTGCCGAGGCGGACGTGGTCAGCCTTCACTGCCCGCGCACCGCGGCGAACGCTGGGATGGTGAACTCGGAGCTTCTCAGCCGGATGAAGCCCGACGCGTTCTTCATCAACGCGGCGCGGGGCGGACTGGTGGTCGAGCAGGACCTGGCGGACGCGCTGAACGACGGCCGCATCGCCGGCGCGGCGGCCGACGTCGTCGTGTCCGAGCCGATCCCGGCCGACAGCGCGCTGCTGACGGCAAAGAACTGTATTGTGACGCCGCACATCGCGTGGGCATCGCTCGCCGCGCGACAGCGGCTGATGAAAACCACCGCCGACAACGTGGCGGCGTTCATCGCCGGCAGCCCGATGAACGTCGTCAACTAATCACATGAGAGGTGCGAACGCCCATGGCAGGCAAGAAGGTGATCCTGATCTCCGACCCCCTCGCGCCCGACCTGCCGGACAAGCTCTCGGGGTACGGCGAGGTAACCGACGACAAGGGCAGGCTGCCGGAGGCCGAGGTGGTCGTCGTCCGCAGCAAAACCAAAGTTACCAGGGAGTATATCGACTCTGCTCCCAACTTGAAGCTGATCATCCGAGGCGGCGTCGGGCTGGACAACGTTGACCGGCCTTACGCCCTGGGAAAGGGTATCGCCGTGCGCAACACCCCGGAGGCCCCGGCCACCGCCGTCGCCGAACTGGCGTTCACCCTGATGATCGCCGTCACCAATCACGTCGTGGAGGCCGACCACTCCATGCACGAGGGGAAATGGCTGAAGAAGGAGCTGACGCGCACCGAGTTGCGCGGAAAGACCCTCGGCATCCTGGGCGTCGGGCGCATAGGCAACGAACTTGCGAAGCGCGCGCTGGCCTTTGACATGCGCGCCGTCGGCTTCAACCCGCGCACGCGGACCAGCCCTTACGCCGAGATGCTGGGCTCGATGAGGGGCGTGCTGAACATCTCGGATTACGTCTCGCTGCACATGCCGCTGACCGGCGAGACGGAAGGAATCATCAACAGGGAAACGCTGAAGGATTTCAAAGACGGTGCGTTCCTGATCAACACCAGCCGGGGCAGGGTCATCGTGGAGGAAGACGTGGCCAGGGCGCTGAGGAACGGCAAGCTGGCGGGCTTCGGGAACGACGTCTGGTATTCCGATCCGCCGGAGAACTCGCCGTTGATGGCTGCGCCCAACGTCCTGATGACGCCGCACATCGGCGGCTCCACCGCCGAAAACCAGTCGCGGGTCGGAGAAATCGTCAGTCGCATCATCGGCGAATATCTCGAGGGCAGATAAGGTTGACCTTTTTGTGAGGGTGGCACAATGGCTGACAGGGTGTTCAACTTCAACCCCGGCCCTTCAACCCTTCCGCTCAGCGTCCTGGAGACCGTCCGGGAGGAGCTTCTGGATTACAGGGGCACGGGCATGTCGGTGATGGAAATCTCCCACCGTTCGCCCGAATTCGAGGAGATCAATGCCGCGGCCATGGCCCTGGCGAGGGAATTAATGGGGCTGGGGAACGATTACCAGGTCCTCTTTCTCGGCGGCGGCGCATCGACCCAGTTTGCGATGGTCCCGCTGAACTTCCTCCACGAGGGCGAGACCGCGGCCTATGCGGACACCGGGGCCTGGTCGGCCAAAGCCATCAAGGAAGCCAGGAAGATCGGCGACGTCCACATCGCGGCCTCATCCGAGAATACCGATTACCGGTCGATTCCCAGGCCCGCAGACATCCATTATCCCGATGACGCCGCGTACCTGCACATCACCTCCAACAACACGATCAAGGGCACCCAGTATCAGGTGTTCCCCGACACCGGCGATGTTCCGCTCATTGCTGACATGTCGTCCGACATCTGTTCACGCCGGGTGGACTTCTCCACGTTCTCGTTGATCTATGCCGGCGCCCAGAAGAACCTCGGCCCCGCCGGCGTGACCATGGTCGTGATCCGGAAGGACCTGCTCGACCGGTGCCGGGACGGGCTGCCCACCATGCTCGACTACCGCACCCACACGGAGAAGAATTCGACGTTCAACACGCCGCCGGTCTTTGGCGTGTACGTGGTCAGGCTGGTCCTCGAATGGTTCATGGACCAGGGCGGTCTCGAAGCCGTTGAGGAAGTGAACCGCGCGAAAAAGGACGCGGTGTACGCCTTGCTCGATGCGTATCCCGAGTATTTCAAAGGCACCGTCGAGCCGCGCAGCCGGAGTTGGATGAACGTCACCCTTCGCCTGCCCTCCGAAGACCTCGAAAAGAAACTCATTGCCGAGGCCAAGGAGGCGGGCCTTGTCGGACTCAAGGGGCACCGCAGCGTGGGCGGGATCCGTGTCTCGCTGTACAACGCCATGCCGCTCGACGGCGCGCAACGAGTCGCTCAGTTCATGGAAGACTTCAGGAAAGCAAACTAGCCGATCTGCTCCGGCGGCGCGACGGCGCGGAGCAGGTCCTGCGCCAGTTCCATCGACTTGACCGCCTCGGCAACGCTGGGGGTAGGTTCGGCGCCCTTCTCCAGGCATTCCACGAAGTGCTCGGTCTCCTGCCAGAAGCCCTGGGTGTAGTGGGCGCAGCGCTGCTCGGGCGTCAGGGTCTCGACTGTAACGCGCTCGATCAGCCGGTCGCCCGACTCGACCTCCATGTACAGGCGGCTGTCGAACCGGCCCGGCGGGGGGTTGCTCACCGTGACGGTCCAGTTCTCCGCGTGGATGCGGTAGCGCTCGTAAGCCCGGCCGGTTCGGACGTTATGTGAGAGGGTGCCGATGGCGCCGCTCTCGAACGTCAGGTAGAAGCTCGACGCCATCATCGCGTCGTCGAAGTAGCGGGTGGCGCTGCCGACGCCGCTGAAGGAAGCGACATCGCCCGCCAGGAAGCGGATCGCGTCGACCATGTGCAGTGCCGAGCCCATCATCGCGCGGGGTGCCCGCACGTCGTGGCGCATCCATTCGCCCACGTAGTGGGAGATGCCGCCTCGCTCCTTGGCCAGTTGCTTCGCGCGGACGAGGAACGGGTTGTGCCGCCGGTTGAAGGCGACCATGTTGGGCACGCCCGCCGCTTCGGCCGCCGCCAGGACCTTCCGGCCGTCTTTGGGGTCTTTGCCCGCCGGTTTCTCCATGATGACCGGAATCTTCCGTTCGAGCACCCTGCAGGCCATGTCGGCCGTCTCGGTGGGCTTGACGGAGATGAAGACGAAGTCCGGCTTCTCGCGGTCCAGCATCTCGTCGATGCCGGCATAAGCCTTGTCGAAGCCCATTTCCTCCGTGATTCTCCTGCGGCGCGCGGCGTCGCGCGACGTGCCCGCCGCCAGTCGCACGCGCCCAGCGAGGCGCTGAAGCGAAGGGTGATGAATCTTCTGATACCAGCCGCCCGTGCAGCCGATGACGCACGCCCGCAGTTCGCTCGACATGCTCACGCCCCTCAAAAACATCTATCTTGTATGCAGCTTCCGCACCACCTCCGCGGCGAGCCGGTACGTGTCCGCCGACCGCTTCTGCCAGCCCAGGTTATACGTGGAGCAGATAGGCTCCGGGTTGCCGTGTGAAATCCGGCAAAGGTCGGTTCTCTTGTCGAGGAGCCTCTGGCACCTCGCCGCCAGTGCCCCGGAAATCTTCTTCCTCACCACCGCTTCTTCGATCAGGATCCGCGCTTCGGCCTCTTGCAGCCCCTCACGCAGCATCTCGAGCTTGATGGTCGACGTCGCGCCGTCCTTGCCGGGGAAGGCGAGGTACCCGATCTGCGGCGAGCGCTGGTGGGCGCTGGACTTCGGCCAGCGGCTGTAGAGGCTCTGGATCATCACCCTGGCGCTGCCCTTGACCGGCCAGTAGTCCAGGCACATCCGCCCCGCGCCGTTGTCGCCGAGCAGGAGCGCCCGCTCGGCCATGGTCCGCATCACCATCGGCGACTGCCCGTGGAGCCGTATTCTCTGGCTCATCACGATCACGAGGCCGCCGGGGTTCGGCTTCCAGCCGTACCGGCGCTGGCGGCGCGGCGACGGGACGGCGTGCGGCACGTACAGGTATTCCGCGTAGCCGTAGAACCTGTTCCGGCGTCCGTGGGCGCCGTAGTGCCACTGCGCTTCAGGGAACAGCTCCTTGAAGTGGGCGACGACGGTGCGGTTCACGCCGCCATCGTGCGCGATCCCGAGAACCGGCCTGGGTCCGTTGGCGATCTCTCCCTTTCCGAATCGCTTCCGGACGGCGTCCATCAGCGGCTTCAAGAGCTTCTTGCTCTCGGGCGTGCCGTAAGCGGGCAACTGCATCGGTTCCCGTTCGCCGGTGGCCGGATCGACAACGGTCACGTACGTCGGCTTGTCCGGCTTGGGCGGCCCCCAGCCGTGCGAGCGATATGCCTGGTAGGAGATGAACCGCAGCTTGCAGTACTTCCTGGCCAGCCTGACGTAGCGGTCGTGTACGGTCAGGTCGTGCTCGAAGGTCCCGTTCTTCTGTTTGATCCACGGCACCATGCACTCGTCATTGCCGAACTCGGTCCGGTTCACGAGCGGGATGACCAACAGCCGGTTGCCCAGATAGCCCAGGAGTTGGAACGATTTCTCCAGGAGCGCCCAGTGTTTCTCGGACCACATCGGCACACCGTACTGAATGGCCACCGATTCCGGCGACTGGTAGACGGCGATAAACGTGCGGAAATCACCCACGTCCGGCAGCGTCAGATCGATGACCTCCAACTCGACCGGCACATTCACGTTGCGGATGCCCTGGGCGCTGATGGCAAGGGTGCCCTTGTACTGGCCCGCCGGCGCGTCCTCGGGAACGTGGACCGTGATCCACACCGGCTGAACCGCGGCGGGTTTCATCTGCGGCGGCAGGCCGAGCACGGCCCGCTTGCGGTGGTCCGTCGGCAGGGCCACCGCCTTCACCTCCCGCGGCGGGTCGCCGACCAGCACGGCGAACGCCGGAACAGGGCGCCAGCCGGGAAGTGCCAGGCCGGAGTGGCTGCCCGAGATGCCCAAAGTGGACAGGCCGACGTACCGCACGCGGACGCTCGATGCGGGGATGCGCCCGCGGCCATCCGTGTGCTTGAGATCCGTCACGGTCGCCTGGAGCCCTTTGATCGCCGACGTGGACCCGACCACCACCTGAGCTGAGTAGACGCCGTTCCGCGCCCCGACCACACGGACGGGCCGCAGGGGCACGTGCGGGTCGCCATACTCCGCCACGGAGAACACCCGGTGTACGTCCTGGTTCCAGACCTGAACGCCGTCCGGCCGGGCGACGTTGGGGACGATGCCGCTGCCTGCCGCGACCAAGTGCAACTCCGACAGTTCGAGGTGGGGCCAGGCGTTCCGCTCGCGCCCCGACCACTTGAGCGCGTCCGGCCGAAAGACGCTGCGCCGAAGGTCAATGGCGAGAACGTTGGCGCCTTCGCGCAGCAACTCGAGCGGCAGTCTGGCCGGTCCGAAACTCCGCTGGCGCCGGGCAACACGGCCGCTCAGGTCCTTCTCGCCCTGCTTCACGCGGCGGTCCACGTGGTACAGGCCGGGCAGGATCTTGCCTTTGGCGTCCACGTATGCGTCCTTCGGATACGGCGCCGCGGGCACGTCCGCCGCGAGCGGCCCCGCCGGGAGGTGTTGGCGGAAAGCCTCCTTGCCGTTCAGGTAGGCCACGAACCCGCCTCGATAGCGTAGCGAGAGGGTCAGGGTCTTGACCGCCTGAGGGCTCTTGACCGTGAACTTCCCGCGTAGGCAGAAGCGCGCGCCGCCTTTGTCGGAATAGGCGCGAGCCCAACCGCGGACCCCGCCGTAAAACGGCCCTGGCGCGCGGAACCAGCGCGAGTCGTCGAAGCCCGGCTTGAACCACCCGTTTGGCGGCGGGTCGGTGTTCAGATCGGGGCCAAAGACTTTTTCCTTCGTTGCTTTCGGATCGGCCTCCTTGAGCACCTGAAGCGGGATGACCATGTCGCGTTTCGTTTCATACACGCGCCAGTAGCTGCCGATCCCGAGTACCGTCCTGCCGTCTTCTCCGGCCGACACGGCGCAGGGAACCGCAAGAACGACACCACTCACGACAACTGCGGCGGCCAGAAGCGGTCGCATCCTTGTCTTCCTCGACAGTCCGGTTATGCCGGTGCCCGATGCGGCCGCAAATTGTATCCGCCCGCCGCAGGCTTTTCAACGAAGCAGCGCACACAGCAGGATCCCGCGAAACGAAATCTTGTTTGACAGTATCCGCGCGCCGCCGTATCCTCACGCGACATCGAGGAGCTTCTAGCGCCGAATGCTCTCAGCAAGGCCCTCGCAAGAGGTGACCATGGCCCCAAAGAGACACGAGCCGAGGAGAAAGGTCCGCAGGGTCACGGCCGCACTGGAGAAGCAGTTCGGCGTGCCGAACGTCAGGCGGCGCCGCGACCTCATCGGGTCGTTTGTGCTCACCTCGCTTTCGCAGCACACCAGCGACTTGAACGCCGGGCGCGCCTTCGACGCGCTCAAAGAGCGCTTCCCGACGTGGGAGCAGGTGGCCGGCGCCACCCCGCGCCAGATCGCCAACGCCATCCGCAGCGCGGGGCTGGCCAACCAGAAGGCGCCCCGCATCCGCGACTTCGTCCGATGGGTCAAGAAGACCTTCGGCGACTACGACCTCTCGCCGATCCGGAAGATGTCCACCGGGGAGGTCATTGAGCTGCTCACGTCGGTCAAGGGCATCGGGATCAAGACGGTTTCCGTGGTGCTGCTTTTCTCGCTGGGCCGCGACGTCTTCCCGGTCGACACCCACGTGCATCGAATCTGCCGGCGGCTGGGATTGGCTCCGGACAAGGCAACGGCGGAGCAGACCCACCACCTGATGGCGTCGCTGGTGCCGAAGGGGAAGTCGATGTCCCTGCACGTGAATCTGCTGCGCCTCGGCCGTACCATCTGCCACGCCCGCGGGCCGAAGTGCCCCGAATGCCCGGTCAAGCGCCTTTGCGATTACGCCGCAGAACTCAATATCGAGTGACCAATCCGGAATAGCGGCCCCTCCCGCTACGATTCATCCCCCGTTCCACGCCCTACTCCACGCCGCCCTTCGCTCATAAGGGCATTCTTCACTGCTGCGAATTGGCCCGTGTGGTTGACACATCCACGCCGGGGGGTGTATCCTTATGATGGGTTGGCTGGCGGGCGGCCCGTCCACTGGAGGATCGGATCATGAGACGACCATTCAGCGTTTTGCTCGTGCTGCTGCTCACATCCCCTGCTCTCAGCCGCGAACTGATGACCAGAAAGGTCGCGCAGATTCACGAGAAACCGGACAAGAATTCCAAGGTGCTGGCCGAAATCGCGCCAAACCTCAAGATCGATTCCGACAAAACGCAGGACTTCTGGTTCCACGTATCGGTCGAAATCGACGGGCGGACCGTTTCCGGCTGGGTGAACCAGACCGACGTGACCACCATGATGGGGCGCTCCAAGGGCCAGCTTCTGGCAGAGAACCGCCGCCTGTACGACGAGCTGGTCAAGCTCCGCCAGAAGACAAGAGTAGAGCAGGAGAAGCTCAAAGGTTCGGCTGAGGAAAACGCCAACCTGCGGATGGATCTCGACAAGGCCAAGGCGGCGCTCGACCAGGCAAGGAAGGAAATCGAACGACTGAAGGCGGCGCTGAAAAAAGCCCAGAACAACCGCAAATAGGGGGAAGACGGCTATGGCCGCGGAGCAGATGCCCGACCTGGAGGAGTTCGGCCAACGTCACGGCCTCGCGGCGATCGGTGTCGCCGACTTGGACTCGCTGCGCGAGAGAGAGCCAAAGGCCATGGCGATGGCGCCGCCGGAATTCCCGCGCGGGATCGCACTCGGCATCCGGCTGTTGGACGCCGTGATCGACCAGATCGAGGACCGCCCCACGCCTCTGTACTTCCACGTGTACCGCCAGGCGAACTTCGCGCTGGACCGAGCGGCGTTTCGGCTCGCGCTCCTGCTCCAGCGGGCTGGATACCGTGCCCTCGCCGTGCCCGCGTCACAGATCACCGAACCAAACGGGCGCCGCGGCCTGGCCTCCCACCGGCTCATCGGGCATGCCGCCGGACTTGGCTGGATTGGCCGGCCGACGCTGCTCGTCCACCCGGAGTACGGGGCTCGGATGCGATACGCATCGGTGCTGACCGACGCGCCTTACCCGCCCGGCCACCCGATGGCGGACCGTTGCGGCGATTGCCGCAAGTGCATCGATGCGTGCCCGACCGACGCCATCAAGGAGTCGTCGCGGGACTTCGACGTTGACGCGTGTTACCAGAAGCTCAGCGAGTTCCGGAAACTCCCGTTCATCGGCCAGCACATCTGCGGCATCTGCGTCAAGGCATGCCGCGGCCCGGGCTCGGTGTAAACTGGCGTGCCATGGCGACCCCAAAACCACCTGAGCCGGTCACCCTCATCATCGGCATGCTTTCCTCGGACCTTGAATTGCTGGCCGCCGCCGAGGCGAAGCTGGCCTCGCTGTACGGCCGAGTCGACCTGCGCTCGCCCACAATCGACTTCAATTTCACGGACTACTACGAGCCGGAGATGGGGCCGCACCTGAAGCGGAGGCTTATCAGCTTCGCGGACAGGATCAACCCAGGCGAGCTGGCCGCAATCAAGGTCCGGACGAACGAGCTGGAGCAGGAATTCGCCCAGGCGGAGCGGCCGGTCCCGCGGCCCGTCAATCTCGATCCGGGTTACATCTGCGGCAGCAAGCTGGTGCTGGCAAGTGCCAAGGACCGGGCACAGCGGATCTATCTGGGGCAGGGCATCTACGCGGAGATCACGCTCGACTATCGCAAAGGGCGATTCGTCCCCGTGGAAACCACCTATCCGGACTACCGGTCACGGGAGTACATCGAGTTCTTTGCGGAGGTGCGCCGGCGGCACCTGGTGTGGGGGGCGGGGTAGTGGCGTGTTCACCACAATCGTAATCGCAGACATGGCCAAGGATTACGATTGAGAGTACGAGCAAGATTACGCAATAGCCTATCCGAGAATCCTGCCTTAGTGCGCTGCACATTGCACGCCGCACTTGTAAGTGCTTCAGCGCCAAGAGGTTATATCTCTGCAGTGTGACAGGCACGCTTCGGAGGTGTAACTCGCTATGTGCCAGCCGGTTACAAGCCCGATCTGCAAAGACGGGAAGGGACAGGACCATACGAGGGGGAGGACCCGCATGATGCTCTGTCCCTTCCTGCACGTCTTGGGCAACACGCCCAACTGTCGATAAGCAGTTGCTGGCCGGATCCAACTGCCCATCTTCTTCGTCTTACCATTATGCAATTCCTATGCCGCCGATAGGAGAAATATGACAGAATACGCCGGCATCGTAATCGCTGAATCACCAAGATTTTACGGAATTACGACACGGGGGGCGGCGGGCCCGGTAGTCTCAGGGCGTTTCATCGCCGTTCCTAACTGAAACGCCTGGCGTTCCAGGCGTTTCGGGCTGAAACGGCCCGGGCTGGGGTTGGGGTTGGGGTTGAGGGTGAGGATGGGCTGGCCACGCTATGTCCAGCTCTCTCATGCGGCGCCAGAGCGTTGTACGGCCGACACCTAACCTTTTAGCTGCCAGTGACTTATTGCCGCCAGCCGCTTCCAGCGCCGCCAGAATAATGGCCCGCTCGTCCGGCTCGCTCGGCCGCAGTGTTTGCGCCGGCGCCGTAACCGCCTGCGCCACCGTCTCTTGCAGCGGAGACCCGGCTGGCGATGCCGAGCGAAGCTCGACGGGCAGGTCCTCGGGACGGATTTCCGTGCCGGTGCATCTGACGAAAGCGTGCTCGATCGCATTCTCGAGTTCGCGCACGTTGCCCGGCCAGTAGTAGTCCATCATCCGCGCCAACGCTACCTCCGAGACAGACCGGATCGGCCTGTCCATTGTCTTGCGGAACCGTTCCATGAACCCGTCCACCAGCAACGGGATGTCTTCTCGCCTTTCTCGGAGCGGGGGCAGGTGGATCGGCACCACGCGCAGCCGGTAATAGAGATCCTCGCGGAAAATCCCCTTCTGCATCAGGCTCTTGAGGTCCCGGTTGGTGGCGGCAATGATTCGCACGTCGCTGGTACGAGGGGAGCTTTCGCCGACGCGCTCGAACCGGCGCTCCTGGATCACGTGGAGCAGCTTGACCTGTACGGCGGGGCTGATGTCGCCGATTTCATCCAGGAAAATAGTGCCTCCGTTCGCGGCCTCGAAGCGCCCGACCTTATCGCGTATCGCGCCGGTGAATGCGCCCCGCACGTGACCGAACAGCTCGCTCTCGAGGAGAGTCTCGACCAAGGCGCTGCAGTTGACCTGCACGAACGGCTTCTTGGCGCGGCGGCTGCGGAAGTGAATGGCGCGGGCGACCAGCTCTTTCCCGGTTCCGCTTTCGCCCTCGATCAGGACGGTCGCGTCGGTGTCCGCGATTTGCTCGATCAGGGCGTACATCTCGCGCATCCGGTAGTTCTTGCCAATGATGTTATGGAATTCGTAGCGTTCCTCAAGCTCCCGCCGCAACTCGTGCAGTTCGGATACGTCCTGCAGGATCACGGCGACGCGGGCCACGTCGCCGCCGGCGTCGAACAGCGGCACCGCGTTCAGGCTGAGCATCTTCTTGTGGCCCGTAGGAAACACGATGACCGTGTCCCCGGGGCTGGCGGGCTTGCCGGTTTTGAAGACGGTCTGGATGGTGCACGGGCGACGCCGGGTCATGGCGCATTCCACGCCGGCGTCCGCTCCGGTGAATATGCTGTGGCACGTGCGGCCGACGGCCCGCGCCGCCTTGACGCCGGTGATCGCCGCCGCCGCCGGATTGAACAGACAGATGCGGCAGTCGCGGTCGGCGATGAACAAGCCGTCGCTGACGTGGTTGAGCAACGGCGCCATCAGCGCGCCGCCCAACGCATCTCCCAGCGGTTCATCCATTGGGACAGCTCAGACGAAGGCCACAAATATGGCGGAATACGGACACGCCGGCACGCAGTGCTGGCACGCGATGCACTTTTCAGAATCCAGCTTCACGCGGCGCGTACCCTCTTCGACGAACAGAGCCCCGGTCGGGCACTGGCCGACGCACGCGCCGCAGTCGGTGCATTTATCGGGGTCGATGCGAATATCCTCCTGCAGCGGCTCGATGGTCACGCCCCTGTCTTCGAGGTATTTGAGCGCGTGGCGCACCACCTTCTCCTGGCCGTGGAGCCCCAGGACCATCACGCCGCCGGTGTCCTGTTCGACTTCGGCGCGGAGCACGCTGAACTCGACGGCGTGCTCCTTGGCCAGCCGGCAGATCAGCGGCTGCTCGACGATTTCCTTCGGGAAGTGCAGCACGACGCGATGTGCATACATCTCAGGCTCCTTCGATGATTTCCAGTTCGCCCCACGCGCCCAGCACCTCACCGATGGCGATCAACACGCCGTCCAGCAGCCGCCGCTCTTCCTCGATCTCGATCGCCTTTGCCACGTCCGCCGCGGTCCGAATGGTGTTACCAATAGCCGTCGCTGCGGCGTCGGCCAGGGCGGCGTTGCGGGCGAGCACCACGACCGCGTCGGCGCGGCCGAAACTGAGGCTATGGCCGACCGTCCCGGACGAGGTGCAGACCCCGCCGGCGGTGATCGCCCGCGGCCTGAACCTCACACTGCCCGTAAAGGGCGACGCCTCGCCCGCGAACAAGCCGAACGACGGCGGCTCGGCCGTCTGGAAGAAGATGTCGCCACCGTTCTCGACGATCACCTGCCGCGAATACTGGAGCAGGTCTCGGCCGACAAATTCGGCCACCACACCGGCGACCGCCGCCATCGGCCCGACGCCGTACTGGGCGCCCGCCTCGCACATCCTCCGGACCGGCTCCGGCGCGCCGGGCGCCGCGGTGATCGGCCGGAGACTCTCGATAAAACCATCCTGCGCCGCCGCGTACAGTTCGATATCGCGGCGTACCCGCCGGATCGCCGCCTCCGTCTCCACCTCCAGGGGGCGGTCAGCGAAGACCTGGAGGTCCGATTCACTGACCGTAATCTGGAACTCGCACAGCCCCTTTCCCGTCGCCCACGACCGGTAGAACCGCTCGTTGCCCGGCTCCTTATCCAGATTCCCTCCACTCATAGCGAGTATTATAGCGCCGGACGGGCGCCGGGCAAGCAGAAGGTGCGGTGTGTGTCGATACTCCAAGCGGGGGCGTTTTTTGGCGCGCGGCATCAGGCCGAGCGCC
>CAZDHT010000001.1:0-82136 GCA_964505325.1 uncultured Planctomycetota bacterium | reverse complement strand
CACATGGCTCCGCCGGCCCGCCGCCCCGCCGAAATGGCCACATCGCAAATAGCTCTCAAAGGGCCGGGCTTGACCCGCCAGACGGCGAATGATACCATGTGTCGACCGGGGTCAGCCCACGGAGGACTCGATGTCGGCACGGCCATTCATCCCGGCTCTCTTGGCGCTCGCGATCAGCGGCTGCGCGTTTCTGAACCCGGCCAACAGGCCCCTGCTCAACGCGCTCGACGAGGCGGTCAAGCCGGAGGCCACCTGGGCAAAGATCGCCCTAGGGCCGGTTTTCGTCCCGACAGGGGTGTTGTGCGCGGTGATGGATATTGCAGTTGCGCATCCCGCGCAGTCGGTCGGGTTCGCCTCGGCGCACACGTGGAGGGCGCTGTGGGCGCAGCACCGGGGCCCGTTCGCGGAGCAGGCCCTCCTGTTCGTGCCGAAGCTCGCCGCGACGCCGCTGGTGTTCACGGTCGTCTGGCTGGGCGATAGTGTCTTCGACCTCCGCCGCCGAAAGGGAGAGAAACCGCGATGAAACGCACGCTCCTCGTCGCAACACTAGCCATCTTGTGCAGTTCCTGCGCGTTCATGAACCGGCGGAACCTCCCGGTGATGAACTTCTGCCGCGAGCACCTGATCCCGGAGAACACGACCGCCCGGCTGGCGCTGGCCCCTATCACCGTGCCGGTGTGCGCCGCAGCCGGCATGCTGGATGCGGCTGTCGTGCATCCGGTCTCCGTCGTCGGGGACGCGTGGCTGGACACCGAAGCCCTGCTGTGGCGATCGTCCGGCCGGGGCTACGTGACCGAGTGCGCGCTGTTCCCCGTGCGAGCCAGCCTGACCCCGGTCGTCTGGCTGATTCAGTTCAGCTCGCGATCGGTCTTCGACAGGCTGCCGTACCCGCCGTCCCCGGCCCGACTGAAGAGGCGGCTTCTGTCGAAGAACCGCCAGCGGCGTATGTGGACCATTCTGGCCCTGGCGCGCTGGTCATATGAAGGCGAAGACATCGCGCCCGCAACAGACGCGATGTTAGAGGCCTGCCGCGTCTATGCAGCGGACGCCGAGTTCTGCGCCGAGGTCATCCGCCGCCTGCCCCGCCCGTTGACCGACAGCGCGGCCAAGTACCTCGAGGGTTTGGCGCGCACTGGCAAGGGGTACTTATGCCAAGTCTCGATATGGCGCCTGTTTGTCGAGTGCCTGTCTCCGCCGAAGAGCGCCGGACAGGAGGTCGTCATGAAGAACATCAACCGCATGGCGAAACTGTACGAGGACCTGGGCAAGGCGGGCCACCACGAGGCGGAGGTGTACATCGCGGACCTGGCCGCGCGCAAAGCCAACGTGCGCAGCGCCTGGGCGCTCGCGCTGTACATCACGCGGTCGCTCGCGCGGCGCGGGTGGCCGGACTACTCGGAGGCGGTCGCGTTCCGAATTCAGATGCAACTCTTCCGCAACACCAACGTCGCCCGGATTGACGCCGTGGAGTACGAGTGGCGGGCGCTGCGGCTCAAGTGGGGCTGGCTCGAAGCGGTCCGAGAGGCGATCCAGCGCCAAGAGGCGGGGAAGGGTTCGCTCAAGACCGCGCTCACCAGGAAGCAAAACGAAATCGCCGCCAAACTGCGGGAGGTGAACTCCGACCAGGCAGCAGAGCTGTACTATTTGGCCGAGGTACTGGTGCACGTGAAGACCCTGCTCGACGCGGAGGAGATGGCGGAGCGGCTGCTGAAGGGGCCCCGGGCGGACCTCGAGCTGTTTATGGGCAGCCCGCTGGAGCTGCTTAAGAAGAAAGGCAAGCCTTGAGCGCGGATCCGCGGCGGCCGGCCGACGGGCGGTATGGATGGCGGCTTTCTCTGGCCGGCGCGCTGGCCGGGATCGCCGCGGGCGGCTTGCTGGTGTCCCTGCTCACCCATCTCGGCCTGACGAGAGACTGGTACGCGTTCGGCCACCCGCCTGCGGCGGAGATCGCGGCGGCGCTGTTGGGCGCACTGGGGGTCTGGTGCTTCAGTTCGGGCCGTAGTGTTGATGAGGGAATGCTGGGCATGGGCGCTGCGTTCCTGGCGATGCTCCTCGGCGACGCGTTCCGGGTGATGGCAGCCACGGCGGTGGACGACTGGCAGTGGGTACCCCACGAACTCTCCCGGTCGTTCCATTGGCGATACTGGCCGCGTCTGATGTGCTACGCGTTCGGGGTGTACATTGGCTGGTACGTGGGCACGGCTCCGCGGCCGGGCGGACCTGCTGGCAGACCCGACGACATCGACGAAGAGACCGATTGAATGAAACCGCGGAAACCACCCATAACAGCCCTCCTGCTGATCGCGCTGTCGTGCGCTTCGGCGCCGGGCTGCTTCATCGCGGAGTGGTTCTCCCGCGGCCCCCAGCAGGAGCTGCCGGAGCGGACAATGTCGGCCCGGAGAGCCCGCGCCATCCTCGCCCGCGCCCGACAGCACCTGCACGGCCAGCGGACGCCGTCCCACGAGTTCGTAATCCGAGAGGCCGAGCGGGTGACCCGAAAGAGCAAAGACCCACAGTGCCAGTGGGAAGCGCTCTTGATACAGGCGTTGGCGTACCAGGGAAAGGCTGCGGTGCATCAAGCAGAGGCCGCTACGTGCCGGGCGAAGGCCGGCGATTACCAGGCGAAGGCCACCGCCTGCCAGGCAGAGACCGCTCGCTACCTGGCGGAGGCCGCAAGCGCCGCCAATGACGCAGCGAGAGCCCAAGCCACGGCGAAGGCGGTGAAGGCGGCCAATGCCAAGGAGGCCGAGAGAGCAAAGGAGGCGGCGCAGCTCCGGGAAGCGCGCACCTGCCAAGAGCGCGCAGACGCCGCGGCCAGAGCCGCCCCGGAGGCTGCGTACCGGGCGATCGAAATCCTTCTCGGCAACCTGAAAGACCCCTCCGAGCAGCGCAATGATCGCGCGGTAACCACGCTTAAGACACTGCTCATGGTCTACGTGGAAAGCGCGGTGATTGCGAAGGGGTCTGAGAAGGCGCTGACCTGCCTCAAGAGATGGGAAGGCGACGTGCGCGGGCGCTTCGAAGCCAGCCCGCACCCCGACCCGCTCGCCGCTAAGGCAATGACCGACGTCTTCGCGCTGCTCGAGGAGATGACTGAGCAGCACATGGCATCGCGCGAGGCGCAGAGCGAGGTGGAGACGGTGGTCCAGCAGTACGTTCATGCGTTCAACGCCCGAGACGCGAAGAGGCTGGTTGGACTACTGGCGCCTGACTCCGGCCTGGCGCGCCTCGCCCGGGCGAAAGGCGTGCGGGCGCTGGCCGGCGAAGACGTGGCCGGCTTGGACCTGGCCAGCGCTATCAAGACATCCCTCGGCTCCGGGCCCGCCGCGGACATGAAGAAGCAGCCTGTTTCGGCTGCCGCGACGTGTGACCTGCTGGTGACGTCGCCAACCGGGTGGGCGAGGGTTGCGCCCCAAGTCTGTTTCACCCTGACCCGCGATGGTAATGGCGACTGGCTGATCCACACGATCCTGCGACACCCTTAACGCGGACACGGGATTGGGAAACTCCGAGACAGACAGAAGAGAGATCGAGTCAGCGGCCAAGACAGTTGCCCGCCTGATCCACGACAATCAGACCGCGGTGATCGAGGACTGCCGGCGCGAGATATTGGCGCGTCCTCAACTTCAGGAGGTTGCCGCGCAGCATCGGATTGCCGAGTCGGATGACTGGCTGCGGCAGGCCATTTCGCTGTACCGCATGTGTATGACCAGCACCGGGCCGGCCACGGAATGGCACGACGAGGTGGGGGAGCTGAACTTTGCGGCCGGCCTCAGCATCGCAAACGCTAACGCCTTCCTGGCCATCATTCGCGGCCGCCTGCTGCTGCTTGCGTCGAACGCCGCGAAGCGCGGTGAGCTGCCCTACGAGAGCATACCCGACATCACCCGCGCGCTCCTTCGTGCCTTTGACTTCTCGCTGGCCGTCCAGGCCTCCGCGTACATGCGCGAAGGCCAACGGCATTTGAACGAAGTAAACCGGAGCCTGGCGTTCCGCCAGCGCACGTTCGAGCGCGATCTTGCCCTTGCCACCCTTGTGCAGCAGCGGTTTATTCCAAAGGGGTTTGCGTCGAGACATTTTCGTGCTGAGGTGAGATATGTCCCTACCATTGGGGTAGGCGGCGACCATGCCGGGATCTTTCCCGTCTCGCCTGAACGGGTCTACGTGACGATATGTGACGTCACCGGCCACGGCATCGCCCCCGCGCTCGTGGCGGAGATGGTGAGTTCTCAACTACGCCCGCTTTTGCGCCGACAAATCGATACCACGTTCCAGTATGGCGTAGAGCCGGTGATGATTGTGAGGCAACTGAACGAACTGTTCTACACCGAGTTCCAGCCGCTCGGAATGTTGCTCACGTTTTTCATCGCCCTCATCGATGCCGCCAGCAGAACAATCACCTATTCCGGGGCTGGGCACCCACCTCCGATCCTTCAATGCTGCTCCTCACACGAGTGTGTCCAGCTTCGGTCTCAGAATGTCATCCTGGGTGCGACGAAAGATTGCGTGGTTGGCGCCGGCGAAGACACACTCCCTATCCATCCGGGTGATCGTGTTGTCTTCTACACCGATGGGATTATCGAAGCTAACGACGGTAAGGGAAACATGCTTGGCCTGGACGGACTGCAGGCGATCCTTGAGAAACATTACACGACATCACAGACAGAGCTCGCGGATGAGATACTTGGAGCGGCGCAGCAGTTGACAGGAGACAATGAATCGGATGACATGTCTCTCATTCTGCTGAACCTGTTGGACCAGGGCGATGTTTCCCGCGAAGAAACTTGACTGATCCCTATAAGTAGTCTTGTAGTTAGTATAGTGTATTAACAGAACTAATAACGCCTGTGGGTTTTGGGGTTACGGGTGATGGGGAGTTGTAAGTCGTTCTGAGTGAGTTGGTAAGGCCACTGAGCCGCGTGTGGGCGTTCTGTTGATGTATAGTGGGGGGAGTGTTTGATCGAACCGGATTACCCACCATCGGCAGGAAATGGGCGGGGTTGCCAACAAGAGGCCCCCGGAGTATCTACCGTCTACCCGCTCGGTTATCAACAAGTTACCCCCGTGTAAGCCAAGAAAGACCGGTGCATATCCTGTGAATATCTGTTGTGCAACATGTGGATAATGTGTGGGTAGCCGGCTGATGTCCGACGCGCCTACGGAGCCTTGGCGAGTACCTTGCGGAGAAATGTCCCGGTGTGGGAGGCCGCAACCTTTGCGACATCCTCCGGGACCCCTTCTGCAACTACCCGCCCGCCTTCTGCGCCGCCTTCGGGGCCTAAGTCGACGATCCAGTCGGCGCACTTGACTACATCGGGGTGGTGCTCGATGATCACCACTGTATTGCCACGTGATACAAGGCGGTCGAGGACCCCGAGCAGCCGGCTGATGTCTGCGAAGTGGAGGCCGGTGGTCGGCTCATCGAGGATGTACAACGTCCGTCCCGTGGCGCGCTTGCCGAGTTCCGCCGACAGCTTCACCCGCTGGGCCTCGCCGCCGCTGAGGGTGGTGCTGGATTGGCCCAGGCGGATGTATTCCATGCCCACGCCGGCGAGGGTCTGGAGTATTCGCTTCAGCTTGGGGAAGTTCTCGAAGAACTCAACGGCCTCCTCGACGGTCATGCCCAAAACATCTGCAACGTTCCTGCCCCGATAGCGGACCTCCAGCGTCTCGCGGTTGTATCGCAGGCCCTTACACTCCTCGCACCGCACGAAGATGTCCGGGAGGAAATGCATCTCGATGCGCTTGGTGCCCTGTCCCTCGCACGCCTCGCACCGGCCACCCTTGACGTTGAAGCTGAAACGCCCCGGCTTGTAGCCGCGGATTCTCGCCTCCTTGGTCCGCGCGAAAAGCTGGCGGATCTCGGTGAAGGCCTTGGTGTAAGTGGCCGGGTTCGAGCGCGGCGTACGTCCGATCGGCGACTGGTCGATCTGGATCACCTTGTCGATCAGGTGGACACCGTCGATCCGGGCGTGTGGGCCGCCTCGGTCCCGCGCCTTATGCAGTTCGTGGGCGAGCGCCTTGTACAAAGTCTCCGTCACCAGAGAACTCTTGCCGGAACCTGAAACGCCGGTCACGCACACAAAAACACCCAGCGGAAACGTAACGTCGATGTTCTTAAGGTTGTTCAGCCGTGCGCCCCGCACCGTCAGACTCAGTTCCGGGGAGATGGTACGGCGCTCCGGCGGGATCGGAATCGATTTCGCGCCCGATAAGTACTGCCCCGTCAGGGACTTCGCATTCTTCGCGACCTCCGTGGCGGTCCCCTCGGCCACCACCGCGCCGCCGTGTTCGCCGGCACCCGGCCCGAGGTCGACGATGTGGTCCGCCTGCCGGATGGTCGCGTCGTCGTGCTCGACGACGATCACCGTGTTGCCGAGCCGCTGAAGTCTCCGCAACGTGGCAATCAACTGCTGGTTGTCGCGATGGTGCAGGCCGATGCTTGGCTCGTCGAGAACGTAGCACACCCCGACCAAGCCGGACCCCACCTGCGTGGCGAGCCGGATCCGCTGCGCCTCCCCGCCGGCGAGGGTCCCGCTCGACCGGTCCAGCGTCAGATAGCTCAGGCCGACGTCCGCCATGAACCGCAGACGCCCGCGAATCTCCCTGAGCAACTGCCGCGCGATGACCCGGCGCTCCTTGTCGAACTTCAGCGAGCTGAAGAAGTTGGCCGCCTCGGCCACCGAGAGCGTACAGATCTCACTGATGGACCTGCCGGCCACACGGACGGCCAGGGATTCGGGCCGGAGCCGGGCACCGCCGCACGCCGTGCACGGCAGGACGCTCATGTACTGCATGATCCGCTTCTTCACGGCGTCACTGTCCGTGTTCTCAAACCGGTATTCCAGCACGGGGATGACTCCGTCGAACTCCGCGCCGTACTTCGTCTCCTGCGCCGGCGAGGAACCGTGCAGGAGGATCTTCCGCTTCGCAGCGGGCAGCTTGTTGAACGGGGTCTGCCGAGAAATGCCGAACTCCGCCGCGACCCGGCGGAGCCGGTACGCGTACCACACGGGCATGCCCGGGCCCGGCTTGAGAGCCTCGATCGCGCCCTCGGCCAGGCAGCGGCGCGGATCCGGCACGACGAGTTCCGGGTCGATCTCGAGGCGGGTGCCCAGCCCCGCGCAGACCGAACAGGCGCCGTAGGGGCTGTTGAAAGAGAACATGCGAGGGGCAAGCTCTTCGAGGCTCACTTCGCAGTGGGGGCAGGCGTACAACTCGCTGTACAGCGTGTCCGTCCACTGCCCCCCAGCCTCTCTGCGGGCAATGACAACGAGCCCGGAGCCAAGCCGGAGGGCCGTTTCGATGGAATCCTGGAGCCGCGCCCCGAGGTCCGGCTTGACCACCAGCCGGTCGACCACGGCCTCGATGGAATGCTTGACCTTCTTGTTGAGTGCGGGCGGCTGGTCGACCTCGGCGAGCGCGCCGTCCACGCGCGCCCGCACGTATCCCTCCCGCTTGGCGCGATCGAACACGTCGCGGTGTTCGCCCTTGCGGCCGCGGACGAGCGGCGCCAGCACCATAATGCGCGATCCAGGCTTGACCGAGCGAACCGCGTCGGCGATCTGTTGGGTGGTCTGGCGGGTGATAGGCCGGCCGCACTTGTGGCAATGCGGGTCGCCGGCCCGCGCGAACAGGAGGCGGAGGTAGTCGTAGATCTCGGTCGTGGTGGCGACGGTGGAGCGCGGGTTGGCGGCGGCCGTCCGCTGCTCGATCGAAATGGTGGGCGGCAAGCCTTCGATCGACTCTACGTCGGGCTTTTCCATCTGTTCGAGGAACTGACGGGCGTACGACGAGAGGCTCTCGACGTAGCGCCGCTGCCCTTCGGCGAAGATGGTGTCGAAGGCGAGCGACGACTTGCCCGACCCGCTGATGCCGGTGATCACGACCAGCTTGTCGCGCGGAATGCGGACGTCGATATTCTTGAGGTTATGCTCCCGGGCGCCCTTGACGTGGATGAACTTGTCGGCCACCGCTGCGCACCTTACGGGCCTGATGAGGGGCCCCGCGCCTGTTTTCTGATCTCCGTGAGCAGGTTGCGGAGCCGCTGCTCGAGTACTGCTTGGCTGTTGATAGCGTCCTGCTCGGCGGCCCTTTGCACCGAGAGGGGCGGCGGCGGGGTGCACTGGGTAAGGATGGCAAGGGAACAGATGTCTGCCCGCTCGCCGGCGACGAGCGGGGGGCTGATCTCGCCAAAGCGAAGTTCGAACAGCCTGCCCAACACCACCATCCGGAAGACCGCGCTCGGGCGGAATTTCAGGGCCTGCTCGACCAAGTACTGGAGTTGGCTCCGGCTGACCTCCAGGGAGTCGCGCGCGGCCAGGCGATGCTGCTCCTTGGTGTGTACGGAGAACAGGGCGGCCGCGTCTCCCATCGAATCGGCCGTCGCCGGCTTCTTGATCTTGGCGATGACCTGCTCCACCATCTCCTTGGCCTTGCTCAGGCCGCGCGGGACCGCGACGTCTTCCTTGACTTTTCGCTTGACCTTCTCGAGGGGCGGGACCTCCGCCGGATGGATTTTGGTCAGGCGGACCACGAGCGGCCCGCTCGGACCGCGCAGGGCGGGGCTGGTGTCGCCGGCCTTGGCGGAGTCGAGGAAGGCGTCCAGGCCCGGGACGTCGCCGAGCGCGCCCGGATTATCTTCGCCGCCGGGCGTGTATTCGGCGGAGGAGACGTGCTGGAGCTTCTTGATCTCGCCGGCGATGGCCTCGAGCGACTCGGCCTTGTCCTTGGCGAGGGCCGCCAGGGCCTTCGTGGCCAACTCGTCGGCCTGTTGTCGCGCCCGATGCGCGGCCAGCTTGTCGCTGACGTCCCAGCGGACGTCTTTCAGCGGCCGATAGACCGTAGCGCCAGCCGCGGAGGCATCTGAGTCCACGAACTGGTGCTTGAGCTGTTCGTAGGTCTTCTTGATATCTTCGTCGGATGGCGCAATGGCGCGGCTCAGGCGCCACGTGTCGGCGAGCAGATATTCCAGCTCGCAGTAACGCGGGCGCTTGTACTTCGCCTTGTTGGCGTCGTAGTGCTCTTTGGCCTCCTTGTCGCTGATCTTGACCATCGGGGTGTAAAGGCTTGCGGGGACCAATACATAGTGGACCTTCACTAGTTGGCTGGCTTTGGCGTCGATGACCCGGGCGAACTGAATGCCGTCTTTGGTTTCGATGATCGCCGTGGTCTGGCCGGCCTTGACCCTGAACGCCGCGTTGCGAAGGGCGTTGGTCATGCGGTGGTGTTCGGCGGCCCGTTTGGCGTCGGCGTACCCGGTGGTGACGACCCACACGCCGCGGGGGTAGGGGAGGCCCGCGGCCAATTCGGGGCGCTTGAGGACCTGCTCGATCGATGTCTTCTTCTTGGCGACCTCGGCCCGCACTTTCTCGAGGGCCTTCCTGGCCTTCTCCGCGAGCCGGCGTTGCCGCTCCTTGCCGCGCGCCGCCGCGACCACGGCCTTGAACTCCGGCAGAGCCCTTTCCGGCTTTTCGGTCACCCGGAAAATGGCCCAGCCGCTGTCGGTCTGCACCGGCTTGCTCAGCTCACCCTTCTTGGCCGTAATGATCGCCTTGACCAGAGAAGGAGCATAGCCCACCCCGGGGATGTTGTTGTCGTCCGGCCCCAGGACAGGGGTGGTGCCGCCGGTCAGCTTCATCCGGCCGCCGGGGAGTTCCGCCGCCTTGGCGAGGGGCTTGTCGCCCACTTTGGCGCGGGCGGCCTCGATGGCAAGCTTCGCCTCGGTGGCGCGGGCCCGGTTCTTTGCGAGCAGCGAGCGGATGGTCTTTCGGAGTTCGGCGTCGAGTTCCCGTTTCTGGTACGCGGTGTTCCGGTTCCGCCGGTAGTAGTCTTCGACCTCCTTCTCGTTGATGGCGGGCTTGATGGCGGCGGCGGCGCGGTCGAACGATGCGAAGAGGAACTCGGCCTTCGCGCGGGCGGGCGGCCGGAATTCCTCCTTGTGCGCGTCGTAGTACTTCCGCGCGCCGGCGTCGGTCACCGTCACGTCCAGCGGATCGTAGTCGCTCGGGCGCACGGTGATGAACTCGAGTTTCCTCTCTTTGCGGGTCTGCGGGTTGGCTGTTTCCGGCTTGCCGCGTTCGGGGGGGACGAGCATCATTACAGCGGCGGCGGAGTCGCCGACCAGCGGCCCGCTGAGCGTGTCGGGCTTGAGCTGGAACGCCGCCTTGATCAGACCCTTGTCCCCGCCGAAGGGATGTGTGTCGCCGATGTGGAAGAACGTCAACGTGGTTCGGCGCTCGAGGGGAATCTCACGGTCGAGTTCCAGCGGGTGAACGTCGAGGTGCTTCCGGAAGGCAGCGGTCAGTCCCTGGTGCAGATACTCGAGGTAGCGGACCCGTAAGTCCTTCTGTTTCCACTCGTTAATAAGCTCCGCTTTCGCCTTCTCAATCTGTTCCTCCGTCGGGTCCGGCTTGGTCTCGTCCGGTTCTTCCTTCTTCTTGTCGTCCTCGGGTTTCTTTTTCTTCTCCAGTTCGGCGTCGCGGATCCGCGCCGCCCGGGCGTCGATCTCGCGCTGTGGCGGACGGATTACGGCCACGAACTGCTCCGGCTTGAAGCGGAGGTATTCGATGTGGACGTCGTCTTTCTCGCGGTCGATCTTGGTGGTGACGGCGGTGTAGCACGTCTCGCCGTCCCTGACGAGGCAGGCGATCTCGCCCGGGAATCGCTTCAGCTTCTTCCTCACGTGCTCCGCCAGCACCGGCGGAACGGGGGACGCGCCCTCGGCCTGCTCGACGGACTGCACGACGGCGCTCTGAACACTCAACCGGTTTTCGGCGGCGATGGTGCCGAGCAGCTCGCGGGCGATCGCGCCCTTGATATTTCGCGCCGCCTCGGCGGCCTTCCGGACCGCGCGGGCCTGCACACACTCCTGGCGGGCCCGCCACTGCTCGACCGGGCTGAGCTGCGAGAAATCCACGGCGTGGGGGTCCTCGTACTTGAGCAGGCGGAAGAAGAAAAGTCTGCCTCCGCTGTTGAGCGTCGGGCTCACCGGCCGGCGCAGTGCTTCTTCGCCTTGGCGGTCCTTGAAAGGGGCCGGGCGCATGTTCGTGGCGAAGGCGGCGGAGGGGAATCCGGGGGCGTCTGCAAGTTGGGGCACGGCGCTTCGGATCTGGTGCTGCGCGAACGGCGGCGACCTGAAGTATTGCAGCCCCGCAACTCGCGCGGCGGCTTCGAGCTGGCGCGAGTCTGCGCTCTCTGTCTCCACCCCCTTCTTTACGTTGTTCAGGGCATCGCCGGCCTTGCGCCCCGCGGCGGAGCTCCGGAGCTCCTTGCGTATCAACTCGCGTACCTCATGGAGGGGCTTGGGGGTCTTGCCGTCGTCGGCCAGGAATTGGGCGTCCTTGTGTTTTTCGTAGTGATCGCGCACCTCGGCATCGGTCACGTTGACCAGGTGCTCGAACGCGGCGGGGTCTGCGATGACGTACTCGATCTGTATCTTATCCGGCTGGAGGTAGCCGAAGTTCAGCGGGAAGCGGTTGCGCTGTGTCGGATAGCCGGCCACCTGCTTCCGTGCGTTGTAGAAGTTCTCGACCTCCTGCTGGGTGGGCGGCTTCTCCGCGAGGAAGGGTTGGACCGGTACGTCCACCATCAGCCCCTTGACCCGTTCGTTCTCGTACGCGAGGAACTGTTCGCGGGCGTCGCGGGTCATCCGGGCCCCGGCGGCGGCTCCCCCGCAGGTGAGGGCGATGAATTTCTTGACGGTGAGGTACTCCTCGAACGCCTCCTTGGCCTCGGATACGTCCCTGCGGCGCTTGGCCTTGACCAGGTCGCCGTAGGTGGCGTACTTCTCGAGCTTCATGAACTTCCCGTGACGCCAGCCCCAGTCCTCGTCCATCAGCTTGCCGTCGGAGGTGAACCCGGCGCCGCTCTTGATGGCGCGGAAGATGAAGTGCTTGCCGGCGGAGTTCAGGATCCCGCTGGGCTGCCCGATAGGGGCCTGGAACATGGCCTTGGCGAGGCCGGCGGGCAGCCGTGTGTCTTCGGCCGCGCCCTCGGCGAGCGCGATGAGGCGGAGGTAGGAGAGCGCCCTGCCCGTGGCCGCGGCGTATTGCTCTGTGAACGGCTCGGACTGGTCGTAATCCAACTTGAGTTCTGTCGCGGCGCTTCGCAGCGCATCGCGCCAGCGCCCGCCCTCGCGGGGCGCACTGGCGATGCGGCCCTGCGCCTCGCGAATGCGCTTTTCCGCCGCCTGCGTGGCCAGCTTATCCTTGAGCTTGCGTCGGACGTCCTCTTTCACGTCTTCGAACTTGCGGGACTTGTCTTTCCAGCCGCGGTTGTAGTATGCCTCGAGTTCGGCGTCGGTCGGGTTTATGCCCTCCGCCAGCTTCTCGGGGTCTGCAATGACGTATTCGATCGTCCGGGTCTGGGGCGGGTCCTGTGTCAGCATTTCCGCGATGGCGCCGGAGCCGACCTTGACGCCCCACTCGCGGGCGGCCAGGAGCAACAGGTAGGTGTCGAACGCCCCGTTGCCGAACAGATGCAGGCCGAAGGCCCGCCAGCGCGCGGTGAATTCCTCCAGCGCCTCGCGCGTGATCTCTTTGCCGTAGAGGGTCCCCAACGCTTCCTGGCGCCTCCGGGTGGCCATTCTTCCGATGGGGATGGTGAACACGGCGATGAGAAGCGCGGCCAGGACGACCAGCCCGGCTTTCTGCATGCGCTCCCTGCGCTGTCTCGGGCTGAGAGGCCCTCGTTTGCCAGGGGTTTTCCGCTTGCTGCCTGGCCTCGGCTTCTTGCCTGAACGCTGTTTGCTGGGGGGCATGAGGGCGCTCTCCGATCAGAACTGCTGGAGGAAACGCACGTCGTTTTCGTAGAACAGCCGGATATCGTTGATGCCGAGCTTGAGCATGGCGATGCGGTCGATCCCCATGCCAAAAGCAAAGCCCGTGTACTTCTCAGAGTCGTAACCGACGTGGCGGAACACTTCGGGGTCGACCATGCCGGCGCCGAGGGATTCGATCCAGCCGGACTGGCCGCAGACCTTGCAGCCCTCGCCCCCGCAGAAGGGGCACGAGACGTCGACTTCGGCGCTCGGCTCGGTGAACGGGAAGAACGATGGGCGGAATCGGGTCCGGGTCGCCTCGCCGAGCAGTTCCTGCATGGCCATGGTCAGGCACGCCTTGAGGTCGGCGAACGAGACGCCCTCGTCCACGTACAATCCTTCGAGCTGGAAGAACATCGGGTAGTGGCTGGCGTCGACGGTGTCGGGCCGGAAGACCTTGCCGGGAACGACGATGCGGATGGGCGGCTGGCGCGTCTCCATCACGCGGATTTGCACCGGTGAAGTGTGGCTGCGGAGCAGAGGGGCGGAGCCGCTCTGCTCCAGGCCGTGCCGGCCCCCGTGGTCCAGGTAAAACGTGTCGAAGCCGTCCCGAGAGGGGTGATCGGGCGGGATGTTCAGGGCTTCGAAGTTGTGGTATTCGTCTTCGATCTCCGGGCCGTAGGCGGTTTCGAATCCGAGCCGGGCGAATACCTCGACCAGCTCGTCGTAGACTTGGGTGATGGGGTGCGTGGTGCCAAGCTGGCGCCTGGTGCCCGGCACGGTTACGTCGATGGCCGGTCCGGTCCGCGCCGGCGCGGCGCGGAGGAGCGCCGCCCGGCGTTCGTCGAAGGCGGCCGTGATTGCCTGCTTGGCCTGGTTGGCCAGTCTGCCGGCCGCGGGCTTTTCACCGTCCGACAGCTTGGGGAGGCCGCCGAGCAGGCCGCGAAGCAGGCCCTTGCGGCCGAGGTACTTGACGCGCACGTCCTCGAGCGAGCGGGTGCCGTTGGCGGCGGTGATGGCGGCCAGGGCTTCGTCGCGCAGCTTGTTCAGTTTGTCCAACATCGCATTACTTCGCCGCCGCGGCGGCCTCGAGGAGCTGGTCGAAGGCGGCCGCGTCGCAGATGGCGATCTCCGACAGCATCTTCCGGTTGATCTCGATGCCGGCCTTCTTGAGCCCGTTGATGAACTGGCTGTAGCGGATGTCCCGCATCTTGCAGGCGGCGCTGATCCGCGTGATCCACAGCCTTCGGAATTCCCGTTTCTTCCGTTTCCGGTCGCGGTAGGCGGACGCTCGGGCGCGGTCGACGGCGGTGGCGGCGGTCTTGTACTGGCGGCTGCGTGCGCCGTAGTATCCTTTGGCGGCCTTGAGTGTCCGCCTTCGGCGCCGGCGCCGGGCCGGCGCGTTGGTTGCCCTTGGCATGGTAAATCCTCCGTCTGTCAGGTCATCGCGCGTTTTGTGCGGGCCACGTCGGCGCGGGCGAGGGGGCTCTTGCGGCGCAGTTGTCGCTTGCGCTTCCGACTCTTGTTCGAGAGCAGGTGCCGACGGCCGGCCTTGCCGCGCATCACCTTGCCGCGGCGGGTGACGCGGATGCGTTTCGTGACCCCCTTGCGGGTTTTCTGTTTCGGCATGGGTCGGACTCCTCTGTGTGCGGTCTTCGTGCCGGCGCCCGCCGAGTGGCGGGCCGGTGCGGCCCGGCTACTTGGGGACGAGCATCATGGTCATCCGCCGGCCCTCGCGCTTGGGCGGGATCTCGACCTTGGCGGCGTCCTGGATCTGCAAGGCCACCCGATGGAGCAGTTGTTCACCCGTCTCGAGGTGCGCCATCTCCCGGCCGCTGAACCGTACGGAGACGAGAACCTTGTCGCCTCGGGCGAGGAATTCCCGCGCGTGCTCGAGCCGGTAGTCGATGTCGTGCTGTCCGGTTTTCGGGTGCAGGCGGATCTCCTTGATGTGGGTGACGTGCGACTTGGCCTTGGCCTGGTGACCGCGGCGCTTCTGTTTGTACTTGTACTTGCCGTAGTCCATCAGCTTGCAGACCGGCGGGTCGGCGTCGGGGCTGACCTGGACGAGATCGGCCGCGGCCTCCGCCGCCGCTTTGCGCGCCTCGTCAATCGGGACGATGCCGGCCTGCTGGCCGTCGGCGCTGATGAGCCGGACCCGGCTCGCGCGGATCTGTTCATTGACCAGTAACCCTTTCTTGTCGGGCGTCGTCCACCTCCTTGGGTTTTGCCCTCTGTGTCCCGGCGGCGGGGAGGGCGCCTCAGCCGCCGAGGGCGAACTTCTTGGCGATTTCGTCGCCCATCAATTGCACCAGGGCGCCGACGCTCGTCGCCCCGGTGTCGCCCAGTTTATATCGTCTGACGGAGACCTCGCCGCTCTCCACCTCGCGGTCTCCTATCACCAGCATGTAGGGGACCTTCTGGGTGGTCGCCTCGCGGATCTTGAAGCCGATCTTCTCGCTGCGAGCGTCGACCTCGGCCCGGATAGCCGCCTCGGCCAGGCGGGCGCGGACTTCTTCCGCGCGGGCGTGGTGCCGTTCGGTGATGGGGATGATGACGGCCTGGACGGGCGCGAGCCACAGGGGGAACGCGCCGCCGTAGTGCTCGATGAGGCAGGCGAAGAAGCGCTCGACCGACCCCATCAGGGCGCGGTGAATCATGATGGGGCGGTGTGGGGCGTTGTCACGGCCCACATAGGTCATGTCGAACCGCTCGGGGATGTTGAAGTCGACCTGGATCGTGGTGCACTGGTGGACGCGGCCGATGGCGTCGCGGATGTTGACGTCGATCTTGGGGCCGTAGAACGCGCCCTCGCCCTCCTGGACGATGTAGTCGAGCCCGCTGCCGGCGAGGGCTCGCCGGAGGGCCTCGGTCGACTTGTCCCAGTTCTCCTGCTCGCCGACGAACTTGTCCGGCTGGGTGCTGAGCGCGATGTCGAAGTCGTCGAAGCCGAACGTGCGGAGGATGTAGAGCGTGAAGTCGAGCACATTCTTGATCTCGTCGTCTAGCTGGCCGATGCGGCAGAAGACGTGGGCGTCGTCCTGGGTAAACCCGCGGACGCGGAACAGGCCCTGGAGCACGCCGCTCTTCTCGTAGCGGTAGACGGTGCCCAGCTCGGCCCAGCGGATGGGGAACTCGCGGTAGCTGTGCTTGCGGCTCTTGTAGATCATGATGTGGAACGGGCAGTTCATCGGCTTGATCTGGTACTGCTCGTCGTCGATGGGCATCGGCGCGTACATGCTCTCGCGGTAGAAGTCGGTGTGCCCGCTCTTGTCCCAGAGCTGGAGCCTGCCGATGTGTGGGGTGTAGACGAGTTCGTAGCCGTGCTCGTAGTGCGCGTCGCGCCAGAAATTCTCCATAATCGTGCGGATTCGCGCGCCCCTGGGGTGCCACAGGACCAGCCCGGGGCCGATGAGTTCGTCGGTCGAGAAGAGGTCGAGCTCTCTGCCGAGTCGGCGGTGGTCGCGGAGCTTGGCCTCTTCGAGGAGGCGGAGGTGCTCGTCGAGTGTTTCCTGGGAGGGGAAGGCGGTGCCGTAGATGCGCTGGAGCATGGGATTCTTTTCGTCGCCGCGCCAGTAGGCGCCGGCGACGGATAGCAGCTTGAACGCTCCGATCGCCCCGGTGTGGGGTACATGTGGCCCGCGGCAGAGGTCGGTGAACTCGCCGGAGGCGTACGTGCTGACCGTTTCCGTTCCGGCCTGCTGGAGTTCCCGGATCAGCTCGGCCTTGTAGGTGTCGTGCTGTTGCTCCGCCTCGCGTCGGGCGTCCTCCGCGGGGAGCTCGGCCCGTTCGAAGGGGGCTTTCTGCGCGGCGATTCTGGCCATCTCGGTCTCGATCTTCGGCAGGTCCTCCTCGGTTAGGCGGTGGGACAGGTCGAAGTCATAATAGAACCCGTCGCCGATGGCGGGGCCGATGGCGAGCTTGGCATCGGGGAACAGCCGCAGGACGGCGTGGGCCATCACGTGGGCGGCGCTGTGCCGCATGACCCCGAGGCCCTGTTCGGAGTTGGGGAAGATGGGCTCGACGGCGCAGTCGGAATGGATTTTCCGGGAGAGGTCGCTGGGTACGCCGTCTATTCCGGCCGCGATGGCGGTCTCTTGTGCGCCCGATTGAGTGTCGGCGAGCACCTCTCCGGCGGTTATGCCTTCGGGGTACTGCTTGGCCAGGCCGTCGGGCAGCCGTATGTTGACCAAGGTGGCTCCTTATAAAAGCTATCAGCTATCAGCTATCAGCTTTGAGCGGGCTGATAGCTGACCGCTGACCGCTGATAGCTGATCTGGTGGGCGATAGTGGATTCGAACCACCGACCTCTTGCTTGTCGAGCAAGCGCTCTAAACCAACTGAGCTAATCGCCCATCTTCAGCAACTTATCCCATACGCGAGGGATTGTCAAGCGTTCGATCCCCCCCGCCACCAGGATGAGAGCCCCCGGCTATTCCTTTGGCTCGGGCTCTGCCTCTTTGCCCTCTTTCGCTTCCTCCGGCTGCTTTTCCGGTTCTTCGCGCTCGACGGCGACCTCCGGTCGCGGTGCGGCCGCGGCCTCCTCGCTGATCCCGACCAGCTCGAAGAGGACCTGCGGCGCGGCGTCTCCGACGCGCGGGCGCCCGAGCCGCAGGATGCGGGTGTAGCCGCCCGGGCGGCCGGCATAACGGGGGGCGATCTCGTCGAAGAGCTTTCTGACCGCCCGCTTGTTGGGCAGCAGTTGGAGGGCGCGGCGCCGCGCGGCGAGCGTGCCTTTTTTGCCCAGGGTGATGAGCCGCTCGGCGAGGCGGCGCGCCTCCTTGGCTTTCTCCGGCGTGGTGCAAATCCGCTCGGCGTGGTCGTCGGTGGGTTCGGCCATGAACAGCCCGACGACGAGATTTCTCAGGAGGGCTCTTCGCGGGGCGGACCGGCGCCCTAGTTTTCGGTTTGATTTCCTGTGGCGCATTCGGTGACTTCCTGTCTCGGTATTTCCGCGGCGTCAGTCCACTTGGGTGCCCAATTCGAGGTCCATTTCGGCCAGCCTGCCCTTGATCTCCGTCAGCGAGGTCTGGCCGAAGTTGCGTAGGGTGAGCAGTTCGGCCTCTGTTTTCGTGACCAAGTCGTGCAGCGTTTCGATTTTCTGTGATGCGAGGCAGTTGGCGGCACGGACCGACAGGTCCAGCTCGCCGACCGGCTTCGACAGCATTCGGTCCACCTCGGTCTTGTGCTCCAGCTCCTTCTGGGCGGCGAGCTGGGAGGCCGCGTCTTCGATGGGCGGGCCGAGCTCGAAGTACTGGACGAACGGGTCGAGGTGCTTGCGGTAGATCCGGGCCGCCTCGACCAGGGCCATTTCGGGGTCCACCGTGCCGTTGGTCCAGACTTCCAGGGTGAGGCGGTCGTAGTTGGTAACCTGGCCGACGCGGCAGTTCTCGACCACCGGCTTCACCTTGACGACGGGCG
Organism: uncultured Planctomycetota bacterium; assembly: GCA_964505325.1. Classification (GTDB taxonomy): domain Bacteria; phylum Planctomycetota; class PUPC01; order PUPC01; family PUPC01; genus CAZDHT01. The sequence goes on along the minus strand of CAZDHT010000001.1, from coordinate 63,955 downwards.
AGAAGGCGCAGTCGAGCGGGATGTAGGTGATCTCCTCCTTGATGAATTCCTCGGCGACCTTGTAGCCGCGGCCGGACCGCGCTTCGAGCGTGGCGACGATCTTGCCGCCCTCGCTGACGGTGGCGAGGTGGAGGCCGGGGTTGGCGATCTCGATGTCGGCGTCGTGTTGGATGTCGCCGGCGGCGACTTCGCCCTTGCGGCGGACGTCCAGCGTCATCTCCTTCACGTCGTCGGTGTGCAGCTTGACCAGGACCTTTTTCAGGTTGAGGCAGACGTCGGTGACGTCCTCCACCACGCCCGGGATGGTCTGGAACTGGTGCTGAACCCCTTCGAACTGGACGGCCGAGAGGGCCGCTCCGCGCAGTGACGACAACAGCACGCGCCGGAGCCCGTTTCCGACGGTGATGCCATAGCCTCGCTCAAACGGCTCGGCGGTGAACTTGCCGTATGTGTCGGTGAGCGTCTCCTTGTCGCAGACCACCCGGACCGGCAGTTCGAAACCCATCCACCTCTTTCGCATCGTCTATCCTCCGCAGCGGGGAGCGGGTATTCTTCCTATTTCGACAATAGCTCGACGATGAGCTGTTCTTGCACCGGCAGCGAGATGTCTTCGCGTGTCGGCGGCCGGGTCACCTTCCCGGCCGGTGGTTCGAGCGTGAGCTCGAGCCACGCGGGGACACCGCGGCCCTGTGTGAGCTCGAGGGCCGTCGTGACGGCCGCCTTCGACTTCGCCCGGTTGGCCACCGTGATTTGGTCGCCGGCCTTGGCCGCCACGGACGGGATGGTGACCCTTTGGTTGTTGACCAAGAGGTGCCCGTGTCGGATCAATTGGCGGGCGTTGCTGCGCGAGGTGGCAAAGCTCAGGCAGGCCACCACGTTGTCCAGCCGGGATTCAAGCGCCAGCAGAAGGTTCTCGCCGGTGTTGCCCTTGGCTCGTTCGGCCCGTTGGAAGTAGAGGCGGAACTGCCGTTCGAGAATTCCGTAGTATCGTTTCACCTTCTGTTTCTCGCGCAGTTGCAGGCCGTAGGCGGAGATCTTGCGCCGGGGCCAGGTGTGCATCCCGGGCGGATATTCCCGCCGTTCAAACCCGCACTTGGGGGTGTCGCAGCGCGCTCCCTTCAGGAAGAGCTTGACGCCCTCCCTGCGGCAGAGCCTGCATTTGGGTCCGGTGTTGCGAGCCAATGGGCCACTCCTAATCGTGTTCGGACGCGGCGTTATACACGGCGCCTCTTCCTGGGCCTGCACCCGTTGTGGGGCAGGGGGGTGACGTCTTCGATGGCCTTGATTTCGAGCCCGGCGGCCTGGAGTGCGCGGACGGCCGACTCGCGGCCGGACCCGGGGCCCTTGACGCGCACCTCCACCTGGCGCACCCCCATCTTTTGGGCCTTCTGCGCGGCGTTCTCGGCGGTGCGCTGCGCGGCGAACGGGGTGCTCTTTCGGGAGCCTTTGAACCCGATGGTGCCGGCGCTCGCCCAGCACAACACCTCGCCGTTCAGGTCGGTAATCGAGACAATGGTGTTGTTGAACGTCGCCTTGACGTGGGCGATCGCTTGGGACGAGACCCGGCGGACATGTTTTCGACCGGCTTTTGCCATGTGCAACTCCTGAACCTATGCGGCCTGGGGCCGGCGGTTAGCCCAACGCCTTGACGCTCTTCTTGCCCGCGACGGTCTTCTTGGGGCCCTTTCGGGTCCGGGCATTGGTCCGGGTGCGTTGGCCGCGTACGGGCAGCCCACGCCTGTGCCGGATGCCGCGGTAGCAGTTGATGTCGCGCAGGCGGGCGATGTTCTGCGCGGCCATGCGGCGGAGCTCGCCCTCCACGGTGAAGCTGCGGTCGATGACGCCGACGAGGCGCGAGAGCTGCTCTTCGGTCAGATCGTCGGCCCGCGTGCCGGGCTCGATGCCGGCGGCCTTGACGACCTTCATCGCCGACGAACGGCCGATGCCGTGGATGTAGGTCAGGGCGATCTCGATGTGCTTGCGGCCCGGAATGTCAACGCCCACTAGACGAGGCATGTCGAACTTCCTCCGATTCGGGCTCGGTCATTTCCCCTGCCGCTGCTTGTGGCGGGGGTTGGTGCATATCACCCGTACGACGCCCTTGCGCCGTATGAGCTTGCAGTTTTCACAGATTCGCTTGACGGAACTGCGGACCTTCATTATCGCCTTCCTTTCCGGCTGCCGCCGGGCCGCGGGGTCCGCGGCTGCCGTTCTTCGCGGTACACGATGCGCCCCTTGGTCAGGTCGTAGGGCGACATCTCGATAGTTACCTTGTCTCCCGGCAGGATGCGGATGAAGTACCTCCTCATCTTGCCCGAGACGTGGGCGAGGACGCGGTGGCCGTTTTCCAGCTCCACGTTGAACATGGCGTTGGGCAGGGCCTCCCGCACCGTGGCCTCTACGCGTATGGCTTCTTCCTTTGGCATCGTCCTTCCCGTCTGGTCAGGGCAGCGTCAGGATCTCATGCCCTTCGGGCGTCACTGCGATGGAATGCTCGAAGTGAGCCGAGAGCTTGCCGTCTGCCGTGGTTACGGTCCACCGGTTCACGGGGTCCTCCACCACCTGGTATCGGCCGGCGTTGATCATCGGCTCGATGGCCAACACCAGCCCGGGTTCCATGGCCACCTCGGCGCAGTGCTTGGTGGCGAAATTGGGCACCTCGGGCGCCTGGTGCATGGCGGTCCCGATTCCGTGCCCCACGAACTTGCGCACGACCGAGAAGCCGTTGGTCTCTACGTGGCGCTGCACCGTTTCTCCGATTCTGCGAAGAACATTGCCGGGCCTCACCTCGGCGATGGCCAGATCGAGCGCTTCGGAGCAGACCCGCATCAGCTTCCGGGCCGTCTTCGAGACGCGGCCGACAGGGAGCGTAACGGCTGTGTCGCCGAAGAAGCCCCGGTATTCGACGCCGACGTCGATGCTCAGGATGTCGCCCTCGCGAAGGCGTCGGGCGTCGGGTATCCCGTGGACGACCTGGTCGTTGACCGAGGCACAGATGGTCGCGGGGAACGGCTCCTTCCCGGGCACCCGGTAGCCCTTAAAGGCGGGCTTTCCGCCGCGGTCGCGGATGGTCTCCTCGGCCACCGCGTCCAGTTCGAGCGTCGTGACGCCGGGGGCTGCGAGTTGCTTCATCCGGTCGAGCACCTGGGCCACGATGCGGCCGGCGTCTCTCATAATCAGCAGCTCTTGTGGCGTCCTGAGCGGTATCGCGCCGAACATCTCAAACCCTCTCTCAAAGGTCGCTCGGGCGCCCTGCACGGGGCGGCACCTGCCGCCCGGGGGCGCACTCAGTTTTCCAAAGACCGGGCCACGGCATCGGCGATCTCGCCGACCGTCCCGGTGCTGTCGATCTCGGTCAGCAACCCGGCTTGGGCGGAGCCGGTCGCGCCGTAATGGCCGATCAGTTCCCGTGTCTGCGCCCGGTAGACCTTGAGGCGATTCCGGACGGTCTCGGGCATGTCGTCCTCGCGCTGGATCAGCTTGCCGCCGCACTTGTCGCAGACGCCGTCGTTTCGCGGCGGCATGGTCTCCAAGTGGTAGTTCGCGTTGCAGTCGGGGCACACCCGCCGGCCCGACAGGCGTTTGATCAGCACGTCGTCGGGCGCGGAGAAGTAAAGCACTTGGCCGATCGTCTCGCCGTGCTCGGCCAGCCTGGCCTCGAGCGCGGTGGCCTGGCCCATGGTGCGGGGGAACCCGTCGAGGAGGTACCCGTTCCCGCAGTCGGGCTGGGCAAGGCGACGTGCGACCATGGCGACCACGAGGTCGTCGGGCACCAGCTCGCCCCGGCCCATATATTCCTTCGCCTTGGCCCCGAGTTCCGAGCCGGCCCCGACTTCCGCGCGGAGAATGTCTCCGGTCGAAACATGCGGGATCGACCGGGCCGCGGCAAGGCGCTTCGCCTGCGTGCCCTTGCCGGCGCCCGGAGGCCCGAGAAATATCAGCCGCAGCGCCATCAGCGCCGTCCTCGAATTCGGGAGCCGCCCTTGAGGAAGCCGTCGTAGTGTCTCATCAGCAGGTGGTTTTCGATTTTCTGCACCAGGTCGAGCGCCACGCCAACGACAATCAGGAGGCCCGTGCCGCCGTAGATGTATGCGGCCTGGCCCAGGCCCGGATTGGCCCGCTGGACGATGTACGGCAAGATGGCGATGACCGAGATGAAGGCGGAGCCGGCCAGCGTGATGCGGGTCATGATGCGCTCGAAGTACTCGGAGGTGCGCCGGCCCGGTCGGATGCCGGGGACGAAGTTGCCGCGCTCTTTCATTTCGTCGGCCATCTTGATCGGGTTGAACTGGACGGCGGTCCAGAAGAAGCAGAAAAACCCGATCAGGACGACGTAGATCACCAGGTAGCTGAAGCTGTCGTACTGGAAGAAACCATGGAGCCAGTGGGCCAGCCCGGCCACCCAAGTCTGGCCGCGCGCCATTTTGCCGAGGAGCATCCCCGGGAACATCAGGAGCGACTGGGCGAAGATGATGGGGATGACGCCTGCGGCGCCGACGCGGAGCGGCAGATAGTACCGCTGCCCGCCCAGCACCCGGCGGCCCTGAATCTGCTTGGCGGTCTGTATGGTGATGCGGCGCTGGCCCTGCGTCAGCAGCACCACCCCCACCACCACCAGCACGTACATCAGCAGCATCCCTACGATCCCCATGATGCCGATTTTGTCTTCCGCCGGGTTCACCAGGCTGGCGGTGTCGACCTGGGTCTGCCAGACCCGGAGGATCATCGGCGGCATGCGGGCGACGATCCCGGCCATGATCAGCAGCGAGATGCCGTTCCCGATGCCGTGCTCCTGGATCTGCTCGCCGATCCACATCAGCAGGATGGTGCCGCCGGTCAGCGCGACCACGCAGATGAGTTCGAAGCCAAAGCCGTCGCGGACACTGGCCGGCACGACGTACACGTTCTTGGCGGTGTGCATGTTCTCGATCCAGTTGGCCATGAACAGGCCCTGGATCGCGCACAGCAGCAACGTGGCGTAGCGGGTGTACTGGTTGATCTTTTTCTGGCCGGCCTCGCCTTCCTTCTGCAGCTCCTCGAGCGGCTTGATGACCGTCGCCAGGAGCTGGAAGATGATGGACGCACTGATGTACGGCATGATGCCCAGGCCGAAGACGGCGCACTTGCTCAGCGCCCCGCCCGAGAACATGTCCACCAGGCCGAGGGCGCCGCCGGTGACACCGGCCGCGTCGCGCACCGCGCTCGGGTTCACCCCCGGGATGGGCACGAACGCCCCGACGCGGAACGCCACCAGCATCATCACGGTGAACAGGATCTTCTTCCGCAGCTCGGGGATTCGGAAGCAGTTGATCAGCGGATCGAGCACAGGTCCTGCCTTTGATCTACGTCACGTCTACTCTATGGTCTCCGCCTTGCCGCCGGCGGCCAGGATCTTCTCCCGGGCCGCCTCGGAGAAGGCGTGTGCTTTGACGGTGAGGGGCCGCGACACGTCGCCGTTGCCCAGCATTTTCACCCCATTCGAGATGTCGTCCACCAGCCCGGCGCGGAGCAGCGACTCGGGGTTTACCTCTTCTTGCCCCGGCCAGTTGATGAGGTCGCCGACGTTGAGCGTGGCGGGCCTCTTCTGGAAGCGCCGGTTGTTGAAGCCGCGCTTGGGCAGCCGGCGGAACAGCGGCATCTGGCCGCCCTCGTAGGTGGCTTCGATGACCTCGCCGGAACGGGAGCGCGCCCCGCGATGCCCCCGGCCGCTGGTCTTGCCCCAGCCCGACCCGGTGCCGCGCCCCACGCGCTTCGTCTTCCTGTACTTCTTGCCGGCTGCCGCGTCAGACAGGTTCACTCGAGTTCCACTCCTCTAAGCCGCGCGACGGTCGCCCGGTCCCGCATCAAAAGCAGACCCTGCAGGGCGGCCTTGACCAGGTTCTTGGGCGAGTTGCTGCCATATGACTTGGTGAGCACGTCTCTGACGCCCGCGGCCTCGACGACCGCCCGGACGGCGGCGCCGGCGATGATGCCCGTGCCCGGCGCGGCCGGCCGCATGTATACCCGGGACGCGAGGAACCGGCCGGTGACCTCGTGCGGCAGGGTGTGGCCGGAGAGGACCGCCCGTTTCATTGACCGGTGGGCGTGCTTGAAGCTCTTCTCCACCGCAGCGGGCACCGCGTTCGCCTTGCCGTAGCCGATGCCTACCGAGCCGTTCCGGTCGCCCACCACGGTCAGCGCGGCGAAGCTGAACCGCCGGCCGCCCTTGACCACCGTGGCAGAGCGGTAGATCTTGACCACGTTCTCGTAGAATTCGCCGGCGCCCTCCTGCCCGGCACCGTCGCCCCTCGGTCGGCGTCGTCCTGCCTGTGACAAATTGAACCCCTATCGAAAGAGAACGGGTCGTCCTAAAAAGCCAGCCCACCCTCGCGCGCCGCGTCGGCCAGGGCCTTGATGCGGCCGTGGTACTTGAATCCGCCGCGGTCGAACACGACCGCGCGAATGCCGTGAGCCAGTGCCTTTTCCGCCAGCCGCTTTCCCGCCGCCCGGGCGGCGGCACAATTGCCGGTGCTCTCCAGGTCTTCGCGAACGTCGGCGCTGAGCGTTGACGCCGAGGCGAGCGTCCGGCCCGCCGTGTCGTCTATGATCTGGGCGTAGGTGTGGCGCAGGCTGCGGTACACGGCGAGGCGGGGACGCCCCGCCGCCCCGAACACCTTTTTGCGTACGCGCCGATGCCGCCGCGCCCGCTTCAGTCGTTTCTCCTTCTGCCGGTTCATCGCACCTCGTCTCGCTTATGCCGTGCCGGCCGCCAGTGCCTTGCCGGCCTTGCGCTTCACTTCTTCGCCCATGTACCGGATGCCCTTGCCTTTGTACGGTTCGGGCGGACGCAGCCGCCGCACCGAAGCGGCGAACTGGCCGACCTGCTGCTTGTCTATGCCGCGGAACGTCAGCGCGGTGCAGGGCAACTGTCCGACGCCGGTGATCATCAGGCTGTCCGGCCTGGGCGGGTCGACCGTGATGCCGTCCGGGATGGGCGTCGCGATCTCGTGGGAGTATCCGCAGCGGATGAACAGGGTGCTTTCTTCGACCCGCGCCGCGTATCCCACGCCGACGATCTGGACCTCCCGGGTGTATCCCTGGGTGACGCCTTCGACCATGTTGGCGATGAGCTTTCGCGTGGTGCCCCACATCGACCGCTGGAGCCGGGCCTCCTTGGGGTTTCGGCCCTTGGGATCGCGCGGAGCGACCGTGATCTGCCGGTTGGCCTCGTCCACGCTGACCGAGATCAGCGGGTGGATCGCCAGCGGGGCCTTTCCGTTCGGCCCCTCCACGGTGAGGGCCTGGCCCTCGAGGACGGCCCGGACGCCGCCGGGCAGGGGAACCGGGTTCTTTCCTATTCTCGACATGTGTCCTTCTCGTATGCCGCTCCGGCGGCTACCACACCTTGCAGAGCACCTCGCCGCCGACGTGCTGCTGCCTGCACTCGCGGTCGCTCAACACGCCCTTGGGCGTGGACACCACCGATATTCCGAGGCCGTTTAGCACAGTGCCCAGGTCGTCGGCGCCGCGATAGACGCGGCGGCCTGACGTGCTGGTGCGCCGGATGCCGGTGATGACCTGTTCGCCCTCGGGGCCGTACTTGAGATAGATCCGGACGAGCGCCTGGGGCTTGGTGTCCAGCTCTGCGTAGTCCTTGATGTAGCCTTCCCGCTTCAGAACGGCCGCTACCGCCACGGTCAGTTGCGATCCGAGGATCTCCACGGTCTCGCTGCCGTTGCGGAGCGCGTTCCGTATGCGGGTCAACATGTCCGCGACGAAATCATTCATGGTCATGTGTCGGCGGCTCCTGTCCCGATACGGGCGGGACACCACGGGCGCGAATTACCAGCTTGCCTTTCTGACTCCGGGGATGTGCCCGGTGGATGCCAGGGTCCGGAAGCAGATCCGGCACAACTTGAACTTTCGCATATAAGCTCTTCGCCGCCCGCACAGCGCGCAGCGATGGTATTCACGGACCGGAAACCTCTGTTTCTTCTTCTGCCGGTTGATCCAGCTTTTCCGCGCCATTCCGGCTCCTTATTCTGTCGTAAACGGCATGCCGAACAGGCGAAGCAGTTCGCGGCCTTCCTCGTCCTGTTTGGCGGTCGTCACGATCGTGATATCCATTCCCTGGGTGACCTTGACGCTGTCCGGGTCGACCTCCGGGAACACGACCTGCTCGGTGATGCCGAACGAGAAATTGCCGTGTCCGTCAAACGCGTTGGGCGACAGGCCGCGAAAGTCACGGATCCGCGGGATCGCGACGACGATGAGCCGCTCGAGAAACTCGTACATCCGCGTGCGGCGGAGCGTCACCATGGCGCCCACCACCATTCCCGCCCGGATCTTGAAGCCGGCCACGGACCGCCGGGCCTTCCTCGGCACGGCCTTCTGTCCGGAGATGGTGGCCAGGTCGTCGAGCGTCTGCGGAAGGCGGTCCTTGTCTTCCGCCGCGCGGCCCACCCCCGCGCTGAGCATGATCTTCATGAGCTTCGGTACCGCCAGGCGGTTGGTGTAGCCAAACCGCTCCATCAGGGCGGGCACGATCTCGGTGTTATATCGTTCCTGCAACTGCGCCACCGGTCAAACGCTCCATTTCCTGCCGCTAGGCTGTCGTCTCAAACGGTTCGCCGCACTTCTTGCACGCGCGGGTCTTCTTGCCGTCCACAATCTTCCGCGCGGCCCGGGTTTTTTTCTCGCACTTCGGGCAATACAGCGCCACGCTGGAGGCGCTGACGGGGGCTTCTTTTCGGATGATCCCGCCGCGGGGATAGTCGCGGTTGGTGTTGGCCCGGATGTGCTTGTGCTTGACGTTGACGCCCTCACAGATCAACTGGCCCTGCTTGGGAAACACCTTGAGCACCCGGGCGGTCGAGCCCTTCCTCGCGGGCGAGGGGCCGCTGAAGTCTTTGAGAAGCATTACCATGTCGTTCTTTCGAACGTGCATTCGTATCCTCACACCACCTCGGACGCGAGCGAGATGATCTTCATAAAGTTCTTGGCCCGGAGCTCCCGGGGCACGGCGCCGAAGATCCGCGTGCCGCGCGGGTTGCGGTCCTCGCCGATGAGCACGACGGCGTTGCTGTCGAACCTCACGTATGAGCCGTCCGGGCGTCTCAGGGCCTTCTTGGTGCGGACCACCACGCCGCGCACCACGTCGCCTTGTTTGATCGGGCCGTTGGGCGCGGCTTTCTTCACGGCCAGCACGACGATGTCTCCGATGCCTGCATAGCGGCGCCGGGTCCCGCCGAGCACCTTGATGCAGGCCACGCGCCGGGCACCGCTGTTGTCGGCGACGTCCAGTTGGGTCTCTGCTTGGATCATCGTCTATTCTTCCGGTCCCTGCTCGAGTATTTCCACCAGCCGCCATCGCTTGGTCTTGCTGAGCGGCCGGGTGGCCAGGATTCTGACGCGCGCCCCCGCCCGCGCTTCGTTGTTCTCGTCGTGGGCCTTGAAGACCTGCGGCGTGCGGATGTACTTGTGGTATCGTTTGTGCCGCACCGTCTTGAGCGTCTGCACGACGATGGTCTTGTTCATCTTGTCGCTGGTGACGATGCCGGTGACGGCCTTGGGCGGTTTGCGTTTCGCGCTCATGGTTTGGCGGCCTCGCTCTTCGGGGTCTCGGCCTTTTGGCCGGCGGCGCCTTCCGGAGGCCCGGCAGCCTGCCCCGGGGTCAAGCTGGCGCGCGCGGCGCGCTGGCGAATTATGGTCTGCAGCCGGGCGATGTCTTTGCGGGTCTTCGACAGCTCCCCGGTGCTTTCCAGGTTCTGGGTCGTCCGCTGGAAATGCAGGTTAAAGAGCTTCTGCTCGGCGTTCTCCAGCTCGTTGAGCAGTTCGGCGTCGGACAGGGCTCGGATCTCCGCGGGTTTCACCAGGCATGCCTCCGGTGGGCGAGTCTCATCTTGATGGGGAATTTGTGCGCCGCGCGGTTCAACGCCTGCACTGCGGCGTCCTCCGGCACGCCGCCGATCTCAAACACGATGGTGCCGGGCTTGACCTCGGCTGCCCAGTATTCCGGCTCGCCCTTGCCGGTCCCCATGCGGGTCTCGGCGGCCCGGGCGCTGACCGGCTTGTGCGGGAAGACCCGGATCCACATCCGGCCTTCTCGCGCGAGGAAGTGCGAGATGGCGATCCGGCCCGCTTCGATCTGGCGGGCGGTGATCCAGCCGAGCTCGAGACACTGGAGCCCGACATCGCCGAAGGCCACGCTGTTGCCGCGGGTCGCCTTGCCCTTCAGCCGGCCGCGTTGGACCTTGCGGTGCTTGATTCGTTTCGGCATCAGCGGCATCAGCTAGCTCCTCTGGCGGGCGTCGCCTGCTGGGTCGGCGCCCGGGGCGTTCCTCCAGACGGTTGCTCGCCCTTGTATACCCACACTTTGACCCCGATGGTTCCGTAGGTGGTGACGCACTTGGTGAAGGCATAATCGATCATCGCATCCAGCGTGTGCAGCGGGATCATGCCGATAACGGTCCGCTCGCGGCGCCGCATCTCCGAGCCGCCCAGCCGGCCGGCCAGCTCGATCTTGACGCCCAGCGCCCCCACCTGCATGGTGGTCTCGGCGGCTTTCTTCATCACGCGGCGGAACGACGCCCGCTTCTTGAGCTGCTCGGCAATGGCCTGGCCGATGAGGGCGGCGCTCGTCTCGGGATGCGGGACTTCTTTGATGTCAATGTGGATGGTACACCCGCTGATCTCCTCGAGGTCGGCGCGGAGTTGCTCGACTTCCTGGCCCTTCCGGCCGATGACGACGCCGGGCCGGGCACAGTGCAGGGTGAGCCGCGCCTCGCCGCTGGTGCGCTCGATGTCGATGCGCGGGATCCCCGCAAACTGGTAGCGCTCGCGGATGTACTGCCGGATCTTCTGGTCGGCGACCAGCAGGCCGCCGAACGTCTTCTTGTCGGCGTACCACCGGCTGCGCCACGTTTCCGTGATTCCCAGCCGGAAGGATATTGGATTTACCTTTTGCCCCACGTCAATCCTTTCGGTCTGACAACACCACTGCAATGTGGCAGGACCGCTTCAGAATCCGCCGCCACCGTCCGCGGTCGCCCGGCCGGCCCCGCTTGATGGTCGGGCCTTCATTTACCGACGCGGACGCCACAAAGAAATCGGCCTCGTCCAGCCGGCCGCCGGCTTCTATCGCGTTGGCCCAGGCTGACTTAAGGGCTTTTTCCAGCAGCCGGGCCGCCCGCTTGTTGCTGACCCGCAACGAGTCCAGCGCCGTTGTCAGCGGCATGTGCCGGATCATCTTCGCCACCGGGCGGACCTTGGTCGGCGATATTCGCGCGTATTGGTGTCGGGCCCTCGCTTCCATCTGCCTTCCTTACGCCTTCCTGGCGTGTTCGCCCCGGCGGCCCGCATGACCCCGGAACGTACGGGTCGGCGAGAATTCGCCCAGCCGATGCCCGACCATGTTCTCGGTGACGTAGACCCGGTTAAACATCCGGCCGTTGTGCACCATGAATGTGTGCCCGACGAACTCGGGGATCACCACCGACGCGCGCGACCAGGTCTGGATCGGATCCTGGCTGCCGGAGCGGGTTACGCGCGCGACCTTCTTCAGCAGTTTTTCCGCCACGTACGGGCCTTTTTTCACCGATCGTGACATGTCAGCTCCTCACCAAACCCTATCGGGTCTTCGAACGGCGCCGGACGATGAACTTGTTGGAGACGGCCTTGCGGCTCCGCGTCTTGCCGCCCTTGGACGGCTTGCCCCACGGAGAGACCGGCACGCGGCCGCCTCCCGAGCGGCCTTCGCCGCCGCCCATCGGGTGGGCCACGGGGTTCATCGCCATCCCGCGGACCTTGGGTCGCCTGCCCAGCCAGCGGCTCCGCCCGGCCTTGCCCAGCTTGATGGTGGCATGCTCGATGTTGCCGAGCTGCCCCACGGTGCAGTAGCACTCGAGGTGGAGCTGGCGCACCTCGCCGGACGGGAGGTTGACCCGTGCCCGCCGGCCTTCCTTGGCGGAAACGGTGGCCGAGGTGCCGGCGCCGCGCACGAGTTTCCCGCCGCCGCCGGGGACCAGCTCGATGTTGTGCACGGGCGTGCCCGGCGGAACGGTTCTGAGCGGCAGCGCGTTGCCCACGCGGGGCTCGACATCGTCGCCCGCTATAACCGGCTGGCCGACCTGGAGGCCCTTGGGCGCCAGGATGTACCGCTTCTCGCCGTCGGCGTAATGCAGCAGTGCGATTCGCGCGCTGCGGTTTGGGTCGTATTCGATCGCCGCGACCTTGGCCGGCACGCCGCGCTTGTCGCGCTTGAAGTCGATGATCCGATACTTCCGTTTGTGGCCGCCGCCCCGCCGCCGGCTGGTAATGCGGCCGTTGGAATTCCGGCCGCCCGTCTTCTTGAGCGGCGTGGTCAGCGACTTCTCGGGCTTCGACCGGGTGATCTCGGCGAAGTCCGAGTGCGTCATGTGCCGCTGCGCCGGGGTCGTCGGTTTGCGTTTCTTCGTGCCCATGGTCAGTACAGCTCGATTCGGTGACCTTCGCGGAGCGTTACGATCGCCTTTTTCCAGTTGGATTGCCGGGTCACGCCGCCGCGGCGGGTGCGCCGCAGCTTGCCGCGCTGCCACAAGGTCTTGACGGCGCGGACTTTGACGTTGAACAGGGCTTCGATCGCCTGGCGGATCTCCGGCTTGGCGGCGCGGTTGTGCACCTGGAACGAGTAGGCGTTCTGCGGCACGCCGTTCCGGTTCGCGCGCTCGATCAGATCCGTGCTCTTCTCGGTGATGATCGGCTTGATGATAATCTTTCTCGGGTCATCCATTACAGTTCACCGTCCGTCCGGGCGTCGCCGGCGAATTTTTCGGCCACGCTTTCGAGGGCGCGGCGGGTGACCACAAAATTCCTGGGCCGCAGGAGGTCATACGCGTTCACGTCGCGAATGCGCTTGGTAATGACGCCCGGGATATTTCGGGTGGATTTCACCACGGCGTCCGAGGCGCCCAGCGTGGCGATCAGGCAAGGGCCTCGAACGCCGAGGTTCTTGAGCAGCCGGGCGACCTGGCTCGTTCTTGGGGCATCTATTGCTATGTTGTCGATGATGCGTGTTGCGTTCTGAAGTTTGTCGAGGTAGGCGCTTTTGAGAGCGGCGAGGCGGGCCTTCTTCGGCATCGAATACCGGTAGCTCCGCGGCACGGGGCCGTGCGCCACGCCGCCGCCAACGTGGTGGGGGGCGCCCCGGGACCCTTGCCTGGCGCGCCCGGTGCCCTTCTGGCGGAACGGCTTCGCGCCCGAGCCGCACACGGCGACCCGGTTCTTGGCCGAGGCAGTGCCCGAGCGGCGGTTGGCCTGGTACATCAGCACGGCCTCGCGAAGGACTGCATGGTTCACCGTCCCGCCGAAGACGGCCTCGTCAATCTTGACCGAGTCCACCTTCTTGCCGTCCATGTTGTAAACATCCAACTCCAACACGATTACGCCTTTACTTTTATGCCCACGCCGGCAGGGACGCTGAGGCGCTGCAGCGCGTCAGTGGTCTGCGGGGTCGGCTGAAGGATGTCGATGATGCGCCGGTGCGTACGGATCTCGAACTGCTCGCGGGACTTCTTGTGCACGAACGGCGAGCGGAGCACCGTGTACCGCTCAATTCGCGTCGGCAGCGGCACCGGCCCGGAGACTTTGGCGCCCGTGCGCAGCACCGCGTTGACGATCTGTGTCGCCGACTGATCGAGGACTTCGTGGTCATACGCTTCCATGCGAATCCGCACTCGCTGCAGTTTGGGCATTCGGCCCCTCCGCGAACGGCCAACATGACTCTGTAGCCTGGCGCGGGATGATGATGGCCCGCGCACATGGCACGGGGCACGGTGAAATACCGCGCCCCTAACGGGAAAAGAGTCTAATTATAAGCCCGCAAACAAGTTCGTCAAGCAAAAAACGTGCGAGAGCCGAGCGTTAATTGTAAAAAATTGTAAAACATTAGTCAAGAGTCAAGCCCCGCGATCCGCGCAGCGGTGTCGTCGGGGGCCAGCGCGTATTCGAGTGGCTCCATCGTGTGCGTGGCGCGACCTTGCGAGAGTGAGCGGACGACGGTGGAGTAGCCGAAGAGTTCGGCGAGCGGAGCCTTTGCTTCGATGGTCCGGAGCTGCCCCATGATTCCCATGTCCACGATATTTGCTCTTCGGCCGTTCAGGTCGTTGAGCACGTCACCGAGATAGGCCTCCGGGACGATGACCTCGAGTCTCATAATCGGCTCGAGCAGCGCGACTTGGCCGTCTCGCGCCGCGTTGACCATGGCCCGGCCGGCGGCGGCGGCAAAGGCGATGTCGGACGAGTCCTCCGGATGATACGAGCCGCCCAGGATGGTAACCTTAACGTTAATAACGGGGTAGCCCGCCAGGAGCCCGCCGCTCGCCGCGGACTGAATTCCCTCTTCGATCGCCGGGATGTACTCGGCGGGGATATCGCCGTGCTTCACTTCGTTGACCACCACGGGGCCGGAGAGGCTGGAGAAGGGCTCGACGCGAATCTTCACGTGCCCGTACTGGCCGCGGCCGCCCGTCTGGTGGATGTACTTGCCCTCGGCCTCTACGGGCTGGCGGAACGTCTCGCGGTAGGCGACGCGGGGCACGCCGACGTTCGCTCCCAGACTGAACTCGCGCTGCATCCGGTGCACGAGCACCTCCAGGTGCAGTTCGCCCATGCCGCTGATGATGGTCTGGCCGGTATCCTCGTCCGTCCGGCGCCGAAATGTCGGGTCTTCTTTTTGGAGTTGGGCAAGGGTTTCGGACAGCCGGACACGGTCGGCGGAGGTCTTCGGCTCGATGGCCTGGGAAATCACGGGGTTGGGGAACCGCATCTGCTCGAGGATAATGGGGTGTTCTCTCTCGCAGAGGGTATCGCCGGTGCCGGTGAACTTCAGGCCGACGAGTGCCACGATATCACCGACGGTGGCCTCGCCGATTGGCAGCCTGTCATTCGCGTGCATCCGCCACATCTTGGCGGCCCGCTCGACGCGGTCCTTGGTGGCGTTGTGAATGCGCCGGCCGGCCTTGAGCGTGCCGGCGTACACGCGGGTGTACACGAGTTCGCCGAACCGGTCGGTCGCGACCTTGAAGGCGAGCGCAGCGAGGGGCTCCTTCTGGCTGGGCTTGCGCCGGACGGGCTGCTCGGTCTTGGGGTGGATTCCTTCCGTGGGCGGGAGGTCTACGGGGGACGGGAGAAAATGGCAGATGCCGTCGAGGAGCGGCTGGATTCCGCAGTTGCGCAGGGCCGAGCCGCAGAAGACCGGCGTGAGGGCGGCGCCGAGGGTGGCCTTTCGGATGCCGGCAATGAGATCGGCCTCGGTGACGTCGTGGTCGTGCACGTATTTCTCGGCAACGCTGTCGCTGTGCTCGGCAAGGAGCTCGATCATCTCTTCCCGGCGGTGCTTGGCTTCCGCGGCGAGGCCGTCCGGGATGTCGGCGAAATGATATTTCGCGCCGAGGGTTTCGGACTCGTAGACGATGGCTTTCATCCGGACCAGGTCGATCTGGCCGCGGTGGTCGGCCGCGAGACCGAGGGGGATCTGGAGCAGGAGCGGGGTGGCGCCGAGACGGGTCCGAATGGAATCGACGGCGCCGTGGAAGTCCGCCCCGACACGATCCAGCTTGTTGACGAAGGACAACCGCGGGATGTGGTAGCGGTCGGCCTGGCGCCAGACGGTCTCGGACTGGGCCTGGACGCCGGCAACGCCGCAGAACACGGCGATGGCCCCGTCGAGCACCCGCAGGCTGCGTTCGACCTCGGCGGTGAAGTCGACGTGCCCGGGGGTGTCGATGATGTTGATCTCCCAATCGCGCCAGTGGCAAGTGGTTGCTGCCGAAGTAATGGTGATGCCGCGTTCGCGCTCCTCGACCATCCAGTCCATCGTGGCGGCGCCGTCGTGCACCTCGCCCATCTGGTGCTCGACGCCGGTGTAGTACAGGATGCGCTCGGTGGTGGTGGTCTTCCCGGCGTCGATGTGGGCCATGATGCCGATGTTTCGCTTCTTGCTGAACGCGGCCATGAGCGGGTCCGCAGTTGCCTAACAGGTCCTAGAGGACCGATGGGACGTATGCGCCGGTCTCTCTGTTTGCGCCGCGAGCCGGCCGTCCCGGCTGGCAGGGACGATCGGCCCGTGGGGTGTCGTTTTCTGTCTTATCTTACCATGCGAAGTGAGCGAAGGCCTTGTTGGCCTCGGCCATCTTGTGCACGTTTTCGCGTACGGTGACGGCGGCTCCCTCGCGGTTGAACGCCGCGACGAGTTCATCCGCCAGGATGAGATACATGGCTTTTCCCGAGCGCTTGCGCACCGCGTCTCGGATCCAGCGGATGGCGAGGCTGAGTTGGCGCTTAGTGGTGACGGGTATGGGCACTTGGTAGGTGGCGCCGCCGACCCGCTTGGAGCGCACTTCGATCTGCGGCTTGACGTTCTCGATGGCCTTCTCGAACACTTCCAGCGGCGGCGTGTCGGGCACGCGCTTTTCGATGACGTCGAGGGCGCGGTACAGGATCCGCTCCGCGACGCTCTTCTTGCCGTCCAGCATGATGCAGTTGATGAACTTCGCCGCGAGGCGGTTGTCGTACTTGACGTCGGGCTTCAGGAACCGTTCGGTCGACGCAAATTTCTTCGCCATTCCCAACCCCTTGTTCTCAGAGACCAGCCACGGATGAACACGGATAAACACGGATTTGTTGTCTGAGGCTATCCAAAAACCGTGCCACAAGACCAGCGCACCTTCTTGGATAGGCTCTTATCAGTGTCCATCCGTGTTCATCAGTGGCGAATTCCGTTGCTCACTTCGGCCGCTTGGTGCCGTATTTCGAGCGGCTGCGCCGCCGCGCGTCGACGCCGCTGGCATCGAGCGTTCCGCGGATCACGTGATAGCGCACTCCGGGCAGGTCGCGCACCCTGCCGCCGCGGACGAGGACGATGGAGTGCTCCTGGAGGTTGTGCCCCTCGCCCGGGATGTAGGCGGTGACCTCGCGGCCGTTGGTCAGCCGCACGCGGGCGATCTTCCGGAGCGCGGAGTTCGGCTTCTTGGGCGGGCGGGTCATCACCTGGAGACACACGCCCTTCCGCTGGGGGCACTTCTGCAAGTCTGGGCGCCGGCTCTTCTTGCGTGTCTGCTTGCGCCCTTTCCGCACCAGTTGGTTGATGGTGGGCAACGTTTCTGCTCCTTTCTGCGTTAAGGGCCTGTCAAGACCCTGGTGGGGCAGGCATTCTTGCCTGCCACGGGCAGACAGGGACCTCCGCCCCACCGCTTTGCCAGAGCTCCTTAGCTGGCCGCTACCGTAGACTCTTCCGGCAGCTCGAGCTTCTTGGCCAGTGCATTCCGGTACTTCGCGAATCCGGTCCCGGCCGGGATCATGTGGCCGAGGATGACGTTCTCCTTCAGGCCCAGCAGGTTGTCGTTCTTCCCGGCGAGGGCAGCCTCGGTGAGCACCTTGGTGGTTTCCTGGAACGAGGCGGCCGAGATGAAGCTTTCCGACCGGAGGGCGGCCTTGGTAATTCCCAAGAGCAGCGCGCTCGCGCTGGCGGGCTTGCCGTTTTCCTGCACCACCCGCTCGTTCTCCGCGCGGAAGATGAACTTGTCGATGATGGCGCCGGGCAGGAGGGTGGTGTCGCCCACGTCCTCGCCCACCTCCACCTTGCGGAGCATCTGGGAGATGATGACTTCCATGTGCTTGTCGTTGATCTCCTCTCCGCAGAACCGGTAGACGGACTGGACCTCCTGGAGCAGGTACTGCTGGAGCGCTTCTTCGCCGCGGATGCGAAGGATGTCGTGCGGGACGAGGTTGCCGTCGACCAGCGGGTCGCCCTCGTGGACGCTGCTGGCCGCTGTGACCAGGAGGCGTTTGCCCTGCGGCACCAGGTGCTCGCGTTCCATGTCCGCCGCTTCGTTGCGGACGATGATCGACCGCTTGCCGCGCTTCCTTTCGCCCAGGTGCACCTCGCCCGATATCTCGCTGATGATGGCGGGGTCTTTCGGCTTGCGGGCCTCGAAGATCTCGGTCACCCGCGGCAGGCCGGCGGTGATGTCCTGCGTCCGGCCGATCTCCCGAGGGGTGCGGGCGAGCACTTCGCCCGCCTTCACGAGTTTGTTCTCCTGGACCTCGAGGTAGGCCTTCTCGGGGATCGAGTAGATGCCCAGAATCTCGCCCTGGCTGTCCTCGACCATGATCTGCGGGTGCAGGTCGCCCTTGTGCTCGACGATCACGGACCGCGCGGACCCACCGGAGTCGATCTCGACGGTCATGGTCTCGCCCTCTTCGATGTCGATGAACCGCGCGTATCCTTCCTTTTCGGCGAGGATCGGGACCATGTGCGGGTCCCACGAGGCGAGCAGCTTGCCGGCGCCGACCTTGGCTCCGTCTTTCACGTGGAGCTTGGCGCCGATGCGGAGCGGGTAGCGGTCGAGGTCGCGGTGCTCCTTATCCCGCAGAACGAGCGCTCCGCTCTGGTCCAGCACGACCGGGTCGCCCTCGGGGTCGGTCACCAGGTTCACGTTCTCGTAGTGGATGATGCCGGCCTTGGCGGAGCGGGCGTCGGCTGGTGCGGCGGCGCTGGTCGTTGCGATGCCGCCGATGTGGAACGTGCGCATGGTGAGCTGTGTGCCGGGCTCTCCGATGGACTGGGCGGCGATGATGCCGACGGCCAGCCCTTGCTCGGCGAGCTGCTGGGTGGAGAGGTCCATCCCGTAGCACTTGGCGCAGACGCCGAACGGCGTCTCGCACGTCATCGGCGAGCGGACCTTGAGGCTGTCGTAGCCGAGGTCCTGGATCGCCTGGGCGATCTGCTCGGTGATGAGCTCGCCCTCTTTGACGACGGTGGTGCCGGTGCGCCGGTCCTTCACGGTCTCGCCGGCGACGCGCCCGTAGATGTTTTGTGCGAGGGGGACCTCGCCGGCGGTCTTGGTGATGCCGTTGGCGGTGGCGCAGTCGTGGGTGGTGATGACGACGTGCTGTGCGACGTCGGCGAGCTTGCGGGTCAGGTATCCGGACTCGGCGGTCTTGAGGGCGGTGTCGGCGAGGCCCTTGCGGCCGCCGTGGGTCGAGCTGAAGTATTCGAGCACGGGGAGGCCCTCGCGGAAATTGGCCTTGATGGGCGTCTCGATGATCTCGCCGGACGGCTTGGCCATCAGGCCGCGCATGCCGGCCATCTGGCGGATCTGCATGGCGCTGCCGCGGGCGCCGGAATCGAACATGCACCAGATGGGGTTGATGGTCGAGGAGCGTTCGATGCGGGCGCCGATGACCTTGCCCTGGGGGTCCCGGTCGAGCCGGACCACGCGCCAGCCGCCCGCGGCGATGGCCGACCCCAAGGGGTTCTGTTTCGTGTCGCGCCAGTACTGCTGGTGCACTTCTGCTCTGTCGGGGAGCGCTTCGCCGAGAATCTCTGCAATGTCGCGGGTGGTCAATTCCGCGAACAGGGCGGGGCCGCTGCGTTTTTCGAGGAATCGTTCGAGCGGGGCGTAGCTTCCTTGTTTGAGAAGGAGCTCCACGTGGGCGCTGGCGATCTTGCCGTTCGAGTCCTGCTCCAGCTTGCGGACCCGCCAGCCGGCGCCGGCGACGGCACGTGCCAATGGATTGTGGGTGAGGTCGCCCCAGTTGTCCTTGAACTCGGCCGCCCCGCTTGGAAGGGACGCTGGTTTGATGATGTCTTCGATGTCGTGGGGCTGGAGGGTGACGCGGGTCTTTCCGATGAGCTTCTGCTCGTGGAGGACCTTTTCGAGCCGGTCGTGCTTGGGGGCATTCTCGCGGACTTCGTCCATTACGTGGTCGGCCACCCGGTTGCTGGCGTGGGTCCACGTCTCGGTGATCTGGTGGTGGCGTTCGCTGTCGGTGATGAGGCCGCGGGTGTAGTTCTTCTGGATGCGCTCGACCTCGAGCTGGGCGCCGTCGATGATGTCGTACTTGTCGGGCGGTATCTGGAGGTCCTCGGCGCTGATGGAGAGGCCGGCGAGGGTCGCCTCGTGGAAGCCGAGGTTCTTGATGGCGTCGAGCAGGCGGATGGTCTCCGCCCGGCCGAGCAGCCGGTGGCAGTCGGAGATGATCTGGTTGACCGCGCCCTTGTCGACGGGCAGGTTGTAGAACCGGCTGCCGACGGCGGCGATGTCGTTGAACCGGACGCGGCCGGGGGTGGTGGCGAGGCGGTAGGGCGGCTGGAGCTCGCTCTCGCCGTCCTTGGTGACCACCTCGGTCCCCTCGGGCAGCCGCACCTCGATGGGTTGCTGGAGGTAAATCCGGCGCTCCTCGAGCGCCAGCAGCACCTCGGTCGTGTCGCTGAAGACCTTGGGGCGCGTCTCCGGGGTCCGCTCCTGCGCGGCGGTCAGGTAGTAGCATCCGAGGACCATGTCGAGCGACGGGCGGATGATGGGTTGGCCGTCGGCGGGGGAGAAGATGTTGTTGGTGGACATCATCAGGATGGCGGCCTCGGTCTGCGCCTCGACGGAGAGGGGGAGATGGACGGCCATCTGGTCGCCGTCGAAGTCGGCGTTGAACGCCTCGCACACCAGCGGATGAATCTTGATGGCGTTGCCTTCCACCAGGATCGGCTCGAACGCCTGGATGCCCATCCGGTGAAGGGTGGGGGCGCGGTTGAGGAGCACGGGATGCTCGTGGATGACCTCGTCGAGGATGTCCCATACCTCCTCGTCCTTCCGTTCGAGCATCTTCTTGGCCGACTTGATTGTGTCGACGTAGCCCAACTCCTTGAGGCGGCGGATGATGAAGGGCTGGAAGAGCTCGAGTGCGATTTTCTTTGGCAGGCCGCACTGGTGGAGCTGGAGCTCGGGGCCGACGACGATGACGCTGCGGGCGGAGTAGTCGACTCGCTTGCCGAGGAGATTCTCGCGGAACCGGCCCTGCTTGCCCTTGATCATGTCGGTGAGCGACTTGAGCGGGCGGTTGCTGCTGCCGAGGACCGGGCGCTTGGTCCGGTCGTTGTCGAACAGGGCATCCACCGCCTGCTGGAGCATGCGCTTTTCGTTGCGGATGATGACTTCCGGTGCGTGGAGGTCCTGGAGCTTTTTGAGGCGGTTGTTTCGGTTGATCACGCGGCGGTAGAGGTCGTTGAGGTCGCTGGTGGCGAAGTTGCCGCTTTCCAGCAGGACGAGCGGCCGCAGGTCGGGCGGGATGACGGGGATGACGTCAAAGATCGTCCACTCGGGCTTGTTGGGCGAGTCCTTGATGGCCTCGACCAGCTTGAGCCGCTTGACGATGTCTTTCTTGCGCTGCTTGGAGCCGGTCTCGGTGAGTTCCTGGCGGAGCTCTTTGGCCACGGTGGGCAGGTCGAGCTTCAGGAGCAGTTCGCGGATGGCCTCGGCGCCCATGCCGGCCCGGAATCCCGATCCTTCCCCATACGTTTCCTTGAGGCGGCGGTACTTGTCTTCGGTGAGCTGGTCCTTCTCACGGACGCCCTCGGCGGCGGCGGGGCCGGGGTCGATGACCACGTATTCCTGGAAGTAGACGATTTTCTCCAGGTTGGAGGTTTTCATTGCGAGCAGGTTGCCCAGCCGGGAGGGCATCGCCTTGAAGAACCAGATGTGGACGACGGGGGCGGCGAGGTTGATGTGGCCCATTCGCTTGCGGCGTTCGCGCGAGTGGGTGACCTTGACGCCGCACCGGTCGCAGATGATGCCCTTGTGCTTCATGCCTTTGTACTTGCCGCAGAAGCACTCCCAGTCGCGTTCGGGGCCGAAGATGCGCTCGCAGAAGAGGCCGTCCTTTTCGGCCCGGTAGGTGCGGTAGTTGATCGTCTCGGGCTTCTTGACCTCGCCGTAGGACCAGCTCCGGATGTCCTCGGGCGAGGCGAGACAGATCGACACGGATGAGAACTCTTCCGCCCGGTCTTCCAGTGTGGCGGGATCGGATCGCGCCTTAGCCATCAGCACCTCCATAGGAAAATATCGACAGGCCACGCCCCGGCGTGCGCGGAGGAGTGGCCGGTTGAGGCTCGGGATTCACGCATTGGGTCTTTACGCTTCCTTCTTTTTCTTCTCCAGCTTGATGTTCAGGCCCAGCCCCCGGATTTCGTTGAGGAGGACGTCGAAGGAGACGGGGGTGCCGGCCTGGAGGGTGTTTTCGCCTTTGACCATGGCCTCGTAGATTCGGGTGCGCCCTTCCACATCGTCGGACTTGACGGTGAGGAGCTCCTGGAGCACGTGGGCGGCGCCGTAGGCTTCGAGGGCCCAGACCTCCATTTCGCCGAACCTCTGGCCGCCCGAGCGGGCCTTTCCGCCCAGGGGTTGCTGGGTGATGAGCGAGTACGGGCCGGTGGCGCGGGCGTGGACCTTGTCGTCCACCAGGTGTTCCAACTTGAGGACGTACATGTATCCCACGGTGACCTCTTGGTCGAAGGGCCGCCCGGTGCGGCCGTCGTAGAGACGGGTCTTGCCGCTGGGCGGCAGGCCGGCCTCTCCCAGGGCCGTCCGGATCTCGTCCTCGGTGGCGCCGTCGAACACGGGGGTGATCACTTCGTAGCCCATCTTCTTGGCGGCCCAGCCGAGATGGGTTTCGAGGATCTGGCCGACGTTCATGCGGGAGGGGACCCCGAGCGGATTGAGGACGACCTCCACGGGGGTGCCGTCCTCGAGATAGGGCATGTCCTCCTCGGCGAGGATCTTGGCGATGACGCCCTTGTTGCCGTGGCGCCCGGCCATCTTGTCGCCGACGGCGAGCCTGCGGGTGGTGGCGACGTAGACCTTGACCATTTCGAGGACGCCCGGGGGCAGTTCGTCGCCCCGTTTGATCTGGCTGATGCGGCGGTCTTTCTCGTCCTTCTTGCCTTCGATGCGTTCGTTGAAGATCTCGAAGGCGCGGCGGGCCTTGGGGTTGATCTTCTGGCCTTTGCGGGGTCCGCCGCTGACCAGCACGCGGAGGTTCTCGACGTCGAGCCGCTCTTCAAGGTCGAGGATTTCGTCGGCGGGCCAGTCTCCCAGCTTGGCCAGCCGCTGCCCGGAGTCCGTATCGACCAGGACACCGTTGGCGGCCCCGGAGACGGCGTCGATCATCTTGAGAAACTGGTCGCAGATGACCTGGTTGCACTCGCGCTCGATCTTCTTGATTTGGGTGCGGTCACGGGTCTTGGCTTCGCCGGAGAGTTGGGCTTTGCGGGAGAATTTCTGGGTGTCGATGACGATGCCTTCGACGCCGGAGGGGACGTCGAGGGACTCGTTCTTGACGTCCTCGCCGGCGCGGCCGAAGATGGCGTGGAGGAGTTTCTCCTCGGGCGAGAGCTCGGTCTTGCTCTTGGGGGCGACTTTGCCGACCAGGATATCGCCCTGGCGGACGCGCGTGCCCACACGAATGATGCCGTCGTCGTCCAGGTTGCCCAGGGCGTGTTCGGGGATGTTGGGGATGTCGCGGGTGAACTCCTCGCGGCCGAGCTTGGTCTCGCGGACCTCCACCTCAAACTCGTCGATGTGGACGGACGTGTAAGTGTCCCGTTTGACCAGCCTCTCGGAGATCAGGATGGCGTCCTCGTAGTTGTATCCGTCGAACGGCATGAAGGCAACCAGCACGTTCTTGCCGAGGGCGAGCCGGCCGTCCTTGGTGGCGGCGCCGTCGGCGATGACCTCGCCTGTCTTGACGCGCTGGCCCTCGCGGACGATGGGTTTCTGGTTGAGGCAGGTGCGCGCGCTGAGGCCGACGAACTTCCGCAGCGGGTAGATGCGGTTGTCGACGGTGATGTCATCGGCGGTGACGCGCCGGACGGTGCCGCTCTCTTCGGCGACCACGACCATGCCCGAGTTCCGCGCCACGTACCCCTCCATCCCGGTGCCGATGAGCGGCGGCTCGCTGGTGACGAGGGGGACCGCCTGCCGCTGCATGTTGGAGCCCATCAGCGCCCGGTTGGCGTCGTTGTGCTCGAGGAACGGGATGAGGGCGGCGGAAATGCCGACCAGTTGCTTGGGCGAGACGTCGATGTAGTCGATCTCCTTGGCGGGAACCATTTTGAACTCGCCCTTGGCCCGCGCCATCACCTCCGGCGCCAGGCGGCCCTTCTCGTCCACCGCGTCGGCGGGCGCGATGGTGCATTCGTCCTCCTGGTCCGCCCGGAGGCGCTCGACCTCGCTGCTCACCCGGCCCTCCCTGACCTTGCGGTAGGGGGTGACGAGGAAGCCGTAGTCGTCGATTTCGGCGAAGATGGAGAGCGAGACGATGAGACCGATGTTGGTGCCTTCGGGGGTCTCGATCGGGCAGATGCGGCCGTAGTGCGAGGTGTGG
Source organism: uncultured Planctomycetota bacterium (assembly GCA_964505325.1). Classification (GTDB taxonomy): domain Bacteria; phylum Planctomycetota; class PUPC01; order PUPC01; family PUPC01; genus CAZDHT01. The sequence goes on along the minus strand of CAZDHT010000001.1, from coordinate 39,781 downwards.
ACGTCGCGGACCTCGAAGCCGGCGCGCTTCCGGTTGAGGCCGCCGGGCCCCAGGGCGCTCAGGCGCCGCTCGTGGGTGAGCTGCGCCAGCGGGTTGACCTGGTCGACGACCTGCGAGAGCTCGCTCCGCCCGAAGAAGTAGTCGATGGCGGACGACACGGTCCTCGGGTTGATGAGCACCCGTGGCGTGAGGTCCTGGGGGTCTTTCATGCTCATGCGTTCTTGGGCGGTGCGGCGGAGCTTGAGCAGGCCCTTGCGGACCTCGTCGCCGGCCAGCTCGTCGAGCGTGCGGACCCGGCGGTTGCCCAGGTGGTCGATGTCGTCGATGCCCGAGGTGACCCCGGCGGCCTGGGTCTGGCCGCTCTCGCGGAGTTGAATGAGGTACTTGAACGCGTTGACCAGGTCGTCCGGCCGGAGGGTCATTTCCTTTTCGCTGACCGTCTGGTTGAACTTGCGGTTGAGGCGGAACCGGCCGACGCGGCCGAGGCGGTACCGGTTGGAGTCGAAGAAACGCTCGTGGAACAGCGTCTGCGCCCGCTGAAGCTGGAACGGGTTGCCGGGCCGGAGGCGCTTGTAGATGCGCTCCAGGGCCTCCCGGTAGGTGTGGGCGCGGTCTTCGGCGATGGTGTTGAGGATGAGCGGGTCAGCGATGTCGGGAATGATCTCGAGGCTGTCGAGCGAGGACGCCTCGATGAACTCGATCGCAGTCTCGTCGATGATGCCGCCGCTCTCCACGATAATCTCTCCGGTCGACGCGTTGACCAGTGCGCCGACGGCGACGGCACCCACCAGCTTCTTGTAGTCCGGCTTGCTCTTCAGGGTGACGACCTTGGTGTCGTAGAACAGCCGGAGCAGGTCTTCGGTGGTGCCGTATTTGTCCTCGACGGCGCGGAGGAGGGTGGTGGCGGCGAACTTGCCGCTCTGGTCGATCTTGACGGAGAGGACGTCCTTCTTGGAGATGGAGAGTTCGATCCAACTGCCGCGCTCGGGGATGATGCGGCAGGAGTGGAGCTTCTTGCCGGTGGCGTGGGTGGTGACCTCGAAGTCGACGCCGGGCGAGCGGTGGAGCTGCGAGACAATGACGCGTTCGGCGCCGTTGATGATGAGCTCGCCGCCGCCCATCATGATGGGCATGTCGCCCAGGTAGACGGCCTCCTCGATGGTCTCGGGGCCGACGAGGCGGACGGTGATGGTGAGCGGGCGGCCGTAGGTCAGGCCGAGCTTGCGGCATTCGTCCGGCGTGTAGCGCGGGCGGCCGAGCGCGTAGGAGACGTACTCGAGGCGCATGCTGCCGTCGTAGCTGAGGATGGGGAACGTCTCGCGGAAGATGCCCTCCAGCCCGCGGTTCTTGCGCCCTCGCCGAGAACCGCCACCCTCATCTTCAGGTTTCCAAAAGTTATCCTTATCCGCACAGTACAACACCAGATCAATATCAGAGACAGACCGTTTCTTGGGGAGACGATCCGCTATCTGGCGTAGCCAACCTAGGTAAAGGGCGTACTCCTGAGGAGTGTACACAGAATTGGCAGGCTTCTGCCCGCTTTGTCCCTGCAAAACATGTTTGGCTAGATTCCACGCGTGGAAGTCGATTATGGCTGCATTCTTGTCGTCTAGAAACCGGAGAATCGCAGAGGCGACCCCACTGCGAAGTCCCTCGAACCCCCCCCCCTTCCCATCCGAGCCAGCCATTACTGCGATGGCTTCGTCTGCACGGCCTTCGCTTAAAGACTGTAGAGCCGCGCGAAGTGCTTTGGCGATTTCCGTGATATCGTTTTTTCTTAGCCGGCTTTCCTCTTTTTGCCAAACGCCAGGTCGAGGGTCTGCAACATACTTCCACCTAGCGCTCGCGACAACAGCAGCCCACAGTTTCTCATGCGCTTTGTTGGTGAGCTCGCCCTTCCTTAGGAGTTTGGCCGCCTCTTGGCCAGCTACTTGCGCGGCCTCAAAGAGAGCAGCTTCCTTAGGTTTCATGCGCATTGCCTTCTTGTAAAGTCCTTCGAAGACTGCCGCAAACGAATCTATCCGCTTTTCCGGCGACACCCTTGGTTGCTTCACCGGTGTCGTGTCCGCTTGGAGAAACTCCCGATAAGAATCGGTCTGGATCGCGACCAGGTTCGGCACGTCTACCGCGTCGCCGACCTTCTTGTAGTCACGGACGTCCATTGCGCACTCCATTTCGGATTTCGGATTGTGGATTGCGGATCCAAGGCTGCGTGAGCAGATCGCGTCCGCCGTCCACAACCATCAAGCTTCTATCCCTGCTTCGGCGACGAAGGCTTCAACAATCCGCGGCTCTACCTCCAATGCTTCCTTTCCGAACGTCTGGCCATGAAATCGGATTGCGGACGTTACGTCGGAAAGAGCATCTTCGTAGGTTTCTCCTTGCCCGACGACAATTCCCTTCAGTCCCAGCGGGTATGCCACGTAGCCGTCAAGGTGTTTCTCCACGATGATCTTGAAAAACCTCATGGCAGCACTCCACTGCGGACCTCGGATTGCGGAATCAGCTCTGCGCGATCTGCAATGCACAGTCCAGAATCACTTGAGTTCGACCTTGGCGCCGACCTCTTCCAGCGCCGCCACCATCTTGTCGGCCTCTTCCTTCGAAGCGCCTTCCGCCAGCGGCTTGGGCGCGCTGTCGACCAGCGCCTTCGCGTCTTTCAGGCCGAGCGTGGTGAGCTGCCGGACGACTTTGATCGTCTGAAGCTTCTGGTCTCCGGCGGCGACGAGGACGACGTCGTACATGCTCTTCTCCTCCGCTGCCGCGGCGTCCGCGCCGGCGGCGCCGGGCCCCGCAGCCACCGCCATCGGTGCGGAGGCGGTCACGCCGAACTTCTGCTCGGCGGCTTTGACGAACTCGGACAATTCGAGAACCGTCATGCCCGAGATCAGTTCGAGCGCTTCGGCCACCTTGCCGGCCGGTTCGGGTGTTGCTTCGGACATTCTCTCTTCTCCTTTCACTCAGAATCCGCTTCGGAGTTCTTCTTGGCCAACGCATCGCACAGGGCGAGGAGCTTGCGGATCAGCCCGTTGCCGACGTTCAACAGCGAGGTGAGCGGCGCGGCGATCATCCCGACGACGTGCCCCATCAGAATGGGCTTGGGCGGGATCTTCGCCAGCTCGGCCACGGCATCGGGCGCCAGCGGGCGGCCGACCAGTAACCCGCCCTTGAACCGTATCGACGCTTCTTTCCTGGCCCAGTCCGCCAGGGTCCGGGCGAGGAGCACGGGGTCACCCGCGCCGTAGGCGATCGCGGTGGGCCCCTCCAGGTATTCGCCCACAGGCCCGTCCGCAAGGTCCTGTCCGTCGGCAGCCAGGGCGAGCGCCCGCCTGGCGAGCGATGTCTTGACGACGGTCAGTGTGGTGTCTCCTCCGCAGGCCGAGCGGATCTGGTAACGCAGGTCGGCGGCCTTGCGGCCGGACAAGCCGGTGAAGTCCACAAAGAAGCAGGTGTCCACCTCGCGGAACTTCGCGCTCAACTCATCGACGACTAGCTTGTTGAGCCTGCTGGGCATTCAGGACTCCATTTCGGGCTGCGGGTCACTTGGCTGAAGTGTTACCCCGCAACAAATCCGCAATCCACAATCCGCAATTGCCTACACTGCCACCGTGACGCCTGGTCCCATGCTGGACGACAGGCAGATTCTCTTGATGTATTTGCCCTTGGCGGTGGACGGCTTCGACCGCTGGATCTGGTCGATGAGTGCCTCGATGTTCGCCGTCAGATCCTCGGGGGGAAAAGATTTCTTTCCCACCGGCGCGTGGATGTTGCCGCCGGCGTCGACGCGGTACTCGATCTTGCCGGCGGCGAACTCGCTGACTGCGGCCGGGACGTCCTCGGTGACCGTGCCGGACTTGGGCGCCGGCATCAGACCTTTCGGGCCGAGGAGCCGGCCGAGCCGGCCGACGAACCGCATCATCGACGGGGCGGCGATGGCCACGTCGAAGTCGAGCCACCCGTCGTTCACCCTCTGCACCAGTTCCTCGCCGCCCGCCTCGACGGCGCCCGCCGCCTTGGCCGCCTCCGCTTGGTCCTCCGGGCAGAACGCGATGACCCGCAGCGTCTTGCCGATGCCCTTGGGCAGCGAAATCGTCCCGCGCACCGACTGATCGGGCTTCTTGGGGTCGAGGCCGGTGCTGACCGCGATCTCGATGGTCTCGTCGAACTTGGCCGAGGGCTGCGACTTGATCACGTTCAGGGCCTCGGCCAGCGGGTAGCTCTTGTCGCGGCTCACCGTCCCTTCCGCCGCGCGATACCGTTTGCTTCTCTTCATTCCGCGTCCTCTGCCGCCCGAGTCAGGCGCTCCAACAAAAGGGTAGGGCGGACATCCGCCTTCGCGAGAGGGACATAGCCGCTTCGGCGGAGTCCCTTCCTCTCGGCCGTCGGGCAGGCAGGAATGCCTGCCCCACCGGCGTCATGTTCGGGGCCCTAGTCGACGATATCGATACCCATGCTGCGAGCGGTGCCTTCCAACTGCCCGACCGCCGCCGCCAGATCCCTGGTGTTGAGATCCTTCATCTTCTCCTTGGCGATCGCCTCGATCTGGGAACGGGTCACCTGCGCGACCTTCTCTTTGTTCGGCACGCTGGACCCCTTGACGATATTGGCCGCCTTCTTCAGCAGGGCCGACGCCGGGGGGCCGAGCACCTCGAAGGAGAACGACCGGTCCCGGTAGATCGTCATCTCGACGGTGACGGTGGTGCCCTGGAGGGCGCGCGTGCGGTCGTTGAACTCCTTGCAGAACGCGCCCGGGTTGACGTTCCTTGGGCCCAGAGCGACGCCGACCGGGGGGGCGGGCGTTGCCTGGCCCGCGACCACCTGCATCCTGAAGACCTCGACGACTTCTTTCGCCATTTGCGTTTATCCGTGTTTACCCGGGGCCATTCATCCGACGTTATGCCTTTTCGACCTGCCAGTATTCGAGCTCGACGGGCGTCGGGCGGCCGAAGATGGTCACCACGACGCGGAGGAGACCCTTGTCGCCCAGCACTTCGTCCACCGTACCATCGAAGTTTTTGAACGCGCCCTCGACGATCTTGATGTTGTCGCCGGGCTCGAGATCGATCTTGAGGGTCGGAGTGTCTTCCTTGCTCTCCGCCTCGGCGGTGACCTTTTCCACCTCTCTCTCGCTGAGCGGCACGGCGATGCCGCTGGTGCCGAGGAAGTCGCCGATGCCGGGACAGTTCTTCACCAGCGCCAGCGTCTCCTCGTTCAACTCCATCTCCACGAAGAGGTAGCCCGGGTAGATCTTCCGTTCCGAGATCACGCGCTTGCCGCCTTTGATCTCCGACACCTTCTCTGTGGGGACGAGGATGCCGTTGATGTGGTCGTCCTGCCCGGCGGCGCGAACGCGGGTCAGCAGACCCTCTCGCACCGTCTCCTCCCGGTTGGTCTGCACCCGCAACACGTACCACTGTTTCACGCTGAGCCCTCTGCTATTGGTACAGGCCGATCACCCTCAGGAAACCGGCGAGCCCGACGTCGACCACGAAAATGGACAGCCCCAGGATGACCACCGTGGCGATGACCACGATGGTCGAGCCCTGAACTTCTTCCCGGGTGGGCCACACGACCTTCCTCATCTCGCTCTCTGTCTCGATCAGGATGTCACCCATCTTGCGATGGAAGAAGGCGATGAACACCGTAGCGACGGCGAGCGCGGCAAACACGACTCCGGCCCAGATGTGCCGGCTCGGCCAGAAGTCCCACTTCGTCGCCGCGTCGGTCGCGTAGAACGTGATGATCCCGCCGACGATGGCTAGCGGCATCCGCGCCCACATGCCCTCTTGCTTCTTGTAGACTTGGAACTCCATCGGCGAGCATTACCTCAAACGTGACACTTCAGCCATTTGAAGCGTTGCCGTCAAACCGAGCGCCGAAAACGGCCCCTGCCATGGCAGGGCAGAAGGGACTCGAACCCCTAACCGCCGGTTTTGGAGACCGGTGCTCTGCCAAATTGAGCTACTGCCCTGTGTGGGCATCGGCTCCGGCCGACGCCCCACCGGCCGCCGGCCGGCCACTTGCGCTCTACTTCCTGCGTTCCTTGTGCGGCGTATGCGTCCGGCAGAAGCGGCAATACTTCTTCAGCTCGAGCCGGCCGCTGCCGCGCGTCTCCTTGCTCGTCCGGTAGTTCTGGTGCTTGCACTCGGTGCATTCGAGCGTGATGTACTGTCGCATAGACTCACTCGATGATCTTGGTGACCACACCCGCGCCGACGGTCTTGCCGCCTTCGCGAATGGCGAACCGCATGTTTTCTTCCATCGCGATCGGCTTGATCAGGTCGATGGCCAGCAGGACATTGTCGCCGGGCATCACCATCTCGGCGCCGCCGAGCAGCGCGGTGGAGCCGGTCACGTCGGTCGTCCGGAAGTAGAACTGCGGCCGGTAGCCGGTGAAGAACGGCGTGCTGCGGCCGCCCTCTTCCTTGGCCAGGACGTAAACCTGGCCCTCGAACTTGGTGTGCGGGGTGATGGAGCCGGGCGCGGCGATGACCTGCCCGCGGCTCAGCTCGTCCTTCTCGACCCCGCGGAGCAGCACGCCCACGTTGTCGCCCGCGATTCCTGAATCCAGCGTCTTGTTGAACATCTCGACGCCCGTGCAGGTGGTCTTGCGGGTGTCGGCCAGGCCGACGATCTCGACCTCGTCGCCCACCTTCACCTTGCCGCGCTCGACGCGGCCGGTGCCGACCGTGCCGCGGCCCTTGATGCTGAACACGTCCTCCACCGCCATCAGGAACGGCTTGTCCACGTCGCGGACGGGCTCGGGGATGTTGGCGTCCAGCGCCTCGAGCAAGTCGAGGATCGCCTTGCAGTCCGGGTTCTCCGGATCGCCGTCCGCCTGCATGGCCTTGAGCGCGGAACCGCGGATGACCGGGATGTTGTCGCCGTCGAACTTGTTCTTGGTCAGGAGCTCGCGGACCTCGAGCTCGACCAGGTCGAGCAACTCGGGGTCATCCACCAGGTCGATCTTGTTGAGGAACACGACCAAGGCGGGCACGTTGACCTGGTAGGCGAGCAGCACGTGCTCTTTGGTCTGCATCATCGGGCCGTCGGCCGCGTCCACCACCAGGATGGCGCCGTCCATCTGGGCCGCGCCGGTGATCATGTTCTTGATGTAGTCCGCGTGGCCGGGGCAGTCGATGTGGGCGTAGTGCCGCTTGTCGCTCTCGTACTCGACGTGGGCCACGGCGATGGTCACGATCTTGCTCGCGTCGCGCACCGTCCCGCCCTTGGCGATCTCCTCGTACGACTTGACCTTGGCGCGGCCTTGCTTCGCACACACCCGGGTGATCGCCGACGTGAGCACGGTCTTGCCGTGGTCGATGTGACCGATCGTGCCGACGTTCACGTGCGGCTTCGTCCGCGCAAACTTCTCCTTGGCCATCTTCTGTCCTCCACACGCTCCGGCCCTCGCCGCTTGCGCGCCACACGCAGAACGCCGGGACCCGATCTCGGGTTCTCATCATCAATGCCGGCGGGCCGAGCGGCCGGCCGACTCAACCACTTCCTCGAGAGAGCTGGTGATGGGGGTCGAACCCATGACCTCGTCCTTACCAAGGACGCGCTCTACCACTGAGCTACACCAGCCTGCCGGTTGCCTGGAGCGGGCGATGGGAATCGAACCCACACAGCCAGCTTGGAAGGCTGGGGCTCTACCGTTGAGCTACGCCCGCGTCCCTGACCCGCCAGACGCTAAATGGTGGGCAGAGCAGGATTCGAACCTGCGAAGGCTGAGCCACCAGATTTACAGTCTGGTCCCTTTGGCCACTCGGGAATCTGCCCGTCTCTCGGCTCCGCCCGCGCTCAACTTCGCCGCCGGCAAACGGCGGGCGCGCCGCGAACTGCACGCAGCCCTCCGGGGCGACTACCTTGTCAAAAGACAACTCTTAACCTTGGCTGGCCTTAGCCGGCGAAGGCTGGAGCCAGCGGTGAGATTCGAACTCACAACCTTCCGCTTACAAGGCGGAAGCTCTGCCGTTGAGCTACGCTGGCCTTAAGTGGCCAAATGTAGCGAATTGAGAACTATAACACATTTTGGCCCCATGTCAAACAAAAATCACCCGCTTTTTTTGGGGATTTTTTGAGGGAAGGAAAAGTTTTTCGTCTCGCCCCCGCAGGACTTGGGCCGGGGGCTCCATATTCTATGCCAAATAACCTCCGGATGAAGGGTTGAACGGTGGCGCGGGCGGGTACTTGGCACTCGTCCCCTCACCGGTTCCGGATGACGGGCAGCCACTTTGGCAGCGCCGGGCGCTGCTGCGGGTCGCCCAGGACCGTCTGCCACTTCTCGTCGGTGAGGCGGTCCTTCATCGGGTGCTTGAACTCGTAGTACGAGAAGACCGCGCCGCGCAGTGCAACCGTCCGCCCGTTGACGGGCATGCGCACGGTCAGCAGGAACGGCGCGCCCACCGCCTCCTCCAGGACGACGCTCGCGTTGGTATCCGTGTGCACGTCGGCCACCAGCGCCATGTGCGAATCGGTCTCCGACTTGATCTTCTTGCTGACCGCCGGGGGCAGGCGGGTGATGCGCTGCAGCGAGCGGCCCGTGCCGGCGAGCACGCTCCAGTCCCGCTCGGAGAGCGGCTTGCCGGCAAGCTCCTTCTCGGCAATGGCGGCAAGCTGCACGCACAGCCCGTTGAACTGGCCGTACTTGTCCTTCAGGACCCCCGGCAGCACGCCCAGCGCGGCGAGGTCCGTCTCCATCTTCTTGACCATCGCCCCGATCCGCCGGAACACCTCCGGCTGCGGCTCGAGGTAGCACGGCGGCGTACGCCGCATCGCCCTCGGCGCCGGTGTGTAGCTCTGCTTGACGTACAGGATGGTGTCGTGCCGCAGCTCGGCCCACGAGGCAAGCGACGTGGCCAGTTGCTTGCGCAGCCAGGCGTTCGACCGCAGGCACCCCGGCACATGCTTCGAGGTGAGCGGCTTCATCATTGGCTGGAGCGCGTAGAGCCAGGCGTAGTACAGGTTCTCGGCCTTGCGCTGCTTCATCATCGCGCCCACGTCCTTGCGAAGGAACGCCAGCATCTTGTCGTAGCCGTCGTAGGCCGTGTCGCCCTCGGCCTTGAGAATGCCGAGAGCCTCTTCGCAGCCGAACACCGCCATCACGTCCAGCCCGCGCGGCATGAACCGCCGCTCGGGCGGCCCGATGTAGATATTCCGCCCCCACGTGAACGGATGCGGGTCCTTCGGGCCGGTGTAGACGAGCGGATGTCTGGGCACGCCGTAGCCGAACGGGCGGTCGGCGTCGGTGACCAGGCACTGGGTGATGTAGCTGTCGGGCGTGAACCGTTGGGCCATGAAGCAAAAGCCCTTGCGGCCCGAGCCGAGCGAGTCGATCTTGGGCTTGGTGAACGCGGTCGCGAGCCGGATGAACTCGGCCAGCTTGGCGCCATCGTTGAGCTTCGTCGGCAGCGGCAGCGCGCCCCACACCTTTTGGGCCAGCGCCCTGACCTCGTGCGGGTTGAGATCTTCCGTTCGCCCGGCGAAGAGCGTGGTGGGGATGTAGAGCTTGTCCCACGTCTTGATGGCCGGTTCGCCGTTGACCTTGACGTGGTGGAGCATCCAGGTGATGAGGAGCGCGGCCTTGGCCTCGCGCGGCTTGTGTCCGGAGGTCCAGGGATCGACGCCGGCGGGGAGCGGGGCGCAGTCGGGCCGGGCCACCTCGAGGCGGAACATCCGCCGTCCGTACCACATCATCGCGATGAAATAGCGCTTGAACGCCTCGTTGCGCGTGTAGTGGCCGCGCGGGATGTACTGCGAGAAGTCCTCGCAGTTCGCCAGCGTTCCCGAGATATGCCCGCCCTCGTGCTTCTCGATGAGGGCGAGGTCCTTGGCGACCACCTTCGCCACGTCCGCGGGCACCTTGAAGTCCGGGTCCAGGATCTTCGCCGGCACACAGAAGAACGCCTTCACCTCGCGGGCGAGCTGGAGGTCGCTCTGCCGGCACCAGCCGACCATCGCCGAGGTCAGCTCCGTCGCCAGCGGATGCAGCTTGTCGATCTCGATCAGGCGGAGCGAATCGTCGAACAGCAGGTGAGCCGCGTGGAGCACCACGTCCGTCGTCACGAACTGCGGCTGGTTGCGGGCCTTCAGTTCATCGTACACCTTCAGGATGCTTTTGTACGAGTAGTCCGGCTGGATGGTGAACGAGGATCCGTCCCCTTGTCCCGCGGCCATCGACGCGACCCCAGCCACCAGCAACACCGCGAGCACGATGCTGGCCCAGCGCATTCTTCTCATGGCGCATTCCTCCTACAGGTTTTCCGGTACAATTTAGACGCGCGCCCGCCGCCGCAGTTGCACGGTTTTCCTCCGCGGCCCGATGTCGGAGACGGCTCGCCGCAGCGCGACGGACGCTTGACCGACCGAGGCGAGCGGATATACTAATCTGCGGCAGCACATGACCGCGCTCAGGCATCGGCGCCGCAGACCTTCACTGGGCGGAGCCGACGGATCGCGCCAGGAGGGAGGATCGCCAGGATGAGCACGACGTCCGCACGCTCGAACGACCTTGGCCTGCCGCCCGGAACGCTCATCCACGTGGGCGAAAAGCGAACCGAGAAGGTCCGCATCACGGTCATCGACTACTCGGAGTCGGAGTGCCAGGAGCGGGCGGTGAGCACGGTCGCTGAGTGCGCCGGGCTCAAGGACACGCCGACCGTCACCTGGATTAACGTGGACGGCGTTCACGACGTGGACGTCATCCGCGAGCTGGGGAAACAGTTTGACCTCCACCCCCTGCTTCTGGAAGACATTGCCAACACCACCCAGCGCGCCAAGGCCGAGGACTACAACGACTACCTGTTCACCGTGCTGAAGATGCTCTATTACGATGAAGAGGACGACGAAGTCCAAGCGGAACAGGTCAGCCTCGTCATCGGCCCGCGGTTCGTCCTGTCCTTCCAGGAACGTGAGGGCGACGTATTCGAGCCGATCCGCGACCGCATCCGCACGGCCAGAGGCCGCATCCGGCAGACGGGGGCGGACTACTTGGCCTATTCGCTGATCGACGCGATCGTCGACAACTACTTCCTGATCCTGGAGGGGGTGGCCGAGCGGATCGAGGTCATGGAAGAGGAACTCGTGTCGCAGCGCGCGCCCGAGTTGTCCCACGAGGTTCGCCGAATGAAACACCAGGCGCTCCTCCTGCGCAAGTCCGTGTGGCCGCTGCGGGAGGTGATCAATACCCTGGGCCGGGGCGATTCGCCGTTGATCCAGCCGGCCACACTGCCCTACCTCCGCGACGTGTACGACCATACCATCCAGGTGGTCGACACCATCGAGGTCTTCCGAGACGCCATCAACAGCATGCTCGGCACCTACCTGTCGGTTCTCAGCAACCGGATGAACGAGGTGATGAAAGTCTTGACCATCATCGCCACGATCTTCATCCCCCTGACGTTCGTCGCGGGGGTGTACGGGATGAACTTCAAGGTCATGCCCGAGCTGAACTGGCGCTGGGGCTATCCGGCCGCGCTCGCGGTCATGGCCGTCGTCGTGATCGGGATGCTCGTCTATTTCAGAAAGAAGAAGTGGCTGTGAGGGGCTTGCCGCCCCTCACCGTTCCGTGCCCGGCCTCATCGCCGGCGGCCGCGGCCGAACGTGATGCCGCGCGTTTCCATCCGCTCGCGGAGCGCCCGGCGGTATTCGACCCGGCGGGCGCGGTCTTCCGGGTCGCCGGTCTCGATGCGCTCCTTGAGCCGCTCGGGGGTGAACCGGCGGCCGCGACGTGGCCCCCGATCCGCGCGGCTGCTCGCCTGGCTGTCAGGCTTGGGGGAGTTCTTCTCGGCCGCCTCGCGTTCCTGGCGGCGCGTCTCCCGCTGCTGGCGCCCCGCGAGCATGCGGTCGATCTGCCGGTCGAGGTAAACGACCTTCTCCTTCTCGGGCAGCTCGAAGTACTTGTCCATCTGTTTCTCGACGACCTTCTGCATCAGAGGGCGCATGACCTGCCGGTGGCGTTCGCGCTCCTCTTCCGACGGCTCTTTCTCGCTATCGGCGCGCCGGCCGCGGCGGAAGAACGGCCGGACGTCTCTCTCCGCGAATTGTTCGGCGACCCGTTCGACGTACGCCTCGCGCTGCGCCTCGTCCAGCGTGGCGAAATCGTCAGAGACCATGTAGGCGATGGCCTGCTCGGCCATCTGTTCGGGATTGTCACCGGCGGGCAGCGCGGGCGCCTCGGGCTTCTTCTCCGGCCAGGCGAGATAGGCCGCCGCAGCGGCTCCGGCAACCACGGCCACCACACACGTCGTGACCAGCAGCGACTTCCGGTTCATGGTTCTCTCCTGCCCGGTTTGCTCTGGCGGTCGCGCGGGCCCCGACCCCCCGAATGCGGGCCGGGAGGTCCGGGCTTGGCGCCGCGGAACGCCCTCAGCTCCTCTTCGGTGACGGCGCCGTCGCCGTCGGTGTCGGCGCGCGACAGCCGATGCCAGGTCAACTCGGGCACCTCGCCCTGCGTCAGCTTGCCGTCCTTGTTGAGGTCCAGGCGGCGGAACATCTCTTTCGGATCTCGGAGCCAGCGTGACCGGCCGCGCCGGCCGCGGCGGACCAGGGGGGAGCGCTTCTGGAGCCCTCGGAAGTGCTCGTCCCATCGCTCGAACTGCTCGGCGGTCAGCGCGGCTTTCATCTCCTGGCGCAGGGAGTCGTGCTCGGCCAGGATGCGCTCCGCCGTGTCGTCGTGGATGGCGCGGAGGCGCTCGAGCCGGCGGGCCATGACCTCGCGGATGGTCGCGGTTTGCTCTTCGTCGAGGCCGCATTGCTCCGCGACGCACACCGCGATCTCCTCCGCAGAGTGACGCCCCGGGCCGGGGGGGGGCGGTTCGGGCGGCTTGAGCCACAGCATGGCGCCGCCCGTCCCGAGGGCGATGCCGCTGAGCAGGATCACGGCGCCCAGGAGCAGCACGAGGCCGGTCCGCCCGCGGCGGGGCGGCGCTTCGGCTCGGACAGTTTCGGACGTGTCGTGCGTGTCTACCATAGCTCGGTCACCTCGAAAGAGGCGCATAGCTCCGTCAGTGGGTCGGGTGCGCTCGTCCAGTAATGCACGGCGACGGCCAGGAGCACCGAGGCGGCGACGGCGGAGGCGGCGGCAAAGACGGACAGCGGCCAGACGCGGAACCGGCGCCGCGACCGGATCTCCGCCAGCACGCGGGCGGTCACGCCGCGCACCGGCGGCTCTTCCTTGCGGGCCTGTCGAGCCAACTCCTCAAGCGCCTTCAGTTCGTCCATGGCAGCGTCTCCAGAAGACGGTCGCGTTCCGCGATCTTCTTCAGCTTCCCGCGGGCCCGGTGCGCCCGCATCTTGACCGCCGCGACGTTCCAGCCGGTCCGCTCGGCGATCTCCTTCATCGAGCATCCTTCCAGGTACTCGAGCGTCAGGACCAGGCGGTCGGCCGGTCGCAATTGTGCCAGCAGGGCGTCGAGCAGTTCCCCGGCGAGGGCCGGGTCGGTCTCTTCCGGCTTGCCGGCAAGCCCCTGGACCTCGCTCAAGGGTACGCGGCCCTTGTCCTTCGCCCGCTTCTTCCAGAAGCGGTATCCGACCCGGGTGCCGATGCGGCGGAGCCAATGCAGGAACGGCGCGTCGCCGCGGTAGCTCTTCAAGCTCAGGTACGCCTCGACAAACACGTCCTGTATCAACTCCTCGCACTGAACGCGGTCGCGGCTGAACCGCCACATCAGGCGTGCAACCTGCGGCTCGTAGCGCTCGACCAGCCGCGCAAACGCGTCGTCGTCGCCGGCCAGCGAAGCCCTGATGTCGGTCCAGTCCGTTTCATCCACGCCGTGGTCTTACCTGCCCTGCCTATCCGCCCCTGTCGCGTCATGCCAATCATAATCGAACTTCGGTCAGATTACGACCCCGATTCCGTGCCGGCGCACCACGGCTCAGACGCCCGGACGGATCCGAGCGCCTGAGCTGCACGCGCGGGCGTATCGACGCCCTACTTCTCGGGCCGCGGGCCGAGAGGCGGCCCGAAGTGGTGCCGCCGGCCGCGAAAGCGCCGGCGGAGTTGATCCTGCTTCTTGAGCTGCTCTTCGGTGAGGACCTTCTTCATCTCCTCGTGCATCTTCTTGCGGATCTCCGCCATCTTCTCGCGCTGCTCCTCGGTCAGGCCGAGGCCGTGCTCCTTGCGGACCTCTTCCTGCTTCTTGATCTGCTCGGCGGTGAGGACCTTCTTGATGTCCTCGCGAACCTGCTTGATGATCTCGTGCCGCTTCTCGGGGGAGTCGGCGGCCTTGATCTTCTCGCGGGCGGCCTCGCGGATCTCGGCGATCTTCTTCTTCTGTTGCTCGCCCAGCTCGAGCTTCTCGCCCAGGCGGAGCATCAGGGGCCCGCGGCGCATGCCCGGCCCGCGGCGCATGCCGAGCCCGCGCCGCCGCATCTGGCGGCCGCGCCGGCCAGGGCCCTTCCCGCCCGGTCCGTCCTTCGCCAAAGCCGGCCCCGCGGCCAGCGCCAATGCCAACGTCACTGCGGCAAACATCCAATACCGTTTCATCTCTTCTTCCTCCTTGAGTAAACGGTTCTCATTGACCGCCCGGCGGAACCACTCGAGTACGTTCACCCCCTTAGTGGCGGGGCGGCGGGTTTGGTAACGGGAATTCTCGCCACGAAGAGCCTGACGCGGCTTCGGGGCTTCGCCCCTCAGCCGCAACCAAATTGGAAAAGGAAGGACGCTCTCTGCATAAGGGGAATGGCTCATCAAGCAACCCATTTGCGAGGGGCGTCCTATGACCGATTTTATCACACGGCACACGGAAGTCATCGAGTGTGTTCTGGAGGGGTTCGACCGGCTGATGTTCCGAGGCGTGCTGCGCTCGATCAACTACTCGCATGGGCTGGATCGGTTCCTAACGGCTCATGGGATTTTGCTCAAGGACTTCGGTTCGTTCGCGGAGCAATGCACGCGAGCGTTGGATGCACGGGCGAAGGAGGTCGCGACGAAGTCGAACCGGCCGTACATCTACCTTCAGTCGTCCGGTGTTCGGAAGGATGAATACGCCCGGCAGATCGCGGAACGCGATGGCGTCACGGCGGGGCTGATTTGCGTGCTGGCGTGTGTCGAGCCGTGCGTGACGGCCGACCTGCGCCGGAACCGGGATTCGGGTCACCTGGAGGTGACGTACCGGATGCGGAAGTGCCGCTTCTTTTACTTCTACTGGCTGGATTGGGAGTTCGGCCTGATGCATCTGCGGATTCAGTCGTGGGTTCCGTTCGACGTTCAGGTCTACGTGAACGGGCGGCTCTACCTCGCCGAGCAGTTGAAGCGCGAGAGCATCTCCTTCGAGCAGATTCACAACGCCCTGTTCGACATCGGAGACCTGCCGCGGGCCCAGGCGATTCTGCGCCGCTTGGAGATTCGGAACTGGGCGAGGTTTCTCAACCCGCCGGCCCGCCGAGTGAACCCGCTGCTCAAGGAATTGGGATTCGTCGGGCGGTTCGGCTACTACTGGACCGTCTATGAGAGCGAGTATGCAACCGACGTGCTCTTCAAGAGCCGCAAGGCCCTTCAGAAGGTTTATCCGTCTCTGTGGGGACACGCCCTCCGACACTTCTCCAGCCGCGACGTGCTGCGCTTCCTGACCGACCGCGTACGAGGCATGCTGCCCAACCGCGTCGTCACCTCCAAGCGCCACCGAGTGGAGGGAGTCCGTCTCAAGCATCAGGTCAACGAGAACTCGCTCAAGATGTACGACAAGGAGGGCATCATCCTCCGCATCGAAACGACGATCAACAACCCGCGCCGATTCCAGGCGTTGCGCCGCAAAGACGGCCGACTGGTCTGGGGAAAGATGAGCAAGGGACTGCGGGACCTGGCCCGGCGCATCACCATCTGCCGGGACGCCAATGGGCGCTATCTGGAGGCGCTCGCCGTTGTCGGAGATCCGACCCCGTCGCACCAGCTTCTCGATGCCGTCAGCCGGCGGGTACGCAAAGGCCGGAAGCCGTATCGGCCGTTGCGGCCCATTGCACCCGAGGAGAGCCGTCTTTTCGAAGCGATCCTTCACGGTGAGCATCTCCTCCACGGCTTCACCAGCCGCCACATCCAACGCCTGCTCTTCCCCACCCAGGCGAACACCCCAAAAGAAGCCGCCCGCCGGCGTGGACAAGTCGCCAGACACCTTCGGCTCTTGCGAGCACACCAACTCATCCGCAAGGTCCCACATCGAAACCTCTATCGCATCGCACCCCACGGACACCTGCTGATGGCCACCGCCCTTATCTTCCGTCAAACCGATTGGGCACTCTTGAAAGACACGGCCGCATGAAAAGTGTCCAAAAAAACAAACTTCTGACAGCTTGTAGTACGAAGGAGTGAGGAGTCTTCTTCGTGTCCTTCCACCTCCGGCAAGGCTTCGGCGGACAACGCGTGATCGTAACACTTCAGCCAAGTGAAGAGGTGGAATCCGGGTCATTTGCAGCCGAGGGCATTGACCTCGGCCGTTTCCAGACGAGAATTGAATGACCCTGCCTTTGACCCGGCGCACGGGGCGCGGTATAATGCCACGGCACGGAACCCCATCGGGAGTCGTGGCGTGCCCCAGCAACGGCAGTCAAAGGCAGCGCGTTCTGCGCGCGCCGAACTTCTGGTTGCGATCATCCTCATCTTGGCGGTCATCACTATCATGGGCCCGGTCCTGCGGCGCACCTACCAGACCTCACTCATCCTGCGCTGCCGGCACCAGCTCGTCCAGATCTTCGGCGCCGTCCGGAACTACGCACAGAGTTCCGGTGGCTACCCGCCCTGTCAGGACGTGCCGCTCGGCGAGGGCTCCATCGGCACGTGGCGCGAGCAGGTCGATACGCTCCTGCAGGCGGACGACAACCCCCGGGGCGAAGGGAAGAGCCGCCTGTGGGGCTGTCCGGCAGGAGGCGGGTACGTCGGGAACGTTCACGTGTTCGGGCCTCCTCACGCGCCGATGGATTCCTTCAGGCTCCGGCTGGAGATCGGCGTGATCGCGGACGGGGCGCAGGAGAGTGACCGCGCGGGCCTGGGCGGCTTCGGGGATATTGAGTGGCGCCACCGCGGCGGCGCCAACGTGATTTTCCTCGACGGCCGCGTGCAGTGGATCCACGAGGACAAGGCCTGGGCGGTCCGACGGTACTGGGACGGGCCACAGTAGAAGCCGGCAGCTTCTGATCAGCGGCGCTTGATCGGCGAGAGACGACTGGGCTTGCGAGCTCCAAAAAAACAGTGGGGCGGACATTCCTGTCTGCCCCGTGGCAGGCAAGAATGCCTGCCCCACCAGGGTCTTGATAGAGCCCCTTATTCCGGCGGCGGGGGCGGCTGTTCGTCCGGGGCTTCTTCGTCAGGTTCCCCTGTCTTGCGAGGCTTCTCCTCGGCGGCTCGGGCCTCGTGACGGGCGGCGCGGCGCGCCCGGGCGAAGCTCTGCAGCCGGCGGACCTGGATCACGATGATGTGCATCAGGTAGTAGGCGGGGACCGATTCGGCCAGCCCGACGAGCAGGCCGCCTGCGATCCAGCAGGACAGCAGGGGGCGGAGTCTCTCGGCGAAGAATTCGCCAATCCGCATCTCACGCACCGATCGGAGGGCGGCCTCCAGGTCGGCCCCGAGGCTGATCTCGGCCCCGAGCCCGTTCAAAAAGACCTCGCCCACCCGGCAATTGAACAAATAGAGGGCGACGTACGTGAAGGGATTGGACACGCAAGTGCCCGCGATCATTGCCAGGACGTTTCCGCCCAGCAGCAAGGTGACCGGGATGCCGGTGAACAACTGGAGGCCCGGCGGCATCAGGTTCCCGAAGATCACGCCCAGCGCCATCCCGCGCGCGATGGCGTGCGGCGAGCCCCGAAGCTTTACCACCCGCCGGTACAGCCATCGGCGCCAGTGCCGGAAACGGATACGGATCATGTTGCACCCCTTCGATGACGATCGGCGGCATTATACTCGCCGCCAGGCGCTTCCGCAAAACTTGACTTTTGTCGCGGCCTGGGTTATTATCTTGTTGGGGATCACTTCATCGGAACCCTTGTTTCTGCGAGGCGTTTGATGCGACTTTGCTACCAGTGTGGTACTGAGCTACCGGATCGGCAACGGGTGCCTTTCAAGGAATTGTGCCCTCATTGCGACGCGTTCCTCCACTGCTGCCGAAACTGCCGGCTGTACTCGCCGGACGCGCACAACCACTGTCTGAGCCGGACCACGGAGTACGTGGCAGACGTGGAGCGCGGAAACTACTGCGACGAGTTCGACTTTCGACAGACCGCAGCGCCGGAATCGAGCGCCCAGACGGGCCGAAGGCCGGAACGCCCGTCCGGGACCCGCTCGCTCACGCCGCGCGAGAGATTCAACCAACTCTTCAAGGATTAGACGTTCGTGGGCCCGGCCGCGGTCGGGATCGGCCGTTTTGCCCGCGCCCAATCCACACCCTTCCCGCCCCGCCGTCATGCTGCCTGGGTACAGCTCGTCCCGGCAAATGCCCCGCGTTCAGGGTATCGACTCGGCGGCATCCCAGCACTTGCGGCGCGAGCGCAGGCGGATATAATCCACGTTTTGCGGATCAGACGGCACATGGCGTACAAGCTGCTCATCGCATACGCGTCCGCCGGGGCGGGTCACGCCCGCGCCGCCGCCGCCCTGAAGAGCGCCTTCGACCTTGCCGGGTACGAGGGCTCTGCCGAAACGGTCGACGTCATCCAGTACACCAGAGCAGTCTTCGGCAAGCTCTACCTCCACTCATACTTCTCGGTGATCAGCGCCCTCCCCTGGTACTGGCGCTATCTGTACCACCGATGGGACAAGAAGCGGATCGACGGTTTCGAACGCCGGGCCATGTGCGCGCTCGACCGGCTCAACGCCGGCAAGTTCATCGACCTGGTCCGGCAGAAACAGCCCACCCACATCGTCTGCACGCACTTCCTCCCCGGTGAGATCCTCGCCTGGATGCGGCGAACGGGCCAACTCGATGTCCCCGTTGGGGTGGTGGTCACGGACTACGACGCGCATCGAATATGGATCAACCCCGGGACGGACCATTATTTCGTCGCGTCCGACTACCTCCGCGGCCTGTTCATCAGCAAGGGGGCGCCTCCCGACCAGGTCACCACCTGCGGGATCCCGATCGACGCCGCCTTCTCCGAGCCGGTTGACCGCGCCCAAGTCCGCGCGGAGCTGGGGCTGGAGCCCGGCCTGCCGACGGTGCTGGCCCTCAGCGGGGGCGGCGGGAAGGGCGGGGTGCAAAAGACCGTCGCCGCCATCGCCGAGTGCGGGGCGGTCCAGATCCTTGCCGTCGCCGGGCACAACGAGAGGTTGAAGCGGAGGCTCGACGAGCTGGCCGTCCCGCCGCCGGCGAAGCTGGTCACGTACGGGTTCGTGGATTACATGGAGAAGCTGATGGCGGCGTCGGACCTCATCGTGACAAAACCCGGCGGCATGTCGAGCACCGAGTGCCTCGCCGTTGGGCTCCCGATGGTATTGACCCTGCCGATCCCCGGGCAGGAGGAGAGGAATTCCGCCTTTCTGGTAGGGCGCGGTGCGGCGCTGCCCGCCAGCACCCCCGCCAAGCTTCGCCAGGTCATCGGCCGTCTGCTCGCCGAGCCTGAGCACCTCGCCCGAATGAGAAAAGCGGCTCTCAACGCAGCGCGCCCCCGCGCGGCGTTCGAC
Source organism: uncultured Planctomycetota bacterium (assembly GCA_964505325.1). GTDB lineage: Bacteria > Planctomycetota > PUPC01 > PUPC01 > PUPC01 > CAZDHT01. The sequence continues at coordinate 20,166 of CAZDHT010000001.1, read as the reverse complement.
ATCGTCGCCGCCGCGCTGCGCCTCGAGCCCATGTGAGCTGCGATGATTGACTCCGGCGCAGCAGAGAAGTAGACTCACTCCGTATGAGCTCTGATCAGAAACATCGAGTCATCGTCGGTCCGTTCCGGCCGGTGCTGGAGGCAGCGCTGGCCGGGCAAATCTGCGCCGCCCAGAGGGACGATCCGGGAGCGCCCGTCCTCGTGCTGGTCGGCTCCAACATGCTGGCGATGTATCTTCGCCGGCGCCTGGCGGAACGGAATCCACTGTGGAACGTTCGGTTTCTCACGTTCACCAAACTTGCGCGGAAGCTCGGCTTGGCGCGTCTTCGATCCCCCGGCCGAAGGGCGCTCCCCGGCCTCGCCCAGAGGCTCATCGTGCGCGACGTCATCCGACAATGTGCGGCGGGAGGGTACTTCGAGCCGGTCGCCGATCTGCCGGGCTTTGTCAAGACGACGGCCGCGTCTATCACCGACCTCAAGGAGGCGGGCCTGGCGCCTGCAGCGCTTGGAAAAGTGAAGGGGGCAAAACTCGCCGCCTTCCGGACGATCTTTGCCGGCTACGAAAGCTCGCTTGGGAAGCTGGGCCTGTACGACGACGCCGACCTCATGGCCGCCGCGGCAGAATCCGCGGCGCAGTCGCCGCTCGTTGCGTCCGCCGGCCTCATCGCCTACGGCTTCTACGACCTGAACGGGCTCCAGCGTCGGCTTCTGCTCGCCCTCGCTTCTCGGGCTCGGTCTGCGACGGCCATGGTGCCGGGGGGCGCAGGGCCGGCCTACGCTTACGGGGGACCGCTGATCGAGTGGCTTTCAAGAAATGGCTTCGCCGCGCAAGCGGCAGCGACGGAGGAAGATTCCCTGGCAGGGCGTCTTTTCGCGCCGCCGCGGGGGACGCCGACGGACGCAGCCGATTTCAGAGTCCTGTCCGTGCCGGGCGAGCCGCGGGAAGCGCGCGAGATCGTCCGGCAAGTGCTCGAATTCGCCGCGCGGGGCATCCCATTCCACGAGATCGGCATCCTGCTGCGGAGCCCGGAAGCGTATTCGCGCCTACTGCGCGACGCCTTTGACCGGCGGGGGATACCGTACTTCGTGTCCGGCGGCACGCCGCTGCGCGAGACGCGCCAGGCCCGCAGCCTCGAAATGCTCGCGAGCCTGATCGCCGGGGACCTGCCCAGGGACGAGGTGATGCAGTTCATCCACTTTGCGCCCATCGCGTTCGACAAGCTCCTCGGGCACGGGCCGAACACCTCGAACTGGGATTTGCTCAGCATCGCCGCCGGCATCGTTGCCGGCCCTGGCGAATGGACCCGGCGGCTGGCCGAACTGAAGACCCGCGCTGGCGACGGTGACCAAGAGCACGCCCTCCCGCTGCACGAATTGCCGCACTTGACGGCCTTCGTGCGCGAGTTGATCGCAGCCAAGGAGTCCGTTCCGGTGTCGGGCACCTGGGCCGACACGGCCGGCGGGCTACTCCGCGTCTACGAGCATTTCGTCGAGTCGTCCGATGACCGGGACCGCATCTGCACCGAGGCGCGAAAGCTGATCGACCTGGACGAGATCAACCCGGAGACTACGCTGGACGAGGTGCGGGAGGCGATCGCGGATCTCCTCGGGCGTCAGCGGAGCCCGGCGAAGGGATTTCAGCGCGGCAAGGTTTACATCGGGGGCCTATTCGAATCGCGCGGCCTCGGCTTCCGGGCCGTCATCGTTCCCGGTCTGGTCGAAAAAGCCTTCCCGGCAGCGGGGCGGCAGGACCCCATCGTGCTCGACGGGGAACGCGCCGTCATCTCCGGCGCGACCGGAGCGCATCTGCCCGGCAAATCGGGGCGGGTTGACGAGGAGAAGATGCTGTTCGCTCTCGCCGTTTCCGCCGCGGCCGAATGCGTCACCCTGACGTTCTCGCGCTTGGATGTCGCGGCCGCCCGCGACCGCATCCCCTCGCACTTTCTGGCGCGGCTGGCCGAGGCCCTCACGGGCGAGCGGTATGATCACGAATCACTTGAACGCGCCCCCGGGTTCAGCAGGGTTTCCATGTTCCCCGGCGGCGCGGGCGATCAGCAATACCTGGACCTCGATGATTACGACCTCCGCGCGATTGCCGGGCTGGTTGAAGCCGGGAAGCCAGAGCGAGCTCTGTACCTGGCGGCTGTCTCGGAGCAGTTCAAGCGGGGCGTGGAGGCGGAGACGGCGCGGTGGCAGGAGAAGCACTTCACCCAGTTCGACGGCATCGTTTCCCAGGCAGCCCACCGGACCATCGCCGGCGACGTCGTCTCGCCGACGCGGATCGAAAGGTTCGCCGCCTGTCCGTTCGCGTACTTCCTGCAGCGTGTCCTGAACATACAGCCCCTGGAGGAGCCGGAGCGGATGGAACGGATCGCGCCGCTCGATCGCGGTGCGCTGATTCACCGCGCGTTCTGCCGGGCGTATACAGAGCGCTTCCGCAACGGGGCAACCGCATCGGCGGGGGAACTCTCGGCCTCGCTGCGCGATGCGGCGAACGCGGAGTTCCGCCGGCTGCGCGCCGTCCCTCCCGCGCTGACGTGGGCACTGGACCAAGCCGAGATTCTCCGCGACCTCGACCGATTCGCCACACTCGACGCCGCCGATTGCCTGGCCGCGGGCGCTCGGCCGGCGATGTTCGAAACGCGGTTCGGCATGCCACCCCGCAGCCACCGCGAAGACAGGGCGTCCACCGAAAGACCGCTCGAACTCGTCTTCGGCGGAAAGAGCTACAAGTTCAAGGGTATGATCGACCGCATCGACGAGCTCGGCGAAGGCGAGGCCCGCGTGATCGACTACAAGACGGGCCGCAAGAGCGGCAAACCCAACACGTTCGCCGGCGGCACGGCGCTCCAACTCCCCATCTACATCCTCGCCGCGCAGATGCTGCGCCCCAACCGTCGCGCGGTCGGCGCCGAATATGCCTTCGCCACGGAGCGCGGCGGGTTCAGCTCCGTCGAGTTTACGCGCGAGGCGCTGGATGCCCGCATGAACGACCTGGAGCGGATCATCGTCACCGCCGAGCAATGTATCCAGAACGGCATCTTCATCGCCACGCCCCACAAGGACCGGTGCCGGTACTGCGACTTCAAGGACGTGTGCGGGGCGAACCAGGACGTGATCTTCGAACGCAAGAAGGGTGACCCGGCCATCGCCGGTCTGCTGGAAATGGCAGAGATCGAATGAAGAACGACCGCACGCCCGTCGACCAGGACATCCGCGACCTCATCGAGCAGGACCTGGGCACAACGTACGCGGTCGAGGCCAGCGCCGGCACCGGCAAGACCACGCTGCTGACCGCCCGCATCCTCCACGCGATTACCACCGGCCACGCCAAGCTGGCCGAGATTGTCGCGATCACGTTCACCGAGCGCGCCGCGAACGAGCTGAAGGTCCGCCTGCGCGGCGAGCTGGAGAAGCTCCTCGCTGAAGCACAGGGCGTCGTGGCGGACCGGTTGTCGGACGCGCTCGCCGCGCTGGACGCCGCCCACGCCTCGACGATCCACTCGTTCGCCGCCGAACTCCTGCTCGAACGGCCGGTCGAGGCGAAGGTCGACCCGGGCTTCGCGATCAGCGAGAGCCTGCAATCCTCCCTGCTGTTCGACGAAGTCTGGAGCGCCTGGCTCGCCCGGCAGCTCCACGACGAACACGGCCCCCTTCGCTCGGCGTTCGTCGCCGGGCTCAGCACCGATGACCTCAAAGAGTGCGCCCGGCTGCTCCTGGCGAATCGTGACCTGCAACCCGGTGGCGACGAGCTGGACCTCGCCGCGCCGCTCGCCGAGCTGGTGGATGCGTTCGTGCCGAAGGCCCGGGCGCTGTACCGGCACATGCAGGAGCACTGCACCTCGCTGGGCTGCTCCTGCGCGTCAAGAATCCTGTCCGCCGTGAACGCCGCCGACCAGATGCGGGAAGCCGGCCCGGACGAGAACATGGCCCGCCTGCCGGGCCTCGACCTCCGCATCAAGAAGCCCCGGAACGCCTGCAAGGGCCCGGCGCGCGACTTCTGCATCGCCGGACTCAATGAGCTGCAGGACCTGGCCGACCCTCTCCGCGACAGCGCCGCACACGTGGTGGCCTGCCGATTGGCCGGCGTCCTGCGCGAGATGGTCGCCCGGTACGAAGCGGCAAAACGCGAGCGCGCCGTGCTGGATTTCGACGATCTGCTCCTCAAGGCCCGTGATCTGCTGCGCAGCGACAAGGCGGTGCGGCGGTACTTCCAGGAGCGCTTCAAGATGATCCTGATCGACGAATGCCAGGACACCGATCCGCTGCAGACCGAGATAGTCTTTTTCCTGGCCGAGAACGGAGCCAAGGCATCGAACTGGCGGGACGTCGAAATCGTCCCCGGCAAGCTGCTCTTCGTGGGCGACCCGAAGCAATCGATATACCGCTTTCGCCGCGCCGACATCGAGACCTACGAAGAGGCCAAGCAGGTCGTGGCGCGGTCCGGCAAGCTCGTCCACGTCCGCCAGAACTTCCGCAGCTCCCCGGCCTGTGTGGACTGGGTCAATGCGGTGTTCGATGAGCTTATTCAGCGCCCGGATGACGGGGCCTATCAGCCGGAGTACGTCCCGCTCGAGGCGTGGCGGACTGATGCCGGGCCGGCGGCGACGGTTCTGAAGCCGCCCGACGGGATGGCGTTTGACAAGATCGACGAGGCGCGGGTTGCCGAAGCGGCCACCGTCGCCCACGAGGTCAAAGCGATGATCGGGCGCGGCGATACCGTGCTGGACAAGGAAACGGGCACGATGCGGCCGGTGACGTACGGGGACGTCGCCGTGCTTTTCCGCGCCCGTACAGCGTTCGGCCTCTACGAGAGCGCATTCAGTTCGGCCGGGATACCGTTCCGCGCGGTCAGCGGAAAGGAGTTCTTCGCAAGGCAGGAAGTGACCGAGCTGCGCGTCGTGCTGGCCGCGATCGAACGGCCGTATGACCCCGTCGCCGTGGTCGCCGCGCTGCGGACGTCGCTGCTCGGCGTCTCGGACGACGAGTTGGCGGCCGCGGCAGAGGCCCGGTTCGACTATCTGAGCCGCGCAGCGGAAGAGGGCGATGCGTACATCCTCGGTGTCTTCCGCCTGCTGGCGGCGTGGCATCGGGACCGGAATCTCAGGAGTACGTCCGACCTCGTGCAGCAGGTGCTCTCCGACACGAAAGCCCTTGAGCTGTTCTATTTGAAGCCTGGGGGCGCCCAGCGCGCCGCCAACCTGGCCAAGGTGATCGACGCCGCACGTGCCTACGAGCAAACGCCGGGCGCCACGTTCGGCGGGTTCGTCCGTTGGCTGCAGGAGATGACGACCGTCGCCGAAGAGGCCGAGTCGCCTCTGGCCGAGGAAGACGAAGACCTCGTCAAGCTGATCACCATCCATAAGGCAAAAGGGCTCGAGTTCCCCATCGTGGTGCTGGCCGACATGTCGGCCGGGCGCAAGTCGCGCATCCGTTTTGTGCCGAACCGGATCGGCGACAGCTTCGAGGTGCGGATCGGCGCGGAATCGCGGGGAATCATGACTCTCGGCTTCCGGGACGCCAAGGGGCGGGAGCAGCGCGTGGAGGAGGCGGAAGCCCAGCGCCTCTTCTACGTCGCGGCCACCCGGGCGCGCGACCGGCTGATCATTCCGCACTTCCCCGCCTCAGACAAGCCGGGCGGGTATCTGAAGTACCTGACCGACCTCGCCGAAGAGGCGGGCGCCGCGGCGAAGAAAGTCGAGGCCGAGGTGGCGGCAGATCCCGACGTCATGAAGCCGCACGGCCGGCGGGCATTTCGGGTCAACCTGAAGCGCAAGCCGCCCAAGGAATGTGCCACGCTGTGCGAACGCCGCGAGAAGTGGCGCCGGACGCACGAACAGCTTATCCGACGGGCCGCAGAGGAGAAGCGGCTGAAAACGGCGTCCAGGCTGGGCGAAGACGAGAGAGAGGATTTCGGCCGTCCCACAGGGGAAGGCGAGCTTGGCAGATCGATCGGCAAGGCCGTGCACGCCGTGCTCGAACAGGCCGACCTGGCGACAGGGGCGGGGCTTTCGGAACTTGCCGAACAGGAAGCAACGCGAAATGGCATCCCGAGCCACGCGCCGATGGTCGAGAAGCTGGCCAGAGCCGCTCTGGGGATGGAACTCGTGAAGCGGGCGGCGGAGGCGGGTACCGTGTACAGGGAAGTTCCCTTCGCCGTGAATGTGGACGGCACGATCCTCGAAGGGCTGATCGACCTGGCCTTTGACGACGGCACGGGCCTGACCATTGTTGATTACAAGACGGACGACGTGTCCGAACAGCACTTGGCGGAACACGCGCAGAGCTACCGGCTGCAGGTCGGAGCGTACGCGCTGGCGGCGCGGGAGGTGTTCGGCAAGGCGCCCAAGGCGGCCGCGCTGCTGTTCCTGCGCGCCGGGCGCGAGATCCCGGTGGAAATTGGCGGGCCGCTGCTGGATTCGGTGAGGAAGCAACTGTGACGGCCTCGGCGAACATCTTCGAGGTTTTCAGTGGAGTTCAAGGCGAGGGGATTTACGCCGGCTGCCGGCAACTGTTCGTGCGTTTCTCGGGCTGCAACCTGGTGTGTCTGTACTGCGATACACCCGAGGCGCACCAGCCCGTCCCGTTTGCGCGGATCGAAATGGCGCCGGGCGGCCGCCAGTTCAGGCGGCGGGAGAACCCGTTCAATCCAAGCACCGTCGCCGACGGGATCGCCCGGCTGGACGCCGGCAACCGGCACCACTCTGTCAGCCTGACCGGCGGCGAGCCGCTGCTGGCCGCGGACTTCATCGCCGAACTGATCCCGCTCTGCGGCGCCCGGAGGTTCTATCTCGAAACCAACGGGACGCTGCCCCACGAGCTCGAAAAGGTGATCGATCTGATCCACGTGGTCGCGATGGACATCAAGCTGGCATCGTCGGCCGGGCACGCCTCAGACCCGGGCGTGTCGCGCGAGTTCCTGGCCATCGCCGCCCGGCGGGAGGTGTTCGTGAAGGCGGTCGTCAGCGACAGAACTGATACCGACGCCGTGGTGGATGCCGCGCTGGTCGCGGCGTCGGTGGGCGAGCAAATCCCCTTCGTGATCCAGCCGGTCACGCCGGCCGGCGGAGTCAATCCGCCGGGGCCTGCGGAAGTCCTCGCCCTTCAAATGAGCGCGCTCCAGGTCCTCGACGACGTGCGCATTATTCCGCAAACCCACAAGCTGACCGGGCAGATGTAGGAAAGGAGAGACGCGGATGAGCAGGATCGCGCAGCTTCTGTGCCTGGCCCTGATTCTGTCGGCTGTCTGCGCCGCCGGCTGCGGGAAGAAGCAGCGGGCCGCGCCGCCGGACGTCAAGACCCGTTATCAGTTCAACGTCGCAGGCCAGCACTGGCGGGTGAAACTGACGATCAACCACCAGCCGGCGTACACGGTGGAGGGGTGGTCGGCCATTGCGGACGTGACGCACTTCGTGGTGGACGGGAAGAACATGGTCCGGATCGAAGCGGAACGGATGAAGTACGGCCTCCCCGAGACTTCCCGCAAGTGTGACATCCGCTTCGTTTCGATGCCGGCCGGGGCATCCGGGCCGGCGCAGCCCAAGACCATCGGCGGGATCTACGACGATGGCTCGTCGAACAAGGCCCGGCTCGAGGGAACGTTCGAGTTCAAGGCTTCCGTGCCGGCGCGGTGGACGTGGCAAGATGGCGACGACATCGGACCACTGACCGACGCCGACAAACAGGAGATACTTGCCGTTGTGTCCCAAGTTGCCGCCGCGTACAGACGTAAAGACTGGAAAGCGGTCCGGTCGATGCCGCTTGGCATGTGGCCCGGCGGACAGGGCACAGGGCTGGGGCCGGGGCCGCCCGACGCCGAGGCGCGCGCCGAGGAGTTCTTCCAGAAAATCTTCGCCCACCCGGACTATACCGTCGAGGTGGCGGCGGCGGAGGACATCCGGTTTGCGGCGGGGAGCAAGCTGGTCCAGATCTCTGCGGGACCGGACGCGATCATTCACGTCGGCCGTCCCAAGAGCGCCGGGCAAGGCGTCAGCACGGGCCCCAGCCGGATGTCGTTCGTCAGGAAGGGCGGCGTGTGGCACTGGATGTTCTGAGCCGGCGGGCGAATTGACGCGGGGCGCCTACTGGTCGAAGAGCTCGACGTGCGACTCGGCTCGGAGCCGCTGGATCCAGATGGCGATTTCGGCCCGCGCCCCGATCTCCTGCATGGCGCGGACGATGCGCGGCGCCGCCTCCTCCAGCGGAATCATCCGTTCAGGCAACATTTTCTCGGCGCGGATGATGTGGCAGCCCCTGTCGGTCTGGATCACGTCACTGGTCTGCCCGGGCTTCATGCCGAAGATGGCCTTGTCAAGAGGCCCGAACATCGAGCCCTTCGTCACGTTCTCCCACAGCCCGCCCCGGGCGGCGTTGGCGTCGTGCGAGTATTGCCGGGCGAGCTGCTCGAACGTCTCCGGCTTCGCCTTTAAGCGGCGGAGCAGCGCCCCGGCGAGCTTCACCGCCTCGTGCTTTTCGCGGAAGCGAACGAAGTGGAGCGTGATCATTCGGAACCGCGCGGAGGGCGGGGCCGTGAACTGCTTTGGGTTCCCCTGATAGTAGGCCAGGACCTCTGACGGCCGCGCCATCACCTTGTCCGACAGGACCGCCGAGAAGGCCTGGCGCTTGAGCAGCTTCTTGAATATGTCTGCCCGCCGCTCTGCAACGCTGGTCCCGCGTTTCTCGAGCAGCTTCGTGTAGTCCTCCATGTCGCCGGCGCCGAGCCGCTTCATCTCGGCGTCGATGGCCCGCTGGACGTCTGCCGGAAGCACGACCACCCGGCTCCACATCGCCCAGTGAAAAATGAGCGTGTCCTCAATGAGCTTCCGTCGCGCCGCAGCCCAGAGCTTGGCGTGGCTGTCGCCGTTCGGAGTCCCGGCGCCGGCGAACTGCTTCGCCAGCTTGTCCACGTCGGCCCTCAGCACATAGGAGTCATTCACGACGGCGGCCAGCTTCTTCTTCCGGTCGGGGGTCAGCTCGCCGCCCGCCGCGCGGCTGAAGATCCTGGCGAGGGCGGCCTTCGCGGCGACCTCGTCGAATCGCGGATGGATCTCTGCGGCCTGGCCCTGGAGAAGCAGCAGGTTGCGCGCGGTCCAGGACTTCTTCATTCCCCTCGCCAGGGCCCGAGCCGCCTTCGTGTCTTCGCCGAGCATGTGATGTGCCAGTGCGGCATAGATGTCGGGCTCGGCCTTCGCCAGGTTGGGTTTGAGCTTCGCCAGCGCGCCGAGCGCGGCCTTCGGATTGCCGAGGCTGAGCTCGCACCTGGCGAGAAGTTCGGTCGCCTGCGCATCGTCGGCTCTGTCCCGGAGTATCTGGCGCGCAAGCTCCGCCGCCTTGCGATATTCCCGGAGGCCGATGTGCGCAAGCGCACAGTCCACCCTCGCCCGTCGCTCGTAATCGTCCGGCTCGGACATCAGCCGGTCGACCGCTGACCGCAGGCTCATGCTGGCGGCGAGGATGACATCGGCGGCTTCGAGCCGCCTGGGCTGCGGAGGTCCCGCGGCCAACAGCTTCCGGCACACCGCGCGCGCGTCGGCGAACCGGCGGCCGCGGATCAGGGTCTCCGCCAGCAGGAGCGCGTACCCCGGATGCCTCGACGTCGCCGCGGCGGCGCGCAGGTCAGCCAGTCCCGGGCTCGGCGGGCCGCTCGCCGTCCGCACCAGTCCCCGCGCGGCCACGCAGCCTGGGTTCTTGGGGTGCTCGGCGACCGCCCGGTCGGCCAGTTCCGCCGCGGCATCCGACAGGCCGAGCGCCCGCAGCGCCGGGGCCATCAGGGCTAGGCCGGCCGCGGCCTCCTTGTGGCCGGGCATCTTGGCCCACTTCGGCTCACGCTTCCGGTCGATCCTGGGATTGATCTCGATGTCGAACCGCGCGGTGACGGTCCCTTTTTTGTCCAGCCGCATCACTTGTCGTGGGAGTTTGTTGGCATCCAGGAGAATCTTCGTTGTCCCGCCGTCGCCAGAGGCATCCGGCAGCACCAGGCCAGTGGCAGTGAGCTTGGGCGGCTTCCGGGCGAAGGCTTTCGCCTGCCTCGTGAAGTACACGGCCGCCGGCGGGCAGCGCTCGCCGAGCAACACAACGTCCGAGTTCCGAGGATCCTTGACGACCCCCGGAGCCAGTTGGACCTCGGTGAACAGGCTCTCCGATTCCTCCGGCGGCTCCAGGGCGAACTTGACTGCCAGCGAGGCGGGCACGTTGACCGTCGTCCCCAGCGGCGAGAGGTACACGGCCGCCTCGGTACCGTCCCGGAAGAACGAAATCTCCTTCGGGCGTGGTTCCTCCGCCGCAGCGCCAGGAGACAGGATCACCCTCACCCGCGCGTAATCGGGCCGGACGATGGCGGCGTCGATACGGAGGGTCCCGCCGTCGAACGCGGTGAAGCCACTGATCCTGATCGAGCGGAGCCCCGCTTCGCCCCGGTTGTAGAGGCGGACGATGTTCTGCGCCATTTCGTAGTAGAGCTTCTCGGCGGCGCCGATGTCACGCCCCAGGTCGACCGGGCTCAGCCGGATCACCAAGTCGCGATGACCGGCGGGTTGGTCGCGGAGCGGCACGAACAGCATCTCGACGCTGCTGAAGTGGCCGAGGTCCTCGATCGCCTGCTTGAGCTTTTCGACCGCCGAGGGGGCGATCGGCTCGCCTTTCCGGAACGTAATCAGCTTGGCGACCTTGGGCTTGAGCGTTTCCGCGCCCTGGATGACGACCTGGTTGAGGATGCCGCGATCGCCCTCGGTCAGATCGATCCGCAGGTCGACCGTCCCCGCCGGCTGTTTCTCCCGCTCGCTATCGACCCGCGCGTCGAGATACCCGCGTTCGCGACAGAACTGGAAGGCGCGATGAACGAGCTGGAACCGCAGCGCGTCCGTCCACGGCGGCCGGCCCTCGATTTTCAAGGCTTGGATCAGCTCCTCCGCCTCGATCTTCTGGTTGCCCTTGACGGCGACCTTGCCGAGCATGAACTGTTTCCCCGGCTTGATCGCGAAGCGCAGGCGTGCCGACTTGCCGCCGCCGCTGACTTGGGCGATGATGCCGGTCACCCGCGCGTTCAGCCGGCCGCGGGCGCGATACTCGCGTTCGATGAGCTGGGCATCCCGGAGCATGCCGAGGTAATCCAGCCGGCGCCTTTGGGACAATGTCGAGGGTCGCTGGCTGCGGAGGGACCGGCACGCCTCGTCGATGGCGGCCACCCCGCCGGTCAGCTCCACCGACTCGAGCCGGGGGGCGGTGGGTTTCTCGGTGTGGGACGCGGTCAGCGATATGGCCGCACCGTCTGCGTCGAATCGCGCTTCAAACCGCGCCACCGCGTAGCCCAGCACCGCCATCCGGTACAGGTCGCCCGCGACGGCCTCGGGATCATACGATGCGCCGGCCTTCGTCCTCATCAGCCCGCTCACCACGGGCGCGTCCGCCTGACGCGACAGGACGATGCTGACCGACTTCACCTTCGGCTTTGCCGCCGACACCCCCGCGGCCCAGGCGGGTCCGGGAGCGGCATGCAGCCAGGCCGCGGCAAGCAGGCCGAGGAATACGGACGCACGATCACGAGCCAGGGATTTCAATCTGATCCACAATGTCAATGAGGGTTTCGATGGCGCGGTAGTAGTCTTTCAAGATCGCGCGCACGCGCGAGACGGGCATCTTCGTCTCGTGCAGCTTCATCCAGTAGACTTCCTTGAACGAGAGCACGACGCCGCCGACCAGGGCGGAGAGCGCGTCGAACAGCGGCCCGGCGGTGATGGGCGGGTCCTCGCCGCGCGCGTACAGTATCCCTCGCATCAGCCGCGCCAGGCCGAACACCGAATCGTGCAGCAACTCGGTCAACTCCCCCTTGCCCCCCGCCGCCCCGACGTAGCCCCAGCTCAGCATGATGAGCCGGTTGCGGAGCTCGTGTTGACACTGGACCCGGACGCGCGACCGGTCGATTTCAATCTCTGAGAAGAGGTCCACGCCGTAGACCAGCACGTTGACCAGCTTGAGATCGAGCAGCTCGACGGGCGAGTCGTCCCGCCGGCGCTCGATGTACTTCGGCGTCATCAGCATGGGCGGGTGGATGCGGCTGTCGCGGAACTCGCGGCACAGCGGGCCCAGCAGGTCGAGGAAGTCGAGGTCCATCTCTTCGAGCACGATCATCGAATTGATGTCCGACCGCTCCGGCTCGAAGTCGTCGGTGACCGCGCTGCCGATGACGTGCAGCGCCAGCAGGTCTCGGCGTTCGTCCAGCAGGCGTTCGAAGAACGGCCCGATGCGGTCCGCCACGAACAGCCTCAATTGCGACAGGTCCAGAGCCGCGTTCCCCTGCTCGGCCACCTTGTTCTCCTCCAACTCCTGGGACCTCTATTATAAGCCCGTGAGTGCGGTCAGGAAAGCGCGAGGGCGGCGGGCTCGATACTACGGAACATTTCAGCCAAGTGAAGCAGACAGCGGAGACGTGCCTGTGGCCGCTTCTCCCTAAGATGTTGCTCCCTCTTCTGCTCCGCCCTCCTCTTCCCTTAGGCGGGCCGATGGGCCGCCGGCGGTGAACAGCACGGCGAAGCGCGTTACCAAGGCGCCGAGCAGCACATAACCCGAGAGGACCTGCAGCATCAGCAGGACATGCCCCCAGAAGCTCAGTGAGTCCGCGTGCATGTCGCCGAAGCCCAGCGTCGTCATGGTCACGACAGAGAAGTACAGAGCGCGGATGGGCACCAACCATCGCGGTATCGGGCCGCCCGGACCCTCGAGAAGACTGGTCACAATGCCGGGCGGCCACACCAGTGCCCAGGCGTAGTAGATGATGGCGAACGCCAATGCCAGCACAGCGAACGTCGCGATGATCCGCAACGTGGAGCGCCCGTAGTCCGACATCCACCAGAACGGCGCGACGACCGTCCGCTTGAGCGCGCGCAGCGGCCGCGGCCCTTTGTTGAACCATTCTTGCCACCGCCGCCAGCGGACATTGTACTCGAGGAGCTGCTTCAGGCCCGGCTCGACCCGCGCCGCGTCCAAGCCGACGGTACCGAAGTAGGTATGCCGGCTAACGGTGCAGCCGGCTATCAGCGTCTTCCCGTTCACTTCGGCCTGGGCGAAATTTGCCCCTTCCAGATGCGCCCCCCCGAGGTTCGCCCCTCCCAGGTGCGCTTCCTCGAACGTGGCCCCTTCCAGATGCGCCTGCCGGAGCTTCGCCCCTTCCAGATGGGCCTGCCAAAGCCTCGCCCCCTCCAGCCGGACATGCCGGAGCTCCGCCCCCTCCAGATGGGCCCCCCAGAGGTCCGCCCGTTCCAGGTGGGCCCCTTCGAGGTTCGCCCTTTCCAGGTGCGACTCATTGAGCCTCGCCCCTTCCAGACGAGCCCTCTGCAGATTTGCCTCTTCCAGACGGGCCGCCCCGAGCCTCGCTCCTTCCAGCCGGGCCCTCTGGAGATTCGCCCCTTCCAGCCGGGCCTCGTGAAAGTTCGCCCCTTCCAGCCGGGCTTGGCGGAGGTCCGCCCCTTCCAGATGGGCCTTCCAGAGCTGCACCCCCTTGAGATTGGCTGCCCCAAGATGCGCGCCTAAAAGCCAGACCGGCTCATCGGGTCGGTGCGCCCGCCAATCGCTCCATTCCGTAGCGTCCTGCTTCTCCGAGCAGCGCTTCAGCATCCGGTATTGCGCGATGTTGCACCGCGCGCCGATCTGGAACGGATAGCCGTCGTACTCCTTCGCCATGAGTTTGGCCCTCTGTATCGTACCGCGTGATCATACCACGAGGGGGCGGCGAAGACAATCCCGCCCGGCCGGGTGCGAGGCGCCGCCTTCTCCGCCAGCCGACACGTCGAGATCTGCGGCTCGTTCTTCGTGCGGCCTTCGCAAGTTCACGCGGCCGGGTGGGGCGGTTCACACCGGGCAGGCAGGAATGCCTGCCTCACCAGGGTTCTGTTATGGGCCCTCAGACCCCTGTACCCGGTCTACTCACCTTGCCTGCACAGGACTTTTCGGTATACTTCTCCCGGCGCAACTTCGTGCCAAGGCGGAAATCGGCCCAAGCGAAGGGGCGATGGAATGACGTCGGACCGGAAGGTGCGTGTGGGCATCATCGGGGCGGGCGGCATCGCCAACCAGGCACATCTGCCGTCGCTGCGCGATATCGAGGCGGCCGAGCTGGTGGCCGTCTGTGATGTCATCGAAGAGCGGGCCCGGAACGCCGCCGCCAGGTTCTCCGTCGGCAAGACCTACATCCTGTACCGCGAGATGCTCGAGCGCGAAGACCTGGACGCCGTGTTTGTCCTCACCGAGCCCGACCAACTCTTCCGGCCCACCAAGGTTTGCCTCGAAGCCGGGAAGCACGTGTTCATGGAGAAGCCGCCCGGCATCACGACGTTCCAGGCGCAGACGCTGCTCCGCGCCGCGCGAGAAGCGGACCGCATCCTCCAGGTCGGGTTCAATCGCCGCTTCAACCCGCTCGTCCAGCACGTGGTCAAGCTGATGACGGAGCGCCCGCCGATCACCCAGGTCGAGGGCCGGTTCATCAAGCACGTGGGGGCGGCGTTCAGCGGCGGAAGCATCAGCGCGTTTGTGTCCGACGCGATCCATTCGGCCGACCTCGTGCTGTGGGTCGCCGCCGGCACCCCGGTGGCGGCCGCGACGGTCGAGGGTCAGACCGAAGACGTGGTGACAAACCGCTGGAACGCCGTGGCGAGGTTCGACAACGGGGTGGCCGGTATCGTCCAGTCCAACTACCAGACCGGTGGCCGGGTGCATTCACTCGAGATCCACGGCCCGCGCGGCAGCGCATTCGTCAACCTGGGCTTCGGCGACGCCGCGTGCAGCGCCGAGATTCTGCTGCACGGCGGCGAAGAGTCATACTCGCTGGCGTCCACCGGGCCCGGCAAGGTGCGTCGCACCTCGCTCGACGGCAATGAGCTCGCCGGCAGCGACGAGTTCCACGTCTGCCAGGGCTTCCGCGGTGAAGACGAGCACTTCATCGAATGCATCTTGAGCGGCACGCGCCCGCTGACGGACATCAAGCAAGGCGTCAGGGCGATGGAGTTCATCGACCTGATGCTCGGGAACAGAATATGAGAGAGGACGCATGCCGCGGGCGCTGGCGTCGCCCGGCCTCAGCACGCGACAAAAGTGGCCACAACGAACACGTCGGCCGCTATGGCTGCCTTGTCGCGGGCGATGGCCCAGCCCGAACTGCCACGGGTACTTGGGGACCGGGGCGGAGAGGGCAGATATAGGTGCGGAACGACCTGCTGCAAGGCACTTCCGCCTTGCATCAGACAGGGCATCTCTGCTTCGCATTGACGGCGTTGCCGCTGGATTTGGGGCGGGCACGGCCGATGCGCTACCCTTCCCGCTTCCGGCATTGCTTGCACACCTTTACCGGCTCGTCGTTCAACACGCCGTCCCAGAGGAGCTTGACACCCGTCCTCCCGCAAACGGGACACCTTCCTCTTCCTCGTTTCGGTAACTGCCGCAAGCTCTTGCCTCGACGCTCCTTCGTCACACGCACACTCCTGTCTTGCCCAACTTGAAGGATAGGACTTCCTGTTCAACGTGCCCCACAGTTCTCGTGGGGCGGCTGACCGTAATGATACCAGGACGAGCAATCCTGTCAACCCGTCGTGCGTCGCAAGGAGAGCGGACGAGGTCAACGGTGAGAGCACAGGGGGCCGGGGTCACCGCAGGCCCATGCGGCGGAGCATCCGGAGCGCGCTGGCCCTGACTCCGGGCCGCTTGTCCACGGAGGCTTGGCGGAGCGCCTTGACGATCTCCAGGTCCTTCGGGAAATCGGCGAAATCACAGGCGTCGGCGCTGGCCGGGTTCCTGGGGTCCGCGATGACCGTGATGAGCGCTTGCTTGAGCGACTTGGGATGATGGGCCGCGGCGATGCGGAGCGCGTTCGAGGCGTCGGCGCGGATCCGCCGGTCGGTGTCGCTGACCAGCCCGAGCAGCGCCTCGCAGGCGCTGGGGCGGTGGATGTTGCACAGGACCTTCATCGCGGTGTAGCGGACCTGCCGCTCCGGGTCCCTGGCGGCGGCCACGATGGCCGCGAGGCTGTTACGAGTGGCAAGTGCGCCCAGCGCGGCGACCGCCGTCGCCCGCACCACGACGTTCTCATCTTTCGCCGCGACCAGCACGTGCGGGACGCCCGCCTTGTCGCGGGACATGCCCAGCGCCCGGGCGGCCGCGGCGCGGACCCTCGGGTCCGGGTCCCGGATGCTGGGGGCGACGAGCTTGACGCGCTCCTTGCCGCCGATCCGCCCGATCGCACCGACCGCGGCACGCTTCACCGCCGGCGAGTTGTCCTTGAGCGCCTTGATGAGCGCCTTGAGGGCCATGTCTGACGTCCCGCATAGGCCCAAGCCGAACGCCGCGCGCCAGCGGAGCTCGGGGTCCTTCTCCTGCTCCAGCGCCCAGACGAGCGCCTCGGACGATTCGCGCGTCCGCAACAGCCCAAGCACCTCGATGGTCCGCGTCCGGACCTCCTTGGAGGAATTGTCGGCGAAGTGGCGGGTCAGCAGGGTGACGGCATAGATCGGCCGGGCGATGTTGAGGGCGCTGGCGATGAACTCGCGGTGCAGGCTGGGCTTGATCTGGACGATGTATCCGACGAGCAGCTCGGTGATCTGGTCCGCAAGCTTGTCGCGTGCGCGGACCACGGCGAACTCCTTGGTGCGCGCGACCAGGACGCGGGACAGGCCCAGCGCGGCCGTCTCTCGGAAGTCCGCCGGGTGGGTCTCCGCCGGCACCTTCAGGATGTCGGCCATCGCCTTGATGGCGCGCGGGTCGCGGTCGCCGATGCACACGATGACGGCGAGTGCCGCGCGCTGGAGGTTGGCGGTGTTTTGCGCCTGGGTGCGATACGATCCGGCCGGGGTGTTGAGGATTTTCAGGTACCTCCCGGTCACCAGTTCCCCAAGCTGCCCGATGGCATCCTCGATCAGCTCGAGGAAGGTCATCTCCACGCCGGCATCAGGGAAAGAGATCTTCTTCTCGTAACGAAGGGTGGGATTGGGCCCGACGGCCTGGCTCTGCACGACGAGCAGGGTCGGGATGGCGGCCGGTTCGCCGATCTCTCGCAGCCCCCACACGGCGGCCACCTTGACGTCGATCACGTCCTGCCGCTTGAGAACCGCGCAGAGCGCGGGAACGGCCTGCTTCAGGCGCGCCAGCCCCGCCAGTGCGATGGCGTTGACGCGCTTCTCGATGCTTTGCGACCGGTCCCCGATGGTGGATAGCGTGCTGAGGAGGGCCGCCTTCTTCAGCGTGATGCGCGGGTGGCCCTCATCGATGTAGGTGGGTCCGACGGGGCCTCTCCTGGGTGGCTTCTCCGGCGGCTTTTTGGGCGGCTTCGGCTCCTCGGCGCCGAACGCGACGGGCGCCACGGCCAGCACCCAGGCCAGCGCCCACCAGGCGAGGTGTACCGGCCGGCCAGTTCTTCGCAGCATGTGCCTCACTCTTCTGTCCCGGGTCCTTCCTTGGGTTCCGTCTCGCCACGGTACGCCGGCTCGCCCCTTGGCGGGCTCAGGAAGAAGAAAAAGACGGACCGCTTCTCGGCACCCTCGAGCACGTACTTCCTCGGCCTATACTGCGCCTCGCGCCGGGCCGCCGCAATGCGCGCCTTCGCGATCTCGCGCGTCTCGCCCGCGTGCCGGAGCAGCGTGGCCTTGTCCATTCGCACCGCCGGTTTCATTGGGAAATAGTAGTACCGCCGGTCGTAGATCTCCCACGGCATGAGCAGCTCGGTCACAATGTCAATGGGGAACACGCAAAACCAAGGTGCGGCGATCTTGACCATCCGCCTCTCGCACAGGTAGCCCGGCTTGTCCACCACGATCTCGCGGGTGCCGTAGAAGTCGAACGGGATGTTGTCGACGGGCGTCTGGCCGACCTCCAGCCCGTCGAGGTACACGGTAGCCCCGGGCGGGTCCGAGCGGACGCCGATGGTCTTCAGCACGCAGGCCGGGCACATCGCCAAGGCGACCGCCATCAGACCCAAGGAAACGGCGAGACGAGCTTTCCTCATGGCTTCCCCAATTCGAGTATTTCGGGCTCCATGGTTGCGGTGTCCAGCCAGGCGGCGGTGGCCCGCCCGTTCACCCAGCCGCCGCATTCGCCGGGATTGATCACCAGCGGGCCCTCGCCCAGAATCCCGGGCTGGTGGGTGTGCCCGCACACAATCACGTCCGCGCCGGCCCGGTCGCTCTCTTCCAGCCGCTCGAGCGAATGTACCACGACGAAACTGCGGCCGTCCAGCGTCTCGCGCCGCGCCCCCGGCACGATGTCGGGCAGCAACTCGGCGATCACCCGGTGCTCGCCGTCGCAGTTCCCAAAGACCGCGACCATGGGAACGCCCAGCGCGAGGAACCGTTTTACGGCGAACGGGGCGACGAAGTCACCGGCGTGTATCAGGACCTCCGCGCCCCGCTCCTTGAACACGTTGACCGCCGCGTCGATCGCCCGGAGATTGTCGTGCGAATCGGCAACGATCCCTATCTTCAAGCCGTTTCTCCGAGTTCTTCGCAGAAATCAAGTCTACGGCCTTGCAGCGGGCCAGTCAAACAGAAAATGGGTGGACCCGCCGACGCTGCGGCGGAGGCAACACTTCAGCCAAATGAAGCGTAAACAGGTTTTCCGCCGGTTCGCAGAACCGGCCTACAACACCTTGCGGCCACGTTGCAGGCCCGTTCTGTGAACGGGCGTGTATTGCTCCCACACCTCCGGCGGTCAACGGTAGACCTCTCGGCGGTGCTTGACCGTGGCGACGATGACCGTTCGGTCATCCTCATCGATGCGGTAGACGACGCGGTACGCGCCGATGCGGGCGCGGAGGTATCCCGTGTACTTGCCCTTGAGGGGGCGAGTCCCCGGCAAGCCGCGCGGGTCGGCGGCCAACTGGCCGAAGCACTCATCGAGCCGGCGCTGAAGCTCGGCGTCGGCCCGCTCGAAGAAACGGCGTGCGGGCCGTGCAAGCATCACGCGGTACATCTCAGTATTTCCGCTTCAGGTGTTCCAGGGGGGTGAGGCGGCCGGCTTCGACATCCTTCTCCGCCTCCTCGAGCTCTTCGGCGAAGCCTGGAATGCGGAGGAGTTCTGCCGTCGCCTCGTCTCCCTCGCATTCCTCGAGCCAGGCGAGGAACCGCTCGGCTACGAGCACGTGCTCGTCAGAGAGGTGATCGATACGGCGCTTGGCCCGCCGTCGTGTCTCGGTCTTACCCATTGTCTATCGCTCCCTGCTCTCTCGGTCGCTCTCCGGCGGCAGCTTGATCATCCAGGCAGATGGCGACCGCCGCTTCGACTGCCCGGAGATTGTCGTGCGAGTCGGCAACAATCCCTATGTTCAACCCGTTTCTCCGAGTTCTTCGCAGAAATCAAGTCTACGGCCTTGCAGCGGGTCAGTCAAACAGAAAATGGGTGGACCCGCCGACGCTGCGGCGGAGAAGCTCTGGCGGCTGCGCGTGTCACTCGATCGGCCACTTGGGAATGGCCTTATCGATCGCGGCCATCAGGCGAATGGTTTCGTTCAGCGCGGCGACGACGTGCTCGTAGTGCTCGATGTCGTCGTAGCTAAGCGTCCGGCCCTTACGGTCCTTGAGCCACTTGTGACAGACCTGGTATCCGCCGACGTGGAACTCCCACACCTCCGGCGGCACGCCGGCAACGTATTGCGTCTTGTTGATCCACACCCGGCCCCGCTTCGCGGCACGGCCATCCCTTCGGCTCCGCTCAGGGCAGGCGTGGCCGTGATCTTCCACGGGCGAGACGCCCGTGCCACTTCCTGGCGGGGTGTAGCGAACCTTCTCGACCACGTTGTCGCCCTTGACAGGATACGACGTGATGTCCTTCCCGAACGTCTCCATCAGGTGCAGCGACGTCAGCTCTACGCCCAGCTTGCACAGCTTCCGGAAGAGCGGCCGGTTGGACGTGAGCGGGATCCGGGGGAAGTCGATCTTCAGGAACTGCGCGTAGCGCTCCCGGTACGTGGGCGAGTGCAGCACCGCATAGATGTAATGAAACACGTCCTCGGGAGTGAAGATGTTCTTCTGATCCGGTGGGGCAGACACTCTTGTCTGCCCTGACTTAGGCTTCTTGTCCTGGGCAGGCAGGAGTGCCTGCCCCACCACAGAGGAGTCAGGGATGAACTGGAGCTTCAGGCGGCGCTCCATGTCTGCCACGAACTGGGGTGCCAGGTTCGGCCGGCGGCCGTCTTTGC